>NZ_KV811169.1:172709-241806 GCF_001813035.1 Streptococcus sp. HMSC071H03 | reverse complement strand
ATTTTTGTCTTCTATACCTTAGCAGTTAGACAGCTTAAAAAGAGATTTATTTAATCTCATTTATAGTAAAAAACAAGAAGAAAGCGAAGATTTATCGTAATTGTTATACAATTAATGATCAGCAAATAAACAGTGTAGAGATTTAATAAGGATATTATCATAAACCAGTTTCGCATGAAGCTGGTTTGATTTTTTCTCTAGACTTCATTTTCTAAAATAATTTCTATAAGCAATAAGAAAAATTATGCTAAAATAGAAGGAGAACATATTGGGAGGTAATGATGTCTGTTCAGACAGAAAAGGGAACATCAAATACCAAGAAAGAATTTGCGTTTACATCTAGTTCGGTTATTCTGCAAGTTTCAAGAGGAATTTTAGTCGGGATTATTGTAGGTGCAATTGTCGGTTCTTTTCGTTTTTTGATTGAAAAGGGATTTCATATTGTTCAACATTTCTATCAGCAAGGGCATGATAGTATGATTTGGTTTGCTTTTATTCTGTTATTTTATGCTTGCGTGATTTGGATAAGTGCAAAGTTAACGCTCTCGGAAAAGGATATTAAAGGTTCTGGAATTCCGCAAGTAGAAGCAGAGCTGAAAGGTCTGATGAGCTTATCATGGTGGAGCGTTCTCTGGAAAAAATATATTCTGGGTGTTTTAGCCATTGCAAGTGGCTTAATGTTAGGACGTGAAGGTCCAAGTATCCAGCTGGGAGCAATGGGTGGAAAAGGAATTGCCAAACATCTTCATTTAAGCCCTGTGGAAGAGCGTTCTTTGATTGCTAGTGGAGCGGCAGCAGGGCTGGCAGCAGCTTTTAATGCTCCGATTGCGGGATTACTGTTTGTTATTGAGGAAGTCTATCATCATTTTTCGCGTTTCTTTTGGGTCTCGTCTTTGGCGGCAAGTTTAACGGCGAATTTTGTTTCACTTATGATTTTTGGAATGACCCCTGTATTAAATATGCCAGATAATATTCCTCTGATGGGACTAGGGCAATACTGGCTTTATTTGTTGTTAGGAATTTTTCTTGGTTTTTCAGGATTTTTATATGAAAAAGTTGTTTTAGCTATGCCTCGCATTTATGATATGATTGGAGAAGTTTTGCACCTTTCTCCGCAATATTATCCTATTATAGCTTTTATTTTCATTTTGCCAGTAGGATATTTCCTTCTACAGCTTTTAGGCGGTGGCAATCAACTGGTTCTCTCTTTAACCAGTCAACACTATCTGCTATTAACATTAGTGATGTTTTTCGTTATTCGCTTTATCTGGAGTATGATTAGTTATGGTAGTGGGCTTCCTGGTGGTATTTTTCTCCCCATTTTAGCTCTTGGCTCTCTTTTGGGAGCAATTGTTGGTGTCGTTTGTGTGCAATTAGGCTTTGCAACACAAGAGCAATTTCCTATTTTTATTATTTTAGGTATGAGCGGCTACTTTGGTGCAATTTCTAAAGCTCCATTGACAGCAATTATCTTGGTGACTGAGATGGTTGGAGATATACGAAACCTCATGCCTCTTGGTTTAGTGACTTTAGTGGCATATGTTGTAATGGATTTATTAGGCGGAGCACCTGTGTATGAAGCTATGCTAGAGCGAATGCTTCCAGATAGTGTGGCAGATGACGGAGAGACAACCCTTATCGAAATTCCTGTCTCTGAAAAAATAGCCGGCAAGCAAGTTCATGAGTTGGAGTTGCCAAGAGATATTCTAATTACCATGCAACACCACAACGGAAAGAACCAAACAGTGAATGGCAGCACGCGCCTGTATCTAGGAGATATGATTTATGTGGTATTGAAAAAATCAGATATTGGACGCATTAAAGATTTACTCTTGTAAAAGAGGGAGACCTCTTTTTTTTAGAATCTGAAAGAACAACTCGCAATTTCCGAATGATAAAAAATATTATACGTCATTATATTGTAATTTCTGTACCTTGTGTTATAATACTAAAGGAAACGTCAGGAAAGACGTAGCGATGCGAAAGCATAGGTAGGTCATTTTTAGCATAAAATTAAAGGAGAATGATATGCTGAACGAATTTCCTATTTTTGACTATGAAGATATCCAATTGATTCCGAATAAATGTATCATCAAAAGCCGCTCAGAAGCAGATACGACAGTTACTTTTGGGAATCATACTTTTAAACTTCCTGTTGTTCCAGCTAACATGCAAACAATTCTGGATGAAGATGTAGCAGAAAAATTGGCGAAAAGTGGCTATTTCTACATCATGCACCGTTTTGACGAAGCTGGCCGCATTCCTTTCGTCAAGCGTATGCATGAGCAAGGACTGATTGCGTCTATTTCGGTTGGTGTGAAAGATTATGAATATGATTTTGTTAGCCAGTTGAAAGAAGATGCTCCAGAATACATCACGATTGATATTGCGCATGGGCATTCAGATAGTGTGATTGATATGATTCAGCACATCAAAAAAGAACTCCCTGATACTTTCGTGATTGCAGGAAATGTCGGGACACCAGAAGCTGTTCGTGAGCTGGAAAATGCTGGAGCAGATGCAACCAAAGTTGGTATTGGGCCAGGGAAAGTTTGTATCACAAAAGTAAAAACTGGTTTTGGTACAGGTGGCTGGCAATTAGCGGCTCTTCGTTGGTGTGCAAAAGCTGCTCGCAAACCGATTATTGCGGACGGTGGTATTCGTACGCATGGCGACATTGCCAAATCTATTCGCTTTGGTGCTACCATGGTGATGATTGGTTCCCTATTCGCAGGTCATATCGAAAGCCCAGGTCAAACGGTCGAAGTAGACGGTGAACAATTCAAGGAGTATTATGGTTCGGCTTCAGAGTACCAAAAGGGTACGTATAAGAATGTGGAAGGAAAGAAAATTCTTTTACCGGTTAAAGGACATTTAGCTGACACTTTGGTTGAAATGGAGCAGGATTTGCAAAGTGCTATTTCCTATGCTGGCGGAAGAGACTTAGCTGGTCTTAAGCACGTAGATTACGTCATTGTGAAAAATTCTATTTGGAACGGTGATGCGCATTAATAATAAAATAATTACTTATTTATATTACGAATTTGGCGTAATGTTTCTACAAGGCACCTAATGTCTAACAATAAGTAAGTCTTCAACTTTCCTGCTATGTTTTTAGCAAGGAATTTTGTATTCAGTTGGGTAACCAATTGTTTTAGGCTTGCTTTTGGCAAGCCTTTTGTTTTTTCTAAAAGGAGATTTTATGAAATTATTAGAAGAACGTATCCTAAAAGATGGAAATGTTTTAGGAGAAAATATTTTAAAAGTGGATTCATTTCTGACTCACCAAGTCGATTTCAACTTGATGAAAGAAATTGGTAAAGTGTTTGCAACCTATTTTCGCTCGGCTGGTATTACAAAAGTTGTGACAATTGAAGCATCTGGCATCGCACCTGCTATTTATACAGCAGAAGCATTGGGCGTTCCGATGATTTTTGCGAAAAAGTCAAAAAACATTACTATGACGGAAGATATTTTGACGACAGAGGTCTATTCTTTTACCAAACAAGTGACAAGTACGGTCTCAATTGCAGGGAAATTTTTAAATCATCATGATAAAGTGCTTATTGTCGATGATTTTCTAGCAAATGGGCAAGCAGCTAAAGGGCTTGTTAATATCATTGAACAATCAGGTGCCCATGTGGAAGCGATTGGTATTGTGATTGAAAAATCATTCCAAGAAGGAAGAAAGTTGCTAGAAGAAGATAAGCGAAAAGTCGTTTCGTTGGCTCGTATTCAAAAATTTGAAAATGGAAAAGTTGTATTTATGGAGGCTGATGCATAATGGAACTGAAAGAAGAAAAACATTCACAGGCAGCTGTCTTAGGTTTGCAGCACTTATTAGCAATGTACTCTGGGTCAATCCTTGTACCCATTATGATTGCTGGTGCGCTAGGTTATTCGAGCCAACAGTTGACCTATCTCATCTCCACAGATATTTTTATGTGTGGTGTGGCAACGTTTTTGCAATTGCAACTCAATAAATATTTCGGAATTGGCCTGCCAGTCGTACTTGGAGTTGCTTTTCAATCGGTTGCACCTCTGATTATGATTGGTCAAAAACATGGAAGCGGAGCTATGTTTGGAGCGCTCATCGTTTCCGGTATCTACGTTCTTTTGATTGCAGGCATTTTTTCTAAAATTGCTAATTTCTTTCCACCAATTGTGACGGGCTCAGTGATTACAACTATTGGTTTGACACTTATTCCTGTTGCGATTGGCAATATGGGGAATAATAGTGAAAAACCAACTGCACAAAGTTTGCTGTTGGCTGTTGTCACGATTTTAATTATACTGTTAGTAAATATCTTTGCGAAAGGCTTTCTAAAATCCATTTCCATTCTGATTGGCTTAATTATTGGAACGATTATTGCCAGCTTTATGGGCTTAATAGATTTTGCGCCAGTAACTCAAGCTCCTCTTGTACATGTTCCGACACCGTTTTATTTTGGAATACCTAAGTTTGAACTTTCATCCATCGTCATGATGTGTATTATCGCAACAGTTTCTTTGGTAGAATCAACAGGTGTTTATTTTGCACTTTCAGATATTACAAACGAAAAGTTAGATAGCATTCGTCTGCGAAATGGTTATCGTGCAGAAGGACTTGCAGTGCTTCTTGGCGGTATTTTTAACACTTTCCCTTATACAGGATTTTCACAAAATGTTGGTTTGGTCAAACTTTCTGGAATTAAAACACGGCTCCCAATCTATTATGCAGCAGGATTCTTAGTCTTGTTAGGATTGGTACCGAAATTCGGAGCTTTGGCACAAATCATCCCAAGTCCTGTACTCGGTGGTGCTATGCTTGTCATGTTTGGTTTTGTTTCTGTTCAGGGAATGCAAATGCTAGCGCGAGTTGATTTTGAACACAATGAACACCATTTCTTGATTGCCGCTGTATCTATTTCCGCAGGAGTCGGCCTAAATGGAAGCAATCTTTTTAACAGTTTGCCAACTGGCTTGCAAATGTTTTTCTCAAATGGAATTGTTATGGCGAGCGTCATTGCGATTGTATTGAATCTTATTTTAAATCGTGAGAAGAGATAAAGCTCGGCAAGAGGCTGGGAGGATTTCCTCCTAGCTTTTTTGACTATTCTAAGTGCTTATAGTATAGTTAAGAGAGAAAGTATTGTTTGAGGAGATTGTATGTACCAAGCTCGCAATTTAAAAGAAAGAATGACCTTATTTATCTCGATTTTTTTGCCAATTTTGATTTATCAACTGGCCAATTTTTCAGCCTCGTTTGTGGATACAACCATGACAGGGCAATACCATACGTTGCATTTGGCGGGAGTTTCAATGGCGACTAGCTTATGGAGTCCGTTTTTTACTTTTTTGACTGGTATTGTCTCAGCCTTGGTTCCGATTATTGGACATCATCTAGGACAAAAACAGGAAGAAAAAATCGCTTCTGATTTTTATCAGTTTATTTATTTATCTCTCGGCTTGTCTCTTCTCTTGTTTGGGCTCGTTTTTCTAGGTGCACCGCTTGTTTTGTCCAATATTGGATTAGAACCATTAGTAGCAGAAGTCTCTATACACTACCTCTGGTATTTGGCATTTGGTATTATCCCTTTGCTTTTATTTAGTGTTGTACGCTCTTTATTAGATGCATTAGGATTGACAAGATTATCCATGTATCTTATGTTGCTCTTGCTACCGTTGAATGCCAGTTTTAACTACATTTTAATTTATGGAGCATTTGGCTTCCCAGAAATGGGTGGATCAGGAGCGGGGCTAGGGACTTCGTTGGCTTACTGGGTGCTGTTAGTCCTTTCGGTGGTAGTTGCCAAAAGACATCCTAGAATAAAAAAATATCAATTATGGAAAATTCGTCCTTTAGACAAAAAAGAGTTGCTGGAAGGGATTCGTCTCGGTTTTCCTATTGGCGGAACTGTCTTTGCAGAAGTTGTGATATTTTCAGTCGTAGGTTTGCTTATGGCTAAGTTTTCTTCGTTAATCATTGCCAGCCACCAATCTGCTATTAGTTTTTCCAATCTTATGTATGCTTTTCCTATGAGCATTTCTAATGCTATGGCGATTATCGTTTCTTACGAAATTGGCGCAAAGCGTCTAGACTATGTCAGAAAATATTGTGTTTTGGGAAGATTGACTGCGCTTGGGTTCGCTGTTTTCACGCTGACATTTTTATATCTTTTCCGTTATCAAGTCGCTTCATTATATGGAACCAACAAAGAATTCATTCGTCTGACATCGGTTTTCTTAACTTATAGTTTGTTTTTTCAATTAGCAGATACTTTCGCAGCGCCTCTTCAAGGAATTTTACGTGGTTATAAGGATACAAAAGTGCCATTTTATTTGGGATTGATTGGCTATTGGGGGGTGTCGCTACCAGTTGGGTTACTATTGGATCACACGACAAATTTAGGTCCCTTTGCTTATTGGATTGGTTTAATCTCTAGTCTGGTCGTTAGTGGCATTTTATACCAACTTCGTCTTAATCATATTCAAAAACGAAATTAGCTTAAATGTTGCATCTACATCATTTATCATTCTGAATTAAAAAAGAATCTCAGATTTTTATCCAAGATTCTTTTTTTTGTTATTTTGTACGCATTTCACCTTGTGGGAAATAAGTCCCTTCTGGCATGTCGTTGATGATGACATGAACAGCAGATTGTGGCGCGCCAGTATTTTTCACGATAGCAGCAGTAACTTCTTTTGCAAGAGCTTTCTTTTGTTCTAACGTGCGTCCTTCAAATAAATCAATTCTGACAAATGGCATATGGTTTCTCCTTTTTATTTTTGATATTTTTATTTTATCACAAATTAGGTTTTAAAGCGTGTCAGAATGTGGTAAAATAAGAAGTATTAAAAATTGGAGAATTTGGAACGAATTAAAGAAAATGGCTCAGTTGTATTATAAATATGGCACGATGAATTCGGGCAAAACAATCGAAATTTTAAAAGTAGCACACAACTATGAAGAACAAGGCAAAGGTGTTGTCATTATGACGAGCGCACTTGATACACGTGACGGTTTTGGCGTTGTTTCTAGTCGTATCGGAATGAAGCGAAAAGCAATTGCAATAGCAGAAGATACTGATATTTTCCACTTTATTCAGGAAATGCCCGAAAAGCCTTATTGTGTATTGATTGATGAAGCGCAGTTTCTATCTCGTCGTCATGTCTATGACTTAGCGAGGGTAGTTGACGAATTAAACGTACCAGTTATGGCTTTTGGTTTGAAAAATGATTTTCGCAATGAGTTATTTGAAGGCTCGAAATATCTCTTGCTTCTAGCAGATAAAATTGATGAGATTAAAACAATTTGTCAATTTTGCTCCAAAAAAGCAACCATGGTATTAAGAACAACGAATGGTAAGCCGGTCTATGAAGGTGAGCAAATTCAAATCGGTGGGAATGAAACATATATTCCTGTCTGTCGGAAGCATTATTTTAAGCCAGAAATTGACGAAATGAAGAGTTAAGGAGAGGTGTAGCAAACGATGAATATTTATGAACAACTACAAGCCGTTGAAGATCGCTATGAAGAGTTGGGAGAACTTCTGAGTGACCCAGATGTTGTTAGTGACACCAAGCGTTTTATGGAATTGTCCAAAGAAGAAGCGAGTACACGCGATACGGTAGCAACTTATCGTGAATATAAAAGGGTGCTCCAAAACATCACAGATGCTGAGGAAATGATCAAAGGCGCTTCTGGCGATACTGATTTGGAAGAAATGGCAAAGCAAGAGCTCAAAGACGCAAAAGCTGAAAAAGAAGAATACGAGGAAAAATTGAAAATTCTTCTTTTACCAAAAGATCCAAACGACGATAAAAATATCATCTTAGAAATTCGTGGTGCAGCAGGAGGTGACGAAGCCTCGCTCTTTGCCGGTGATCTTCTGACAATGTATCAAAAATACGCCGAATCGCAAGGCTGGAAATTCGAGGTTATGGAAGCCTCTATGAATGGAGTCGGTGGCTTCAAAGAAGTAGTAGCGATGGTTTCTGGTCAATCCGTTTATTCCAAACTAAAATACGAATCAGGTGCTCATCGTGTACAGCGTGTCCCAGTGACAGAAAGTCAAGGACGAGTTCACACTTCGACAGCAACAGTCTTAGTCATGCCTGAAGTTGAAGAAGTGGAATATGATATTGATCCAAAAGATCTTCGGATTGACATTTATCACGCTTCTGGTGCTGGCGGTCAGAATGTCAACAAAGTTGCAACAGCCGTTCGGATCGTTCATTTGCCGACAAATATTAAGGTTGAAATGCAGGAAGAACGAACCCAACAAAAGAATCGCGACAAAGCTATGAAGATCATCCGTGCGCGTGTAGCGGATCATTTTGCGCAAATTGCGCAAGACGAGCAAGATGCCGAGCGGAAATCAACTATTGGTACTGGAGACCGATCGGAGCGGATTCGTACCTATAATTTTCCACAAAATCGTGTGACAGATCACCGTATTGGTTTAACGCTGCAAAAGCTAGATACGATTTTAGCTGGAAAATTAGATGAAATCGTGGACGCCTTGGTATTGTATGACCAAACACAAAAACTAGAAGAATTGAATAAATAATGAAATTAGCTCAAATTCTTGCTGAAATGGAAAAACAGCTTGAAGCAGTTGGCGAAGAAGCTGAAAGCCTCTCCTTTACCTTTCGGTCTTTGAGAAACTTATCCTTCACCCAATTTGTGCTGAAAATGCAAGCAGAAGCAACAGCAGATGATATAGAATTACTGAAAAAGATTCAATCTCAATTATTGGTTCATAAACCTGCCCAATACATTATTGGGAACGCAGCATTTCATGGACATTCGTTCAAAGTAGATGAACGAGTGCTAATTCCCCGACCAGAAACCGAAGAATTGGTCAACCTTATCTTGTCTGAAAATCAAAATAGCAGTCTGAAAGTTTTGGATATTGGCACTGGAAGTGGAGCAATTGCTCTATCTTTGGCTGCTGAGCGTGCGAATTGGCAGGTCACGGCTTCCGACATTTCCCAAGATGCTCTGGATTTGGCGCAAGAAAATGCGGAAGCAATTGATGTAGTGATTGATTTTGTTCAGTCTGATTGCTTTCAGGCGATTACAGGAAAGTATGATATTATTGTATCCAATCCGCCCTATATTTCAGAGACGGACAGAGAAGAAGTAGGACTAAATGTCCTTGCTTCAGAACCTCATCTTGCTCTTTTTGCTGAAGAAGACGGGTATGCTGTTTATCGAAAAATTGCTGAGAACGCCCAAAAACGTTTGACAGAAAAAGGTAAAATCTATCTCGAAATTGGCTACAAGCAAGGGGAACATGTAAAAAAATTATTTGAGTCTGCATTTCCAAAAATGAGAATTCGCGTCTTGCAAGATCAATTCGGAAAAGATAGAATGGTAGTGGTAGATAATGGATAAAATTGAGGAAATACTGAGCAGCGGAGGAGCGGTCGTGCTGCCAACAGAGACTGTATATGGTTTATTTTGTAAGGCACTGGACGAGCAGGCCGTCAGTCATGTCTATGACTTAAAAGGTAGACCTCGCGAAAAGGCCTTGAATTTAAATGTTTCAAGCTTAGAAGAAATTTATCAATTTTCCAAACATCAGCCTCAGTATTTAAAAAAGCTCTATCAAGCCTTTTTACCCGGTCCTTTGACCATTATTTTACAAGCTAATGAACAAGTTCCGATTTGGGTAAATTCAGGTATGAAAACAATTGGTTTTCGTGTCCCTAGTCATCCTAAAACATTGGACTTGATTAGAAAATTTGGACCTCTCATTGGTCCGTCCGCAAATTTATCTGGAAAGAGTAGCGGAGTAAACTTCCAGCAAATTATGACCGATTTCAATCACGAAGTTCTTGGTATAGAAGATGATGCTTTTCTAACAGGACAGGATTCAACTATTTTGGATTTATCTGGTGAAACAGCATATATTCTACGCCAAGGTGCTGTCACTTGCGAAGAAATTCTCACTAAAATTCCAGAAATTCACTTCTAAACCTTGACTAAATAGGTTTTAGCCCCGCTTTAAGAGAAGGGAGACTCTTATGATTTTTAACCATAAAGACTATAAAGAATATGACGCTGAGCTTTGGGAAGCCATTGCTGCAGAAGAAAAACGTCAGCAAAACAATATTGAATTGATTGCTTCAGAAAACGTTGTTTCAAAAGCTGTTATGGCAGCACAAGGTTCTATTTTAACCAATAAATATGCCGAAGGTTATCCAGGTCGTCGCTATTATGGTGGTACGGACGTTGTGGATGTGATTGAGACATTAGCAATTGAACGTGCTAAAGAAATTTTTGGAGCAAAATTTGCCAATGTTCAACCCCACTCAGGCAGTCAGGCGAATTGTGCGGCTTATATGGCCTTAATTGATCCAGGTGATACAGTAATGGGAATGGATCTTGCAGCAGGCGGACATTTGACACATGGCGCAGCTGTTAGCTTCTCTGGGAAAACCTATAACTTTGTGCCTTATAATGTCGATCCTGAAACGGAACTTTTAGACTTTGATGCTATTTTGGCGCAGGCTAAAGAAGTCAAACCTAAATTGATTGTTGCAGGTGCTTCTGCCTATTCACATATTATTGATTTTGCTAAATTTCGTGAAATTGCAGATACTGTCGGAGCCAAACTCATGGTAGACATGGCTCATATTGCCGGTTTAGTTGCTGCTGGTTTGCATCCAAGTCCAGTACCGTATGCACATATTACGACAACTACCACTCATAAAACCCTTCGAGGACCTCGTGGCGGCTTAATTTTGACCAATGATGAAGAGTTGGCGAAAAAGATTAATTCCGCAATTTTCCCAGGAATTCAAGGAGGACCGCTAGAGCATGTCGTGGCAGCTAAAGCAGCTGCTTTCAAAGAAGTATTGGATCCAGATTTCAAAGTTTATACTCAGCAAATTTTGGATAACGCTAAGGCAATGGTTCAAGTATTCCAACAACATGGTAATTTCCGTGTTATTTCAGGCGGTACGGAGAATCACCTTTTCCTTGTGGATGTGACCAAAGTCGTTGAAAATGGAAAAATCGCTCAAAACCTTTTGGATGATGTCCATATCACTCTCAACAAAAACTCTATCCCTTATGAAACCTTATCTCCATTTAAAACAAGTGGCATTCGTATTGGAACTGCAGCTATTGCAGCTCGTGGCTTTGGGGTAGCTGAAAGTACTAAAGTAGCAGAATTGATCATCAAAACTTTAGAGAATGCAAACAACGAAGCTGTTTTAGAGCAAGTCCGTGCAGAAGTTAAAGAATTGACCGATGCCTTTCCACTATATGAGGACTGAAATGGACATTTACGTAAAAAAAGCTATTATTCATCAATTTAGTCCATCAGACACCGACCTTCTTTTAGCAGATAAATATCTTAATATTACTCCAAAAATTGAAGAATATCTTCGCAAGAAGATTGAACGTGTCTATTCAGATGAGGCCAAAACGGGCATTTTTACCGAAGATAATGTCTTTTTATCACATATAACAAAAGACCTTTTAGAAACCTCTATCAGTATTGCCAACCTCTGGAAAGAGGAGTTTTCGGTGAGCGAAAATCAGAAAACCAACGATTTGATTTTTGTTCAATTTGACAAGGAAGGAGTAGAGCATTTTGCTTTTTTGCGTATCGCTCTGCGGGAAACCCTCACCCATTTAGGTGGAGAAGTAGACAATCCTATCAAGATTACCCAGAACAACTTGCCGGGATTTGGTACAGGCGCTGATGAAGCCTTGGTCATCAATCTTCAATCGCGTAAATACCATTTGATTGAAAAACGGATTAAATACAATGGTGCTTTTCTCAATTATTTTTCTGATAATCTATTACAAGTCCATCCTGAAATTTCTCCCAAGAAATCTATTAAAGCCTTAGAAAAAACGGCTCAAAAAGTTGCAGAGAGCTTTCATCAGGATGATTTTCAATTTCAATCCAAGGTTAAATCGTCTATTTTCAAAAATTTAGAAGAAAATGATGAATTGTCTCCAGAAAAATTAGCAGATGACTTATTTGATAACAATCTGACAGCTCGTTTGACTTTTATTGATCAGGTTAAGGAAACAATTCCAGAAACTGTTAAATTTGAAGAAATTGATAGTAGTCGTCAGAAGAAAAAATTTGAAAACCAAAAGCTCTCTCTTTCAAATGGGATTGAACTCATTGTCCCCAATAACATCTATCAAGATGCAGAATCTGTAGAATTCATACAAAACGAGAATGGAACCTATTCCATTCTCATCAAAAACATAGAAGATATCCAAAGTAAATAATGTTTAAAATTCTTAGAAAATTGATCCTTCTCATTCTTTTAATCTTTGTTGGTTACAAGCTTGTTCAAGTTCATCATGATGTCAAGCAAGTGATGACCTACCGTAGCTTAGTGAGAGAAGTGCTAGACGAGCAAGATACTGCAGCCAATGAAGAACTTGTCCTTGCTATGATTTATACTGAAACAAAAGGAAAGGTTTCTGATGTCATGCAATCTAGCGAGAGTGCGACAGGTCAGAAAAACTCTATTTTAAATAATAAAGAAAGCATTCGCCAAGGTGTTCAAACGTTATCCACTAATTTAAATGTAGCTCAAGAAAAGAAAGTAGATGTTTGGACCGCTGTACAAGCCTATAACTTTGGTCGAGCTTACATTGATTACATTGCAAAACACGGTGGCGAAAATACCCTTGATTTGGCAAAAAAATATTCCAAAAATATTGTTGCACCAAGTTTAGGAAACGTGACTGGAAAGACATATTCTTATTATCATCCCATTGCACTCTTACATGGTTCTAAACTCTATATCAATGGAGGAAATTTCTATTACTCTCGTCAAGTTCGGATGAATATGTATATCATGAAAGTGATGAATTGGTTTTAATAACATCACCCCTAGTAGCTTATTTCTACTAGGGGTTTTCAAACAAATCAATTGTTATTTATATCGTTACATGTTATACTTAAAAATATATCTCACAGAAAGAAGCGATAAAAATGACGAAAAAAGCGGTCCTAACTACAGGACTTTTAACAGTTCTGATTGCTATTTCTGCTTTTTTATTTTACAACGTTGAAGCAGACGGTAAATTAGACAAAAAGAAGTATGTGCAATCAACTACTCCAACCCTATTCTTTCATGGTTATGGAAGTAGTGCCAATGCTGAGCGACACATGACGAATGCAGCAAAAAAAGAAGGAGTAACAAAAACAGTTATTCGAGCAAATGTTGATAGAAATGGTGCAGTTACGTTAAGGGGAGACATTCCCAAAGATGCTATCAATCCAATCGTAGAAGTGAATTACGAAGACAATCGCAATCCCATTGATGTTGGACGGTATGCAAAAGCTGTCGTCAGCAATCTACAGGAAAAGTATGGCTTTACAAAAATGAATATGGTAGGTCATTCTTTAGGGAATATGTCGATTTTGTATTATCTTTTAGAACATGCTCAAGATGAGAACTTGCCACAGCTGCAAAAACAAGTGAATATCGCAAATTTCGCTGCCGGTTTAGAAGCTATGGGCTTATCATCTGATGTGAAAGTTGACAAAACAACAGGTCAACCAAACCAAGTCACGCAAACTTTCCAAAGATTATTACCATTACGTGAAGTATTCCCACAAAATCAAATTGACGTTTTGAATATCTATGGTGATTATAAAAATGGATCAGACGGTTCTGTTTTAAATTCTTCATCTCGCAGTTTGAAATACTTAGTTGCAGACAATGCCAAATCTTATCAAGAAAAGAAAATTACCGGCAAACTAGCACAACATAGCCAATTACATGAAAACCCAGAAGTAGATAAACTACTGATTCAATTTTTGTGGGGAAAATAAACTGACAAATTTAAAAGCCAAACTTCAAGAAATAAGAAGTTTAGCTTTTTCTGTTTTTATTCCCATTCAACCGTTGCTGGTGGTTTGCTGGTGATATCGTAGACAATACGGTTGACGTGATCTACTTCATTGACGATACGAACAGAGATTTTTTGTAGTACTTCCCAAGGGACTTTAGCAAAATCTGCTGTCATTCCATCAATAGAAGTAATAGCACGAATAGCAATGGTATAATCATAAGTTCGACCATCACCCATAACACCTACTGAACGAACACCAGTATTTACAGTGAAGTATTGCCAGATATCACGATCGAGTCCAGCTTTCACAATTTCTTCGCGGAGAATGGCGTCGGATTCACGTACAGTGGTGAGTTTTTCTTCTGTAATTTCCCCCATGACACGTATAGCAAGTCCTGGACCCGGGAATGGCTGACGCCAAACAATTTCATCTGGCATACCAAGTTCTGTACCAAGCGCGCGAACTTCATCTTTGTAGAGGGTGTTCAGAGGTTCAATCAGCTTGAACTGCATGTCTTCAGGAAGTCCACCAACGTTATGGTGTGATTTGATTGTTTGGGCAGTATCTGTACCAGACTCAATGACATCTGTGTAAAGTGTTCCTTGTGCGAGGAATTTTACATCTTTCAGCTTACTTGCTTCATCATCAAAGACGTAGACAAATTCATTGCCGATGATTTTACGCTTTTGCTCTGGATCAGAAACACCAGCTAATTTATCAAGGAAACGTTTGGCAGCGTCTGCTTTGATGATATTCAGACCGAATTTTCCTCCAAGGGAATCCATGACTTGATCTGCTTCGCCCTTACGGAGCAATCCATGATCTACAAAGATGCAGATAAGCTGGTCTCCGATAGCTTTTTGAAGGAGAACGCCAACAACGGATGAATCAACACCGCCTGAAAGCCCGAGAAGAACACGTTTATCGCCAACCGTTTCTCGAATTCGCTTAATTTGCATTTCAATAAAGTTATCCATTGACCAGTCGCCTTTGGCGCCACAAATATTCAAAGCAAAATTGCGTAGAATATCATACCCATAAACAGAGTGGCGTACTTCAGGGTGAAATTGAATGCCATAAATCTGCTTTTCAGGTTGCTCAATAGCTGCAAATGGACAGTCGGCAGAAGTACCAGTACGTACAAATCCTTGAGGAATTTCGGTGACAGCATCTCCGTGACTCATGAGAACGATTTGTTTTTCAGGAGTTCCTGCAAACAGTTTAGAGACAGTATGAGTGAGCTCGGATTGACCGTACTCACGGTTTCCGGCATTTCCAGCAGGTACAACTTTCCCACCTAATTTGTGAGTCAAAAGCTGCATTCCATAGCAAATTCCCAAAATTGGAATACCCAATTCTAAAATTTCAGGATCAATGTCAAATGCTCCTGCTTCATATACAGACTTTGGTCCACCTGACAAAATGATTCCGACTGGATTTATCTCACGAACCTCAGCAGCTGTGATTTTATTGCTTTTCAGCTCAGAAAAAACACCAATCTCGCGGATTCTGCGTGAAATAAGCTGATTGTATTGGCTCCCATAATCCAGTACAATAATTCTTTCGACATCTTGCAATTCAGTTGTAGTTGTCATTTCTTCCCTTTCTTAAAAGACTTTTCTTTGTTTATTCTAACACAAAATAAAGACTTTTTCCAATAACATTAAGTAGCGATTGACTTTTATTTCAATTGATAATACAATGAAGAGAGGAAACCATTCTTGAAAGGGGTTACTATGCTTCCAGCTTATATTAAAATTCACGATCAAATAAAAAAAGAAATTGACGAGGAAATCTGGAAAATCGGGCAACGTCTGCCAAGTGAGCGCGATTTAGCTGAACAATTTGAGGTTAGCCGCATGACACTTCGTCAGGCAATCACTCTTTTAGTCGAAGAAGGAGTGCTAGAGCGCCGTATGGGTAGCGGTACATTTGTAGCCAGTACACGGGTTCAGGAAAAGATGCGCGGCACAACCAGCTTTACAGAAATCATCAAATCCCAAGGCAAGACACCTTCAAGTCAATTGATTTCTTACCGTCGAACACTGCCAAGTAAAGAAGAGGTCGAAAAATTAGGAATTGAGAAGACGGAAAACGTTGTCCGAATGGAGCGGGTGCGGTATGCGGATAATATCCCCGTAGTTTACGAAGTCGCTTCCATTCCAGAGAAATTCATCAAAAATTTTAATAAAGAAGAAATTACGAAACATTTTTTTCAAACCTTACAAGAACATGGCTATAAAATCGGAAAATCTCAACAGACCATTTATGCTCGTCTTGCCAAAGAAAAGATTGCACATCATCTAGAAATTCCTAAAGGACATGCCATTCTTGCTTTGACACAGATTTCTTATTTTGACGACTGCACCGCTTTTGAATATGTTAAAAGTCAGTATGTCGGCGAACGATTTGAATTTTATCTGGAAAATAACTGATTTAAATTACATAATTTAATATACGTAAACACCCTTAGTGATTTAAGAGTGTTTTTTAGTGAGTAAAGCTCTTCACTAGTAGAGTTTATCTGTATTTTTTGATATAATAATCTTTATGGAAATTGAAAAAACCAATCGAATGAATGCTCTTTTTGAGTTTTATGCAGCACTTTTAACAGATAAGCAAATGAATTATATCGAGCTTTATTATGCAGATGATTATAGTTTAGCTGAGATTGCTGAAGAATTTCAAGTTAGTCGTCAGGCTGTTTATGACAATATCAAACGAACAGAAAAGATTCTCGAAGACTATGAAAAGAAGCTCCACATGTATTCAGACTATATCGTCAGAAGTCAGATTTTCGATCAAATAACGGAAAAATATGCTAATGATGCCTATTTACAAGAGCAAATCGCAATTTTATCTAGTATTGACAATCGAGAATAGTGAATTGTCAGCTCAAAAAACGCAAAAATCAATAACCAATAACATAGAAATTAACTAGGAGAAATAAAATTTATGGCATTTGAAAGTTTAACCGAACGTTTGCAGAACGTCTTTAAAAATCTGCGTCGCAAGGGCAAAATTTCCGAGAGTGATGTCCAGGAAGCAACCAAAGAAATTCGTCTGGCGCTCTTGGAGGCCGATGTAGCTTTACCCGTTGTCAAAGATTTCATCAAGAAAGTTCGCGAACGTGCTGTCGGATACGAAGTTATTGATACGTTAAATCCTGCTCAACAAATCATCAAGATTGTTGATGAGGAATTGACTACTGTACTGGGTTCTGATACGGCAGAAGTTATCAAATCTCCAAAAATTCCGACTATTATCATGATGGTCGGTCTTCAAGGTGCTGGTAAGACTACGTTTGCCGGAAAGTTGGCCAATAAACTCAAGAAAGAAGAAAACGCTCGTCCTTTGATGATAGCTGCTGATATTTACCGTCCGGCAGCCATTGACCAGCTTAAAACTCTAGGTCAGCAAATTGATGTACCAGTCTTTTCACTGGGTACAGAAGTACCAGCAGTAGAGATTGTTCGTCAAGGTCTAGAGCAAGCCAAGGCTAATCACAATGACTATGTCTTGATTGATACGGCAGGTCGTTTACAAATTGATGAAAAGCTCATGAATGAGCTGCGCGATGTCAAAGCACTAGCTCAACCAAATGAAATCCTCTTGGTCGTAGATGCTATGATTGGTCAAGAAGCTGCCAATGTAGCTCGCGAATTCAACGCTCAGTTGGAAGTGACTGGAGTTATTCTGACCAAGATTGACGGCGATACACGTGGTGGTGCAGCCTTATCTGTCCGGCAAATCACTGGCAAGCCAATTAAGTTCACTGGTACTGGAGAAAAGATTACCGATATTGAAACTTTCCACCCAGATCGGATGTCTAGTCGGATTTTGGGCATGGGAGACATGCTGACCCTAATTGAAAAAGCCTCTCAGGAGTACGATGAGCAAAAATCACTTGAGATGGCTGAAAAAATGAGAGAAAATACCTTTGATTTCAACGATTTCATTGACCAGCTAGATCAAGTACAAAATATGGGGCCAATGGAAGATTTGTTAAAGATGATTCCTGGCATGGCTAACAATCCTGCTATGAAGAATTTTAAGGTAGATGAAAACGAAATCGCCCGCAAACGTGCCATTGTGTCATCTATGACACCTACCGAACGGGAAAATCCCGACCTTCTTAATCCAAGTCGTCGCCGTCGGATTGCTGCAGGTTCTGGTAATAGCTTTGTCGAAGTCAACAAATTTATCAAAGACTTTAACCAAGCAAAGCAAGTCATGCAAGGTGTCATGTCTGGTGATATGAATAAAATGATGAAGCAGATGGGGCTCAACCCTAACAATTTACCAAAAAATATGCCAAATATGAACGGGATGGATATGTCAGCACTTCAAAACATGGATATGTCCGCTTTAGGGGGAGCTGGTAATCCTGATATGAGCCAGATGTTTGGTGGCGGACTTAAAGGAAAAATCGGCGAATTTGCAACCAAACAAGCTATGAAACGTATGGCAAATAAAATGAAAAAAGCTAAGAAAAAACGAAAATAAACATATTTTGTAGCAAATGATGATTGGAATAAAGCAGTTCAATTTGGTGGGCTGTTTTATTTTTTTTGAAAAACTATTGACATTTGATGATAAACGTGTATTCGAGAAATTTCAGGAGGACAATTACAACGCGCAGGTATCTGTCGTGCGTCGTGCTATGATAAATCAACCGGAACTTTTATTTGCTGATGAACCTAGATTCCAACTGATCTTATTTTGTATTGTGTATTATCTATTACAAAGTAAAGAAACGAATCTTTCAATAGACTCTTACATACATCTTTCCGAAAAACTATAATTTTCTTGAAAAAAACACAGGAGTGTGCTATACTTCTATTAATATAGAAATGATGGAGAATATCTTAATGAAACGTGAAATACTGTTAGAAAGAATTGAAAAACTAAAAGCTATCATGCCTTGGTATGTTTTGGAATACTATCAGTCTAAATTGACTGTTCCATACAGTTTTACAACCTTATATGAATATCTCAAAGAATATGATCGCTTTTTTCATTGGATTTTAGACTCTGGAATTGCTGATGGGTCACAGATTGCAGAAATTCCTCTGTCAGTATTGGAAAATATGACTAAAAAAGATATGGAAGCGTTTATTCTTTACTTACGGGAGCGTCCATTGCTGAATGCCAATACTACACAGAACGGGGTATCGCAAACCACCATTAATCGCACTCTTTCTGCTCTCTCTAGCCTTTATAAATATTTAACTGAAGAGGTGGAAAATGAGAATGGGGAGCCTTATTTCTATCGTAATGTCATGAAAAAAGTGTCTACTAAGAAAAAGAGAGAAACTTTAGCTGCGCGCGCTGAAAACATCAAACAAAAACTCTTTTTGGGCGAAGAAACT
Source organism: Streptococcus sp. HMSC071H03 (assembly GCF_001813035.1). Taxonomy (NCBI): domain Bacteria; kingdom Bacillati; phylum Bacillota; class Bacilli; order Lactobacillales; family Streptococcaceae; genus Streptococcus; species Streptococcus sp. HMSC071H03. The sequence continues at coordinate 222,605 of NZ_KV811169.1, read as the reverse complement.
GAACAATTTTTGAATTATATTGATGAAGAATACCCTAAAAATTTATCAAATCGGGCTCTCTCCTCTTTTGAAAAAAATAAAGAGCGAGATTTGGCAATCATAGCACTGCTTCTTGCGTCTGGTGTTCGTCTATCCGAGGCAGTAAATCTTGATTTGAAAGACCTAAATCTCAAAATGATGGTCATTGAAGTTACTCGTAAGGGCGGGAAAAGAGATTCTGTCAATGTTGCAGCTTTTGCCAAAGCTTATTTGGAAAGGTACCTGGAGGTTCGCTCTAAACGTTATAAAGCTGAAAAATCAGACACTGCCCTCTTTTTGACAGAATATAGAGGTGTTCCTAACCGGATTGATGCTTCTAGTGTAGAAAAGATGGTTGCTAAGTATTCTGAAGATTTCAAAGTTCGAGTGACACCTCACAAACTCCGCCATACGCTGGCTACTCGACTTTATGATGCTACTAAATCTCAAGTTTTGGTCAGTCATCAGCTAGGACATGCCAGTACTCAAGTTACAGATCTCTACACCCATATTGTTAATGACGAACAAAAAAATGCATTGGATAATTTATAAAATAAAAAGTTTGCATAATTTAAGGTATGCAAACTTTTTATTTGAATTGAGCTAAATGCTGCTAGTTTGTGCCCATGCTCATAGTTTCTGGTAGGGTACTACCGCCGTCAATGACAATTTGAGATCCTGTAAGATAGGAGGATTCATCACTACCTAAAAAGGCAAAGAGTTCCCCTACTTCTTGCGGTTTAGCTAATCTTTTCATTGGAACAGCGGCCGCAATATCTTGAATAGGAACTTCTGGATGTTCTGGGTTGGATTCCAGGGCCATTTTTTCGACCATCGGTGTCCGAGCATAGCCTAGCTGGCTGCAGTTAACTCGGATATTGCGATCGGCATATTCTACTGCCAAGGCCTTGGTTAAGCCGACCAGAGCTGCCTTGGTCATCGCGTAAGCTGTTTCTCCAGCATCAGCAACCAAATCGCCTGTTACAGATGATGCGATGACGATAGCGCCTGCTCTCTGTTTCAACATGGGCTTGATGGTTGCCTGACAAGTGTTCCAAACTCCCTTGATATTGACATTAATATGTTGATCCCGTATCTGGTCTGTCATTTCTTCAAAGGGCGCCAGCTTGCAGATACCAGCATTACAGCAGGCAATATCAAGATGCCCAAAGGCTTGGATAGTCTGAGAGACAGCCACTTCCAAATCTTCTAGACGACTGACATCACCGATATAGCTGATAATATCTATTTGGTAGCTGTCACGAAGTTCTTGAGCAGTTGCTTCTACTTGAGGGTCTCGATCGAAAAGGCAGAGCTTGGCGCCATATTTGGCATAGACTGAGGCAATGCCCTGACCCAGACCGACAGCAGCTCCAGTAATCAAAGCAACTTTTCCATCTAATTTAGCCATAGTAACCATCCTTTCTAAAACGAAGAAGTTTGACAGATTTTTGTGACATTTTATGATGTATTTATAACTTTAGTCTAGTACTTTTCTAGTTGCTTGTCAATATAATAATGAAGGAAAACCTCGCATTTGCTATGATGTTTCGTCCTCTTTATAAAAAATCTATCCAATAATTTCTGTAGGGTTCGATAATAAGGAACTTGCTCCAAAGCAGATATTCTCCAAACGATTATTGGCTGTGGTGTATCCCATAAGCATCTGAACATCCTGATAACCAGCTTCTTCAAACAATAGAAAAAACATCCTTAGTTAAATAAATGTAAGAATGTTTTTATTTTGTTATAGTCTTGTGATTTAGCCAACCACTGCTTCTGCAATTTCTTCTTGGCTAATTCCAGCGAAATAGCGAGAAATATCCAGGTTTTCAAGAGCATTTAAAACATCTTCTCTTTCATATTTAACACCCTTGAGGACTTCTTCTACTGCTGCTACATCTTCGATTCCAAAGAAATCTCCGTAAATTTTGATGTTTTCGATTTTTGACTGAACAACATTGGCAAAGATTTCCACTTTACCGCTAGTAAATTTGGTACTACGATGAACATTGTACTCTGGCGATTTGCCATAGTTCCAATCCCAAGTAGCAAATTTAGTTTCCTTGATATGGTTGATTTCAGCTAGTTCATCATCGGAGAAGACATATTCTGTCATTTCTGGATATTCTTTCTTCATATAGTCTAGCAGGAGGTCGCGAAATTGCTCGACAGTAATCTTTTCAGGCAATTCATCAATGATATTGGTTACACGAGCTCGAACAGACTTAACACCTTTGGACTCGAACTTGTCCTTGGAAACTTTTAAGGCATTCGCTAAGACGGATAATTCTACGTCAAACAGCAAGCAACCGTGATGCATGATTCGGCCATTGATGTAGGCCTGAGCATTGCCACAGAACTTTTTACTGTCAATTTCCAAATCGTTGCGCCCTGTAAATTCTGCTTTTACACCTAATTCTTCCAAAGTCTTGATGACCGGAATAGAGAAGCTCTTAAAATCAAAGGCTTTGTTCTCAGTTTCTTTGGAAATGATGGTGTAGTTGAGATTGTTATAGTCATGATAGACAGCTCCGCCTCCACTGATACGACGAACAACCTCAATGCCATGCTCTCGGACATAGTCACGATTGATTTCTTCAATGGTATTCTGATGACGTCCGACAATGATAGAGGGTTTATTAATCCAAAGCAAGAAAATCATATCTTCATCAAGGAGATGCTTGAAGGCATACTCCTCAAGAGCAATGTTGAAAGCTGTATCGTAACTATTATTGATAATGTATTTCATAGTGCCTCTTATCTTTTCTTAGGAGCATGAATTGCCATGCCGAGTACGTCTGCAAATGCTTCGTACATAACTTCTGAAAATGTCGGATGACCGTGAATGGTTTTGAGCATTTCTTCTACCGTGATTTCCATTTCAATGATAGTAGAAGCTTCATTGATTAACTCAGCTGCTGCAGGGCCGATAATGTGAACACCGAGAACTTCTCCGTATTTCTTATCAGCAATCACTTTGACAAATCCTTGAGCAGCATCAGATGCAATTGCTCGTCCGTTTGCTGCGAAGTTGAATTTGCCGATAGCTATATCGTATTTTTCGCGAGCTTGTTCTTCAGTCAGACCGACTGCCGCAACTTCTGGCAAAGTGTAAATAGCTGCTGGAGTTAGATTTAATTTAGCAACTACGTGATTGCCTTTGAGAGCATTCTCTGCAGCTACTTCCCCCATACGAAAAGCTGCATGCGCCAACATCTTGGTACCGTTAATGTCTCCGGGCGCGTAAATTCCTGAAACAGAAGTTTCCATATATTCATTGACCTTGATACGACCGCGGTCTAGTTCAAAGTCAACCTCGCCAATGCCTTCCAAATCAGGCACGCGTCCGATAGAAAGCAAAGCTTTATCAGCTATGATATCTTCCTTTCCTGCAACTTTGATGCAGAGCTTGCCATTTTCTTCGACAATTTCTTCCAGCTTGGTCTCTGTCAAAATGGTCATGCCCTTGCGCTCCAAGATCAAGCGAAGGTTCTTAGATACTTCCGTATCCATAGCTGGAACAATCCGATTCATCATCTCAATGACCGTTACTTTGGAGCCAAAGGTCATGAAAGCCTGTCCTAGCTCAATACCAACAACGCCACCACCAATGATTACTAAACTTTCTGGAACTTCCTTCATATCCAGGATATCATCGCTAGTCATAACAAGTGGTGATTCCATACCTGGAACGTTAATCTTGCTGACTTTTGATCCACCAGCTAAGATAATCTTCTTGGTCTCAAGAAGTTCAGCACCATTCACCAAGACATTCTTATCTTTGGTAATGGTACCAATTCCTTTGTGAACATCAACACCGTAGCTGCGAAGCAGACCTGCAACGCCTCCGACAAATGTATTGACAACCTTGTTTTTGGTTTCCAGGACTTTATCCATATTGACGGTAAAGTTTGGATTTTCAATGATAATACCGCGGTTTGCCGCATGGCTTAGGCTTTCAATAATTTCTGCATTGTGAAGATAGGTCTTAGTCGGGATACAGCCACGGTTGAGGCAGGTTCCACCTAGTTCAGATTTTTCAACAAGAGCAATCTTGCCTCCTAATTGAGCTGCTTTAATCGCTGCTACATAGCCAGCTGGTCCGCCACCAATAACCACAATATCATAAGCGTCATCACTCTTATTATCGTCGTTAGAAGTTATGGCTGCAGTTGGTGTTGAACTAGCATCTGAAGCAGCCACAGCAGTCGGAATATTTTCTCCTTCTTCGCCCAGATAACCGATAACTTCCGTTACAGGAACAGTCTCACCGTCCCCTTTTAAGATAGCAATCAGATAGCCGTCTTCTTCTGCTTCTAATTCCATACTGACTTTATCTGTCATGATTTCCAGAAGGATTTCTCCTTCTTTTACAAATTCGCCAACTTTTTTATTCCATTGAACAATCTGTCCTTCTGTCATATCAACGCCGGCTTTTGGCATAATTACTTCTAAGGTCATGTTTTTATTTTCCTCTCATTTTAACTTTTTTACACCAACATTGAAATCGGATCTTCAATCAGTGCTTTTAGATTTTTCATGAATTTAGCACCTGCCATACCGTCCACAACTCGGTGGTCAATAGTTAATCCAAGACTCATGATTGGTCGAATAACAATCTCTCCGTTCACTACGACTGGTTTTTCAACGGTTGAGCTAACTCCCAAAATCGCTGAATTGGGTTGATTGATAATTGGGCCGAACGATTGAACACCAAACATTCCTAGATTACTAATCGTAAAAGTTGAGTTTTGCAATTCGCTTGGTGCTAATTTTCCATTTAAAGTCCGTTCAATCACATCCTTAAAGGCAACGACTAACTCAGACAGACTCATTTTTTCGGCATTGTAAACCACTGGTGTCATAAGCCCATTGTCCATCCCAACAGCCATAGCCAGATTGACATAATTGTGCATGATAATGGTTTGCCCGTCCTCTGTCAGAGACGAATTAAGATAAGGGTGCTTCATCAAAGTTTTGACAACTGCCATAGAAAGTAAATCCGTAACCGTCATTTTCTTTCCTGTCGCTTCCATAATTGTCTCTAAAACCCTCTTGCGCAGCGCCAGCAACTCTGTCATATCTACATCATAATTGAGAGTGAAAGTTGGTGCTGTCAGATAAGAATCCACCATTCGTTTAGCAATGACCTTCCGCATTGGCGTCATTGGAAGGCGCTTAATTTCTCCATAAGGAGTGGTGTTGTCAGGTATTTCTTCCGCTTTCTCAATTTGAGCCGGAGACTTGATACTGTCTGAGTCAACATTTTCAGGCAGCAAAGCCAGAATATCCTTTTTCATAATCCTGCCGTGCACGCCTGTCCCTTGGATTTCCTGCCAAGCGATGTTATTTTCTTCTGCAATACGTTTTGCAAGGGGCGTAATTTTCACAATATTGAATTCTCGATAACTTTCAATATCTTCTTTGTGAATGCGTCCCTTTGCGCCAGTACCAGATACGTCATAGAGATTGATACCCAAATCATCTGCTAATTTTCTAGCAGCAGGGGTCGCTCTTAATTTTTTGTCATCCATGTTCTCTCTCATTCTTAAATAATTCATTGGTTGAGGCAATATTTGCCCTATTTCTTTGTTTTCACAAAGTTTCTACTGTTAATATTAGCAAAAATCGGGGATAAACTTTAAATTACTTTACATAATTAAAGTTATGCAAATCTAAATTTGCCGTTTATTTCCAGTTTACTCTTTATGATAAGTCTTACGGATAGCCTCTTTGATACTTTCAACTGTCGGAATCATAGCATTTTCAAGATTCTGAGCATAGGGCATGGGAACATCTTCGCCAGCACAGCGGCGAATTGGTGCATCCAAATAGTCAAATGCTTCTGATTCGGAAATGATAGCAGAAATTTCACCGATATAACCACTAGTTTTGTGGGCATCATTGACTAGAACGACTTTTCCTGTTTTTTTGACTGAGTTGATAATGATATCCTTGTCCAGAGGCACCAAGGTACGAGGATCAACCACTTCTACTGAAATGCCTTCTTCTGCCAATTCTTCAGCTGCTTGCATAACCCTACGGAGCATTTTTCCATAGGTCACAACTGTCACGTCTGTTCCCTCTTTTTTGATGTCACCAACACCAAGAGGGATTGTATAATCAGGATCAAGCGGAACTTCGCCTTTTTGGTTGAATTCTGACTTGTACTCAAGAATAATAACAGGATTGTTGTCGCGGATAGAAGATTTTAGCAACCCTTTCATATCCGCAGGAGTGCCAGGTGCCACGACCTTTAAACCCGGAATGTGGGTAAACCAAGATTCCAAAGATTGTGAGTGTTGAGCAGCTGAGCCGACACCATTTCCAGCTGCGCAGCGAATTGTCATCGGAACCTGACCTTTACCACCAAACATATAGCGAGTCTTAGCGGCTTGGTTGACAATTGCATCCATGGCAATGACAGAAAAATCCATAAAAGTTATATCTACAATTGAGCGTAGCCCAGTCATGGCTGCTCCTGCTGCAGCTCCTGAAATAGCTGCTTCAGAAATTGGACAATCACGTACTCGCTTTGGACCGAATTCTTCTAACATTCCGACGGATGTTCCGAAATCTCCTCCGAAAATACCGACATCTTCTCCCATTAACAGCACATTTTCATCGTGACGCATTTCCTCAGACATAGCAAGAATAATGGTGTCACGAAAAGACATTGTTTTTGTTTCCATTTTATCTCCTCTCTTAGTCTGCGTAAATATCTTCAAAAGCTGATTCAAGCGGTGGAAATGGACTTTCTTCTGCAAATTTTACAGATGCTTCTACTGCTTCTTTAACCTCTGCTTGGATAGCTTCTAACTCTTCATTGCTTGCAATCTGACTTTCTAGCAAGTATTTACGAAGATTTTCAATTGGGTCCTTCTTTTTCCACTCCTCAACTTCTTCACGTGTTCGATATTTACCAGGGTCAGATGAAGAATGCCCCAACCAGCGATAGGTCACACTCTCGATTAAGACAGGTCCTTTACCACTTCGAACATATTTAACAGCTTTTTGAAAACCTTCATAGACCTCAATGACGTTGTTCCCGTCTGGAATAAACATGCCAGGAATGCCATAGGCAGCACTCCGCTCATAAATGTGCTCTATATTGGTCATTTTCTTAATGTCTGCAGAAATACCATAGCCGTTATTGATACAATAGAAAATTACTGGTAGATTCCAGATAGAAGCCATGTTGACTGCTTCATGAAAAATACCTTCGTTCGTTGCTCCGTCACCAAAGAAGCAAACCACGATTTTATCTGTTTGGTGCATTTGCTGAGTGAGGGCGGCACCGACTGCAATTCCCATACCTCCGCCAACAATACCATTTGCTCCTAAGTTTCCGGCATCCAAATCAGCAATGTGCATGGAGCCACCTTTTCCTTTGCAGGTTCCGTTATATTTGCCCATGATTTCTGCCATCATGCCGTTCAGATCAATTCCTTTGGCAATCGCCTGACCATGACCACGGTGGTTAGAAGTAATCAAATCATCAGGATTGAGGGCCAGCATAGCTCCAACGCTAGCTGCTTCTTCTCCAACAGAAAAGTGAGTCATTCCTGGAACTTTCCCCTTTTTTACGAGTTGGGCAATTTTTAAGTCCATCCGACGGATCTCTTCCATCTTACGAAACATCTCTAGCAAAAGATTTTTATCTAAAGTTGACATAGTCGAGCCTTTCTATGAGTGTAATTCTATAATTTCATTCTATCCAAACTAAAAAATACTGTCAAAATTTATGCTTGAACAATTTCACAAAGAAAAATCAGCGAACCTTGCTGGCAAGCTGATTTGAATTGACTAAATAAAAATTTCACAAATAGATTTTTCTACTTTTTCCCAAAATCCTCTATCATTTGATCGATTTCCGAACGACTTGGTGTTGTCAAAATATAATGAACATCTCCTTGTAAGTCTGCAAATGCCTTTGGCATGATTTTGACTGCTTTTAATTTATCGCCGTACTTTGCACGCAATTCTTCTTCTGAATACACATAATTTGATGTTGAACGGCGTGAAGTAACCAAGCCATATTGTGCTTCGACTTGAGGTTGTGGGAAGGGGTCCCCATTCACAATATCTGCATATCCACGATAAAGGTCAATGGAGTGAGCAAAGTTATACAAATCAATCGTAAAAGCACCTGCTGGACGATTATTGTATTCTATGGCAATATAATCATCTCCGTCACGGAATAATTCAATATGGAAGAAACGTTCTTTCATGCCAAACGCTTTAATAATAGCTTCCCCATATTGACGTAATTTTGGATCCATATCTTTTATAATATAATATGAGTTTTCATAATGATTCAAAACTAAGTCTAAAGGGGTATAAGCATAGTCAAAAGTCGTTGAAAACACAATATTTCCGTTTGAATCGAGTAATCCGTCAAACGTGCAAATTTGTCCAGAATCAACGAATTTTTCAAAGAAATAAACGGTTTGCTTATCCCACTCTTGTTTAAATTGTTCAACATCTTCAGTGGTTTCCAATTTATAAGTTCCGGCTGCGCCAACTCCATTATCTGGCTTCGCAATCAATGGAAGTCCAATTTTACTGACAGCCATGTCAACTGCCTGCAAGGTTTTTACAATTTGACCAGGAACGACAGGAACACCAGCTTTTTTAAAGAGCTTCTTCATTTCGGACTTAAATTTTGTCTTTTTCAAGTCTTTTGGTTTTGGTCCTACAACATTAAATTGTTCACGCAATTTTGCGTCTTGATCCAACCAATATTCATTGTGTGACTCAATGCGGTCAATTGGTCCGTGCTTGTAAAAAAGGAAAGCTACAGCACGTTTAACTTCATCGAGATTTTCTAGATTTTCCACACGAAAATATTCTGTTAAAGCATTTTTCAAAGGTTGATCTAATTGATCATAAGGCTCTTGCCCAATCCCTAAAACAGTAATTCCTTTGTTAGCAAGTTCAACGGTAAATTGTTGAAAATTTTGTGGATAATAAGGTGAAATAACGATATAATTCATAATATTGTTTCCTTTCTAATCATAGATTTAATTGACTTAGAAAATACGGCATTTGCTTGCGCCACCAAATCCAGTCATGCGAAACATCATATCCCCATTCAGCAAACCATGCAGGAATGTTCTTATGCTCGAAGGCTTCTTTTAAGGTGTAGAAAGAAGGTAGTCCATCCTGCTCCCATGCACCAAGTCCTGTACAGACAATGATATCAGCATTGCGATAGTGGTCAATAAACCAGCCATCGTTTTGATTCCAAATATAATCTGCTGGTGAATTTTGATAAATTGCTTCATCATCCAAACAATCACCAACAAAGAAGCGAGCATCGTAAACCCCGCTCAGTGCAATGACTTTATTGAAGACATCGGGGTGCTGGAGAAAGAAATTAACAGCGTGATAGGCTCCCATAGAACAACCTGTCGTCATCATTGGATCAAACCAACCTGTTTTATGCTTGATAAAAGGAATGGCTTCCTCAATGACATAGCGCTCATAAGCTCGGTGCATTTCCGCGCGGTCGTGAGGAGCTTTCCAATCAGCCAGCCAACTTTCACTATCTACACTACTCAAAGTGAAGAATTGAATTTTTCCTGTTTCGATAAACCATGAACAAGCCTCAATCATACCAAAATCTGCATATTCATTGTGACTGCCTCCTGATGAAGCAAAAACGACTACAGGCATTCCAGCGTGCCCGTAACGATTCACATACATTTCACGATTTAAATGACCACTCCAATGACTTAAAAATTCAACGTGCATATAAATTCTCTCCTCATATTCTTAATTAATTTATTTACCATTTTTCGCTAAAGAAGCGAAGACAATCAGGTAAATGCTCAGCCCAAGCCATTTCATTGTGTTCTGCACCGGCTTGGATATAAAACAATAGATTTTCCAAATCTAAACCGCCCGCAATTAACTGACGAAAGTAGGTTAATGACGAATCAATATAAGCTTGCTTGATATTACTAGCCATTAAGGTTTTATCGGTGTCATCTGCTTCTTCTGTTCCAACATAAATATAAATCCGCTGATCTGCTAATAAGTTATGGCGTTCTATATAACGATTGAATGCTTCCTGATGCATCCAGTTTGCAGATGAGAAAATACCCAAGCATCCAATTTGCTCTTGGTATTCAATTCCCATAAACTGTGTAATGTTTCCGCCTAAAGAAGAACCAACCATAGCCGTGTGCGCTCGGTCTGACTTGGTACGATAATGCTCGTCAACAAAGGGTTTAACAACTTCCATGACAAACTCCGCATACTCTGTCCCCTTACCGCCAAATTGCATACCTGGAATAGTTGATTCTTGATATTTCCATGCAGAATACTCATTCATTCGATTAAAACCGTCATTGTCAATCGCCACCACAATCATTTTTTCAATGTCGGGATTTCTCTTAATCGTTGGAATGATTTTCCAAGAATGTCCACTAAAAGACTCTTTACTATAAAGGACATTTTGACCGTCGTGAAAATAAACTACAGGATAGGATTTCTGAGTATCTTGCTCATAATTTCTAGGAAGTAGCACTCGAACACGACGCTTTTGTTTGCTATAAGGCACTTCTAATGCATGTTCCCTTACTTCAAGGTAAAAATAGGATTGATTCATTGTCAGAAAACTTTCTATTTTCAAAATTTTTATCTATTATATCATAAAATATACAAAAAAGTTAGGGAATTCCTAACTTTTTAATACTTTTATAACAAATCATCATTATTTCTATCTTTTCCAAAAGAAAACTAGAGATTTTGATAATTTTTGATAGCTTGTAGCGCTCGTTTTGCTATTTTTTCATAGCGTTCTTTTTTGTCTCGAATACGTGGACCGTCCAACTCCTTGATAATTCCAAAATTGACATTCATTGGCTGGAAATGTTTGCTATCAGCATGCGTGATATAATGAGGTAAGCTTCCAATAGCAGTTGTTTCTGGAAAGACCAGGGCTTCTTCTCCATTGAAAAGTCTGGCTGCATTGATACCGGCTACCAGCCCGGACGCGGCAGATTCTACATACCCTTCTACACCGGTCATCTGACCTGCAAAAAAGATATTCTCTTGTTTTTTAGACTGGAACGTCTGTGTCAGGAGATTTGGTGAATCCATGTAAGAATTGCGGTGCATCACGCCATAGCGGACAAATTCTGCATTTTCCAATCCCGGAATCATCCGAAAAACGCGCTTCTGTTCTCCCCATTTTAGGTGTGTTTGGAAACCAACAATATTATAAAGGCTTCCAGCTGCATTGTCCTGACGAAGCTGCACAACTGCATAGGGTGTCTTAAATTCACCGTCACGGGGTCCTTTATAGTCATCCGGGTATTCCAAACCAACTGGCTTCATAGGACCGTAGAGCATGGTTTTTATTCCTCTTTTTGCCATCACCTCAATCGGCATACAGCCTTCAAAGTATTTTTCTTTTTCAAAGCTATTTAACGGTGCTTCCTCGGCATTTACCAAAGCGTCATGAAAAGCCATAAACTCATTCTTAGTCATAGGAGCATTGAGATAAGCAGCCTCTCCCTTGTCATAGCGAGATTTGAGGTAAACTTTCTCCATGTCAATTGTATTGACATCTACAATCGGTGCTGCTGCATCATAAAAGTAAAATCCAGCTCCACCATTTAGCGCGTGAATCTTTTCAGCAAGTGTATCACTTGTCAAAGGTCCCGTCGCAATAACAGTAATCGTATCATCAGGAATTTTGGTGATTTCCTCACGAATAACTTCGATTAAAGGATGGTTTGTCACCTCATCAGTCACCATTTGTGAAAAACCGTCACGGTCAACTGCTAATGCTCCTCCAGCAGGAATACGCGTAGCTTCTGCTGCTCTCATAATGATAGAATCCAAACGTCGCATTTCTTCTTTTAAGAGACCAACCGCATTCGTTAGCGAATCCCCCCGTAGAGAGTTAGAACAGACTAGCTCTGCAAAATCACTAGTCTTATGTTGCGGAGTAGATTTCACTCCTCGCATTTCATACAGCTTAACAGGAATACCGCGTTTAGCAATTTGATAAGCTGCTTCGCTACCTGCAAGACCAGCTCCTATGACATTGATGTAAGATTGAGACATGAAACAAATACCTCTTTGGGAGGAGACTCCCACAAATCTTTCTAATTATTCTTAACCATTATAACAGAAAAAGCCCCTACTGACGAGTGAGACTTTCTAGAATGCAAATACACTAACTTATTAGTATCCATCCTCAAACATTGGTGTAAAGAATATAATGATTGGTCATGTATCTATTTCTTTAACATTTTTTCCAGATAAGCAATTTTAACAAAATCCTTATCATTATTTTGGTCATTTCGATAGGAATCTTGCGAAGATGCTGTGTAAATCTTAAGATATTGTTCAGCATCAGGAAGAAAATAAATTACCCCTGCTGTTTCATGTTTTACCAATTCATCTAAAGGAATCCCAGCAAAGTTTTCCAAAGTATTCATGCTACCAAACTCAACCGATAGATTTCCTTTTTGAAATTCGTGCTCGTGCAAATCTACTAATTGGTAGCCAAGCCGGTTCATAATCGTTTCAATCTTTTTAAAATCATAAATTCGTACCTCATCAGGTGCGTCCCATCCCCTAGGATCTCCTGGAACATGGATATCAATATCTCGTGCTTGCCAGTCGTGGCCAGTTACCTGTTCAAGCCCTAGTGAACCCATAAGCAAAGGAGTGATTCCAATTCCGTTCAATTCCTTTGCAATCTTTAAAAATTCATCAAATTTCTCTTTCATACAGTTTCCTTTGCTATATATAAAGAAAGTTTACATAAAATAAATTACGTAAACATCTTTAACTTATTTTACTTTTTCTTCTTCGTAATCCCCATTGCTGCAGACAACTTGCTTGCCCCCACCACGAACTTTCTTTTCTACAAGATACTGACCGCATTTCGGACAAGAGCGACCAATCGGTTTATCCCAAGAAGTAAAGTCACAATCTGGGTAGCGATTGCAGCCATAGAAAAGGCGATTGCGTTTGGTTTTGCGCTCAATGATTTGCCCTTTGTGACACTTAGGACACTCTACACCGATTTCTTTGACAATCGCTTGAGTATGACGACAGTCAGGAAAATTGCTACATGCATAGAATTTACCATAGCGGCCCAATTTGATAACCATAGGACTTCCACAGACTTCACAGTCAAATCCAGCAGGTTCATCTTTGATTTGAATTTTTTCCATTTCAGTTTCTGCTTTTGCAACTTCTTTTTCAAATGGCTTATAAAATTCATCAATGACCTTTTGCCATTGCTCTTTTCCTACTTCTACATCATCTAGCTTAGCTTCCATATCAGCGGTAAATTTCACGTTGACAATATCGGGGAAAAATTCAACAATCAGAGAATTCACGATTTCTCCCAATTCAGTTGGCTCAAAGCGCTTAGAAACTAATTTGACATAGTAGCGCTTTTGAACAGTTTCGATTGTTGGTGCATAAGTTGACGGACGACCGACACCATTTTCTTCCAATGTCTTAATCAAGGTCGCTTCAGAATAACGAGCAGGTGGTTGTGTGAAATGCTGTTCAGGATTGGTGTTGACCCGTTTCACTGTATCACCCTTTTCCATATCAGGCAACATTTTATTCTTATCAGAATCATTGTAAATAGCTAGATAACCGTCAAATTTAACTTGACTACCATTTGCAGCAAATTGAACACCGTTTTGCTCCAACTTCACACTCATAGTGTCAAATACTGCTGCTGTCATTTGACTAGCTACAAAACGATTCCAAATCAGCGTGTATAGCTTTAATTGATCTTTATCTAGATATTTCGCGATATTTTCAGGTGTGTTGAACACGCTTGACGGACGAATCGCTTCATGGGCGTCTTGTGCGCCAGAAGCATTTCGGACTCTACTCCCGTGTTTAGAATATTTCTCACCAAAACGGTCTGTAATAAAGGTTGCAGCTTCGTTTTGAGCCACTGGACTAATACGAGTGGAGTCTGTACGCATATAGGTAATCAAACCTTGCACACCAGATCCGATATTAATTCCTTCATAAAGTTGCTGAGCAACCATCATGGTCTTACGAGTTCGGAAATTAATTTTATTGGCAGCGTCCTGCTGCATAGATGATGTGGTATAAGGCAGCGGAGCATTGCGCTTGCGTTCCTTTTTCTCAACGCTTTCGACAGTAAATTCATCACCTTCAATATGAGAAAGAACGTTTTTTACATTATCGTTGGTAGCAAGCTTCATCTTCTTGCCATTCATGCCGTAAAAGCTTGCTTGAAATTGACGAGCCCCTTTTTTGAAAGTTCCGTCAATCGTCCAATACTCTTCTGGTTTAAAAGCATTGATTTCATTTTCACGGTCAATGATGAGTTTCAAGGCAACAGATTGCACACGTCCAGCTGACAATCCCTTTTTGACTTTTTTCCAGAGAATTGGAGAGATAGAGTACCCCACAATACGGTCAAGGACACGACGCGCTTGTTGAGCATCTACCAAATCCATGTCAATCTGGCGCGGTTCTTTAAAAGCATTTTTTACTGCATCTTTCGTGATTTCGTTGAAAACAACACGATTTTTATCTGTCTCGTCCAGATTTAAGATATGAGCCAAATGCCAAGAAATAGCTTCTCCTTCACGGTCCGGGTCACTTGCAAGATAGACTTGTTTCGCTTTTTTAGCTTCTTTTTTCAAATCATTGATAAGAGGCCCTTTCCCTCGAATATTGATATATTCTGGCTCATAGTTGTTTTCAAAATCGATGGACATGGTAGACTTTTTCAAATCGCGAATATGTCCAACGCTGGCTAGAACTTTGTAGTTCCGCCCTAAATATTTTTCAATTGTTTTTGCTTTAGCTGGCGACTCTACAATCACCAGATTTTTTTTCATTGCTGTTTTTTTCTTTGTTTTTGTTGCCAATCTAAACACCTTCTAAAAGTAATAAACCTCATAGAGTTTAAACTATTTTTTTCAAGATGTCAACTAGCAGCATTCTCTTATAGGAGAACTTGTTTTAAAATTGGAATTCAGAAAGTACGTCAGCGCCTGATGTGACACACTTTGCACCCTCTTGAATCAAATGATGACAGCCATCACTTCTGCCGTCTAAAATTGACCCTGGAATAGCAAACACATCTCGTCCTTCTTCCATCGCGCGCTCACAAGTAATTAAACTGCCTGAGCGCATTTTGGCTTCAGCAACAATAACCCCTCTGCACAATCCTGCTATAATCCGATTACGCTCTGGAAAATGAAATTTTAATGGCTCTGCTTCAGAACCATATTCACTAAGTACTAGATGATGTTCTCCCAAATACGATTGGAGTTTTTTATTCGCCCTTGGATAAAAAACGTCTAGACCCGTTCCGATAACTGCAATTGTTCGACCACCATTTTGCAATGCTGCCATGTGAGCCGAGGTATCAATTCCGCGTGCTAAACCACTCACGATAACCAATTCATTGTTTAGCTCTTTAATAATCTTTTGAACGGATTGACTGCCTACTCGGCTACTATTCCGACTTCCTACAACAGCTACTTTAGGTAATTTTAGCAAATCCAAATTACCTTTATAAAAAAGAAGAACGGGCGGATTGTAAATTTCGCTCAAATCCCAAGGATACACATCATCCAAGATAGAAAAGGATGAGAACTTTTCAAATTCTTGACGTAATAAATCATCATCTAGCTGCAGATATTTTTCAATGAAAAGAGCAGGATTGCGGCATTCCGAAACAACTGCCATATCTTTTACCGATAATTCTTTTTCTTGTATCTCAGCATACGAGAGAACATTGATGACCTGCTGATTAGTCAAGCCAGCTTCTTTTAATTTATAAATATCAAAATTATCCATTTTATCATTCCTTTTACTTTTTTAATTACACTTCACTTATATTATTCGTAAAAGGGATTAAAAAAACGAGAATTTCTCGCTTTTCACATTTTATCTAATTCTTTAATAATTCGAGCCGGGTTTCCAGCCAAAACAACATTATCACCATAAGATTTGGTAACAACCGAGCCTGCTCCAACGACGACATTGTCTCCTAATGTTACTCCAGGCAAAATCGTTACGCCGCCACCCGCCCAGAAATTATCGCCAATGGTAATTGGTGCACCGTACTCTACGCCTGATATGCGCTCTTGTGCATCTAAAGGATGAAGAGGAGTCAGAAGTTGACAATTTGGTCCAAACAATGCATTTTTTCCAATAATAATCGGACAAACATCAAGCATGGTCAAATTCCAATTAGAATAGAAATTTTCTCCTAAATGAATGTTGATACCATAATCGCAGACAAAGTTTGGTTTCATCGAAATGTTCTCACCAGTTGAGCCGAACCATTCTTTTACGAGTTTACTTCTTTTTTTACCGTCCTGTTCTGCATTAAATGCGTATTGAAATTGACGAGAACGTGTTACCAATTTTCGTAATTCGGGATCTTGCGGATTGTATAATTCTCCTGCAATCATTTTTTCATATTCAGTTTTCATTGACGTTCCTTTTCATTCTTGATAAGTGAATGGTTAGATACATTTGTTCATCATCAGACGTCTGATAATTGCGCGTCTGCTTGAGATATTGGGTAATCTTTGTTGTCGTTTCATAAGCTAATAGATACTTAATTTTCAGTAAATCAAACATATCGTTGTCGTCTAACTCCTGATGTCCGGTGTCCGTTAAAACGCGTTCGCAAAAAAATTTCAGATGCGTAATAAAGCGTTGAACATAAATATCCTCGTCATCTAACGAGATCTCTAAGCTGTATTTGACGATTGTCATGATTTCTTCCATTAGTTGCGTTAAATCTTGAGCGGCTACATTTCCGCTATCTAATTCAGCATTGACAATTGTCAAAGCCATAAAGCCTGCTTCATCCAAAGGTAAATCTTGCCCTAAATAGTCACCCAACAATTGATTGGCATACTTGCCAACTTCAAATTCGTCAGGGAAAAATCGCTTAATGTCCCACATCAGAAAATTTTTCATGAAAAATTGATCTTTTGTCCGCAGAACAACACCATACATATGGTCAGCCATTGCTAAAAAGCACCATCTTGCAATTTTTTATTTATTTTTGCATGTGCGTAAGTGATAATTTTATCAGCCATTTCTATGATGTCAGCAGGTAATTCCAACAATAATTCACGCTTGTTTTCTGACAAGACATACTTTTTCTCAATCAGATTATCCCGAATATCATCTCCTGCTTTACATCCAAAAGCCAGTCCACGTCCCATCAACACTACTTCTTGGTGGTTTTCTTCAGAAATGACCACATTATTATTTAAAACTTTAGTAACAATCATCTCTTGTCCTCGACTTCTTCAAGCATGGATTTAATTGGTTCAAAGGTTGTCCGATGAATAGGAGTGATTCCCTTTCGTTTCAATCCTTCTAAATGATGCTGGGTTCCATAACCAACATTGTGTGCAAAGTCATAACCTGGATAAGTTAGCTCATAATTTGTCATCATGCGATCTCTAGTCACCTTGGCTACGATTGAAGCGGCCGCAATAGACAGCGAATTGGCGTCTCCTTTGATAATAGACGTTTGCGGAACTTGAACATCTAACTGCATAGCATCAATCAAGAGATGTTGCGGAGCAACTTCAAGATTTCCCACCGCCTCTAGCATAGCTAATTTCGTCGCTTCATAGATATTCACTTCATCAATAACTTGATTATCCTTGATACCAATACCAACTGAAATTGCTTGTTTGAGCACTTCTTGATAGATTTCTTTGTGCTTTTTCTTGGGAACTTTCTTGCTATCGTTGAGACCTTTGATTTTATAGTTTTTAGGTAAAATAACTGCCGCTGCCACAACAGGACCTGCTAAGGGGCCACGCCCAACCTCATCAATCCCAGCGATATATTGGCAACCAGTAGCATAAAGCTCCTTTTCATATCGTAACATTTGCTCCAAACGACGGTATTCGTCCAATTCAGCTTGAATTTGTTTTTTACGTTTCACAATGAGCTTGTGGACACCAGCTCGACTATCATCTCGAAATTGCTCAAAAACAGGACTCTCTATGTCTGTTATTTCAGATAAGATTTCTTGAATCTCTTTAATCGTTGCCATGTATCTCACCTAAAGTATCTAAAGTATAACGTCCCAATTTACCGTCACGAATGTCTTTGATAAAAAGACGATAAAAACGATCATAATCATCTCGAAAACCCAATTTTTGTGTCATATCCATAATGATTTCCGGTGCTTCTTCTTCCAAGTCCATTTGCTTGAACCGTTCTTGAAGTTCCTTTGGATAATGTTCTTTGAAATAATTGATTCCAAAAATAGTAACCTCATCCATTGGAAGCAAATCGTCTTTAATCGCTCCTGTTAAAGCGAGTTTCAAAGCAACTTTTTCATCTTCAAACTTAGGCCAGAGAATTCCTGGAGTATCTAAAATTTCCAAGTTCCTATTAGATTTGAGCCACTGCTGCCCCTTGGTAACACCCGGTTTATTTCCAGTCACAGCGATTTTTTTCCCAGCTAAACGGTTCATCAGGGTTGATTTACCAGCGTTCGGGATACCGATAATCATAGTCCGCAATGTTTCAATTTGGATCCCACGTTCTTTTTGCCGAGCAATTTTT
The DNA here is from genome assembly GCF_001813035.1 of Streptococcus sp. HMSC071H03. Taxonomy (NCBI): domain Bacteria; kingdom Bacillati; phylum Bacillota; class Bacilli; order Lactobacillales; family Streptococcaceae; genus Streptococcus; species Streptococcus sp. HMSC071H03. Next base: position 203,993 of record NZ_KV811169.1, on the reverse strand, counting down.
TCTTTCATCAATGACTTAGCTGCTTCTGTGACTTTTTTAACAGTTGATTGTTCTTTAGAATTGATTGCCAAGGTCTTGATACCTTGACTTTCAAAATATTTTCGCCACTCTTTCGTCAGATCAGAATCAGCTAAATCCCCCTTATTTAAAATAAGAAGCTTGGGTTTCTCTCCCACGATTTTAGTTAGCATAGGATTTTGACTAGATAATGGCAAACGCGCATCTACTAAAATTGTCACAAAATCCACAAATTTGATATTTTCTTGTACTTGTCTCCGAGCCTTGGACATGTGTCCCGGAAACCATTGAATAGTAGCCATGAAAACCTCTTTCTTACACTAGTTTAACATCTTAATTATACCAAAATTTTAGCTAATTCGCATTGATAAATCATGCAACAAAAAATCACCTTTCAAAAACAAAAGGTGATTTTTGAATCTTAATGATACAAAACAGGCTTTCTATCCTGTTTATCGGTAAACGGAAGTCTTGGTTCGCGAATCCGTTTTACATAGTCAACAATTTCTTTCCCTTCGTTGTCAAATTCTACAACAGCAAAAAATTGATCATGATAAAAGAAAAATTTATAATGATTTTCAAATGCTTCCTTGAGCCATTTTTCTTTTGCAATAATGGAACGCATGGGGTAATCATCTACAGCAGCGACCCATACAGGCTTGCGATGCGCGTGAGTTAAAAGCAAGTCCGCCATATGAATCATGGTTTCATTTCCTTGTTTCAACAAAATGATACTATGACCATTGCTATGACCACCAGTATGAACCATTTGAATTTCCGGTATAACATTTAAGTATTCCGTAAATGTCTCCACTTGATGTTGAATAGGTTCCCAATTTTCTCTGAGATAAGTCCCTTTAGTCCGATTATTTGGGTTCATCATCTCGTACCATTCAATATCATTTACAAAAATCTTAGCATTAGGAAAAGTTGAAACCAACTGATGATTTTCATTTAATTTTGTCAATCCACCAGAGTGATCGTGATGCATGTGAGTCATCAACACATAAGAAATATCTTCAGGAGTCAAACCTAAAAGTTCCAAGCTCTCTTCAATTCTGCTTTCAGATAAAATCCCTAAATTTCGTCTTTGTTTATCAGATAGTTTCGCAGTGTTAAAACTTGCATCAATTAAATAATTTTTATTTTTGTATTGAATCAATATTGGATCGGTTAATTCAACCATCATATTTTCTTCAGTTGTTGGATAATAGCGTGACCAAACAACTTTTGGTACAGGACCAAATAAAGTGCCTGCATCTGTCATTTTGTCAACTCCACGTAACCAAATTAATTTCATGTCTCCAAATTGATACTCTTGTAGAGCGAGTTCTGTCATTTCTTACTCCTTTAGCCACCTTTCGGCAATTTCTCTTCTGATAGAATTTCCAGATCTTCCATAGTTTTCAATAGTTTCTGCATCCTTTAAATAACGTTTGATATTAACCTTGTCGAATTTTTGTAAAGGACCAATTAGTCGAAGGATTTCATCGGATATCTCAATAGCAACTTTCGTCGTGTACAGTTTTATTCGAGAAACAAATTTCGCATCTTCTTCAATTTGACTAGGATAAGAATCAAAATAAGCTTCTGCAGAGCATAATTTATTGTATAAATCAGCAAATTTATTTTGATGAATTTCCACATCAATCAAACGCTTTCCAAATCCTCTCTTCACCTTTGCAAATTCAATACCTTTATTGAAAGCCCCCTCAGCAACACCTAATGCAATAGCACTTAAGCCAAGTTGCATATTTTTAATGATGTTAGCAAATTGGACATCCCCAGCTAATTCGTCTCCCAATAAGGCGTTTTCCGGGAGCAAGACATTTTTCAGCGTGACTGAACTCAAAGGAAGACCTATCAAGCCCGGTTTTTCAATCTGTTCACCAATTAGCACATCCGAATCTTTTGGATCAACAATAAAGAGTCCGTACTTCTCCACCTTACCTTGTTCTTTTACTTTTGCCAAAACCAGTAGTATATCTGCAACGCTACTATTGGAAATCATCGCCTTTTTCCCTGAGAGACACCATCCCTGCTCAGTCTTTGTTGCATACGTTTCAAGATCTTCTAGCCCCTTTAGATGTTTATACTCGCAAAATCCTAATCCTCCTATGTACTGACCTTTTAGTAACTTTTCAAGATATAATTCCTTTTGCTCTGCTGTCCCAAAATTCAAAATAGAATAAATTCCATAGCAACCTTGTGTTAATAAAATAGCTGAAAGAGCAGCAAATTCATTAGCAATTTTTCGGATAAATGTGATGAAATCAGAACTTAACGTGTGATTCTCTTCAGATAAAATGGGCAAAAATATATCCATTTCGTTCGTCAATTCATCCCACATTTCCTTTGGAAAATAAGTTGATTCATCATGTGATTTTACATAGTTTTTGATTGCTGTATTCGTATATGAATCAATCATAGCTGCTGTAGTGCTAATTTTTGACATCAATTTGCTCCTTTATTAGGTATCAAAGCTCGAAATAGGCTGATAGTAACCTTTCAAAAGTTCTTCATAAACGTATGCTTCAACTTCATTATAATTTGCTTTATACGGTCTGCAGAACCAGATATTAAATGGAACCGGATCTTTAAAACGAACAGCTTTAAACTTATTTTTATCCACAAAATATTCTACTGGACGAGGTAAAATAGCAATCATATCATTCTTATACGTAGACTCTGTTAAAAAATCCCATGCTGATGATAAATATGTAAAATTTGTCTCTATCTTCTTATTTTTTAATTTTTCAGCTACTAATTCATAAGTGGTAAATGATTTATTAAATGTTGCTAAATCGTAAGCGGCGATGTCTTTCCATTCAAGAAGTTCTTTATCTGCTAAAGGATGATTTTTATCCATATAAGCTGCATATTCATCGGCTTGTATTATATATTGCTCGTACTTTTTAGCATCTAAATTAGTCGGCTCAATCAATAAAACAAAATTTAAATCACCTTCAAGAAATTTTTGACGTAAATCCTTGCTTCCTCCCTCCACAACTTGAATATTAATGTGTGGATTATCCTTTAAAAATTTAGGGAGAGCACTTGCAAAATAAACACGCAAAATCAGAGAAGGAATGCCTAAGTTAATGGTTCCTTTTTGTTTTTGCGCTTCTATATGAATCATGGATTGCATTTCTTCATGACGATTGACAATTTCCGTAGCAAAACGATAAATTTTCCCACCAGCTTCTGTCAGACTTTCTAATCTTCCATTTCTACGATTAAAAAGCTGCAGTCCTTCAGTCGCTTCAAAATTTGTGACAAATTGACTCAAAGCAGATTGACTAATATGAATTTTTTTAGCAGCAATCGAAAGATTACATCCACATTCGACGATATTGATAAAGTAAGTCATTTGAATAATATCCATGTTCATCGTCTCCTATCTTTCAATATTTGTAATATAATTTGTCAGGAATAAAATAGCAACTGATCTTTTTAATATAGATGATCAGTTGCTAATAGGTTGATTAAAAACTTATCATCGATAAAGTTCGTTATAAGCATATACTAACACACTTTATGACAAACAGTAGCTATATTTGCTTGATAATTTAACTAGATAGACATTGTTTTTAAGTCATCTGATACGATTACTTCGCCTTCTGTCTTTTCAAGAACTTCTTCCAAAGAGACACCGGGAGCTAATTCTTTCAAAAGGAATTTCCCGTCTTGAAAACCAAATACTGCTAATTCTGTAATGACCAAATCCAAAACTCCTTTAGCTGATAAGGGCAGTGTGCATTCTTTCAGCAGTTTTGATTTGCCGTCAACGGTAGTATGTTGAATGGCCGCGATAACCCTTTTGGCACCAACTAGAAGATCCATAGCTCCCCCCATTCCTGGAGCAAACTTATCGGGGATAATCCAGTTTGCAATACTACCATCTTGGCTAACTTCTAACGCTCCTAAAACTGTAGCATCAACGTGGCCTCCACGAATAATGGCAAACGACGTTTGAAGGTCAAATAAAGATGCTCCCGGTAAAAGAGTAATGGGGGCTCCACCAGAGTTGGCCAGATTCGCATTGTAGTTTTCTTTTGTTGGTGTCTCACCAAAACGAAGAGCACCATTTTCTGCTTGAAGGATAACATTCACGCCTTCAGGAATATAATCAGCAGAGGCATTCGGAATACCAAATCCAAGGTTGATGACATCTCCATCTTTAAATTCAAGAGCTACACGTCTTGCTATAATTTCTTTTGATTTCATATTAATTTACCCCTGCTAATTTTTTAGTCTCTATCCAGAGGTCGCCCATCATTTTATGATGTTCTTTAGAAGTCAAGCTTTTAACAACATAGTCTACAAGAATTCCGGGAATATATACATCGTTAGGATCAATTTCCCCAACTTCAACAATTTCATTGGCTTCAACAATGACTGTATCAGCTGCAAGAGCCAGCTGCAATGAAATATTTTTAGTTGTCCCATCAATGTATAAATTGCCATATTTATCTGACTTGGTAGCCTTAATCAAAGCAACATCAATTTTCAAAGGGTCATAAACAAGATATTCTCTGCCGTTGCGAGCTACTTTTTCATAATCTTTTTCCAAAATAGTCCCAACGCCAGTCGGAGTCAAAACAGCTCCCAAACCAGCACCCGCAGCATGAAGTCGTTCAACCACGGTTCCCATTGGTGTGAATTCAACTTCCATATCGCCACTAAAATATTCATGTTGTACGGCAGCGGAAGTTCCCACATGAGCTGCGATATATTTTTTAACTTGGTGATTTTCACACAAGCGACCAACGCCAATCTCTTTACCCGGTTGTGAGGTAACAACAGATACTATTGTTAAGTTCTGTTGATTCTGTCGAACCAATTCTTCAATGAGTTCAAATGGCTCACCCACTCCAAGAAAACCTGAGATACCTACAATATCTTCAGATTTAATGTTAGAAATTGCTTCTGATAATGTTACAATTTGCATACCAATATCTCCACTTATTTACTTACGATTGAAAACAGGCTTGCGCTTTTCTACAAAAGCACGCATCCCTTCTACTTTGTCCTCTGTAGAGAATAATAATGCTTCTGCTTCAGTTTCGAGCCTGATAGCATTTTTAAGTGGAAGTTCAGAACCAACCTGAATAACATGTTTAGCTTTCTCTACTGCTAACGGTGCATTTTTCATAATTGCAGCAGCCAATTCTTCAGCTGAAGTTAACAGTTCTTCAGCTGAAACCAACTTGTTAAGAATTCCCAGTTCGTAGGCTTCTTGACCTTTCACTGTACGAGCAGTGAAAATCAATTCTTTCGTACGGCTTGTTCCAATCAAACGAGACATACGTTGAGTACCAGCGAATCCCGGAATAATGCCCAAGCCAACTTCTGGAAAGCCAACAACTGTCTTTTCAAATCCAATACGGATATCTGTCGAAAGTGCTAATTCCATTCCTCCGCCAAGTGCATACCCATTGAGCACTGCAATTGTTGGTTGACGTAAATCTGAAAGGCGAGTAAAGGTATTGTTTGCAAATGTCATATATTCAAAAGCTTGAATTGGCGACATCAAGTCCATTTCTTTAATATCAGCCCCAGCTACAAATGCCTTTTCTCCTGCCCCTGTTACAATCACAACACGAATTTCTTCACTTTGTTCAACTTGATCAAGAACATCATTAAAATCAGTTAATACCTGAGAACTCAAAGCGTTTAATGCTTCAGGACGATTGATCGTAATGTAGCCGATGCTGTTTTTTACTTCTAGTAAAACAGTTTTACTCATTTTAATGCTCCTACTTATAAAATTTGAATTATTAAGTATAATGTCAACAAATACTTGAACCCAAAATGTAAGAGCTTACAATGCTATGATATCTCATTTTTCTACTCTCGTCTACTTAATCTTAATTTATAACTCTATAAGTTTAACTTATAGAGTTATAAAAAATACTAAGACTTTTTGATTTTCAAAATAAAAAAACAAATTCTACTAAGAATCATTTAAGATAAACGTCTTAGATAGAATTTGTTTGACAGAGTAAAAAAAATCAAATGGTAAATTAAATTTAGTAGGTAATTATTTTTAACGTTCTACAATGACTGCTGTGCCCATTCCTCCTCCGATACAAAGAGTTGCAAGACCACGTTTAGCATCGCGTTTTTCCATTTCATGCAACAAAGTAACCAGAATACGGCAGCCTGATGCTCCAATTGGATGACCAAGTGCAATGGCTCCGCCATTGACGTTTACTTTTTCTGGGTCAAAATTCAGCTCTTTTCCGACAGCACACGCTTGAGCTGCAAAGGCTTCATTGGATTCAATCAAATCAAGGTCTTCAACTGTAAAACCACCTTTTTCAAGTGCCTTACGAGAAGCATAAATTGGTCCGCAACCCATGATTTTCGGATCTAATCCTGCACTTGCATAGGATTTTATGGTTGCTAAAACAGGAATGCCTAGCTCTTTTGCTTTTTCTGAACTCATGACAACAACTGCTGCTGCTCCGTCATTGATACCAGAAGCATTACCAGCCGTGACAGTTCCACCTTCTTTAAAGACAGGACGCAATTTAGCCAAACCTTCTAACGAGGCATCTTTTCTTGGAAATTCATCCGTATCAAAAACAATTGGCTCACCTTTTCTCTGTGGAATAATCACTGGAACGATTTCTTCTTTGAAACGTCCAGCTTCAATAGCTGCCACGGCACGTTGTTGAGATTGCACAGCAAAAGCATCTTGAACTTCACGAGAAATACCATACTGTGCAGCAACATTTTCAGCTGTGATTCCCATGTGGAAATCATTAAAGGCGTCAGTCAGACCGTCGCGCAACATAGTATCAACAACTTTAGAGTCTCCCATACGAGAGCCCCAACGTTGATTTTGCAGCACATATGGTGCTTGGCTCATATTTTCTGCACCACCCGCTACGATGATATCAGCATCTCCACAAAGGATAGCTTGTGCAGCCAACTGAACAGTTTTAAGCCCTGAACCACATACTTTATTGACTGTGAATGCTGGAGAAGATACAGGGATACCTGCATTGACACTCATTTGACGTGCCACATTCTGACCAAGTCCTGCCCCTAAAACATTTCCCATAATCACTTCATCAACTTGTTCAGCCTTCAAATTTGCTCGTTCCAGCGCGCTTTTGATAACCAAACTTCCCAAATCAACAGCTGAAATATTTTTCAAACTTCCACCAAAAGAACCTAATGGTGTACGAACTGCTGATACAATAACTGCTTCTTTCATTTCTTGCTCCTCATCTTAGTATTTAAAGAAACCTTCCTTGGTCTTACGTCCAAGTTTATTAGCTTCAACCATTTTTTTCAACAATGGAGCAGGACGATATTTCGGATCACCAAATCCATTATTCAACACTCCCATAATAGCTAAGCAAACATCCAAACCAATCAAATCAGCTAATGCTAATGGTCCAATCGGATGGTTGGCTCCGAGTTTCATCGCTTCATCAATTTCTTCAGCCGATGCTACTCCTTCTCCAAGAATGAAAATAGCTTCATTTATCATCGGAATCAACACTCGATTTACAACAAAACCATAAGAATCTCTAACATCAACTGCTGTTTTACCGATTTTTTCAGTCAATTCACGAACAGTTTTGACTACTTCTTCTGATGTTTGAAGTGCTTTGATCACTTCGACCAATTTCATGACAGGAGCAGGATTAAAGAAATGCATACCAATAACTCGTTCTTGATGCACTGTTGCTGCTGCAATGTCAGTAATTGACAAAGATGATGTATTGGACGCTAAAATTGTTTCTGGTGTTGTTAATTCATCTAATTGTTTAAAAATACTCAACTTAATGTCTCGGTTTTCAGTAGCTGCTTCAATAACTAACTGAACATTTTTTGCATCTTCGTATGAGGTTGAGGGAATCAACTTACTCAAAATACTATTTTTATCAGCTTCTGACAGACGCCCTTTCTCTACAGAACGTGTTAATTGCTTGGTGATATTTCCAATCCCTCTTTCAACAAATTCGTCTTTAATATCATTCAAATACACCGTAAAGCCTGATTGGGCAAAGACTTGTGCAATACCGCTTCCCATCTGACCTGATCCAATGATCATCACTTTTGAAATATTCAATTTTCTCTCCTATCTAATATTAACATTATAAAGTTTAAAATGAAAGAATAGGAACGATTGAATGATGAATACTCTTCAACCGTTCCTGCTTTGTCATTATACAAATGCACCTAAGCCAGTAATTTCACGACCAACAATCAAAGCGTTGACTTCATGAGAACCTTCATAAGTGTAAACAGCCTCAGCGTCTGCAAAGAAACGTGCAACATCGGTTTCAAGAGTAATTCCATCCCCTCCGCCTACTTCACGAGCAAGGGCAACAGTTTCGCGCATAACGAGTGAATTATGCATTTTAGCAAGGGCAGAATTTAACATTAATTCATTGCCAGCTTCTTGCATTTCAGCAAGACGAACTGAGTAAGCAATAGCTGCCACAGCGTTCGCTTGCATTCTAGCCAATTTTTCTTGAATGATTTGGAATTTAGCAACTGGACGTTTAAATTGTTGACGGTTTGTAGTATATTTCAATGCTGCAACAAACGAACCGCAAGTTATACCCATGGCAATATGAGCAACATCTGCGCGAGTAAATGTAAGAATACGAGCTACATCTTCAAAACCATTGATGTTTACCAAACGGTCTGAGTCTGGAACTTCAACATTTGTCATTGTGATATGACCATTTCGAACACAACGAAGTGCAATTTTATGTTGAATAACTTCTACATCGTAACCAGGAGCTCCTTTGCGAACGATAAAGCATTTAATTTTGCCATCTGCAACGTCACGAGCAAATACTGGAATAACATCAGCTGTATCTGAACCACCAATCCAACGTTTTTCACCGTTAATAATCCACTTGTCTCCTACACGTTCAGCAGTTGTTGCAAGCCCACCTGCAATGTCTGAACCAGAAAGTGGTTCTGTCAAAGCAAAACATCCTTGCCAATCAAATGCTGCTAATTTAGGAAGAAATTCCTTTTGTTGGCGTTCATCACCACCGAGTAAAATTGTGTTATAGCAAAGTCCACCATGCACAGTATAGAATGTAGCCATTGATGTATCAAAGCGAGCCAATTCCAAGTAAAGGAATGCGATATAAAGTTCTGATGGTTTGTAGCTGCCTTCACGTCCCTCAAACAATTTAGGATTGTTCATAATTTGAGCGCCTTTGGCAACTGCGTAAAATTGTTCAAATGGAAAATCAGGTTTTTCCCAATGTTCATTGATCACAGGACGAAGATGTTTTTCAATCAAACGACGAGTTTCTTGTAAGACTTCTGCTTCTCCTAGTGTCAAACCGTCTGCATAGTGAAAAAGATCTTCAGGATATAATTCACGTAAAATTTCTTCTTTAGTTGCCATAGTATGGACTCCTTTATAATAATGTTATAAGAGCGCTTTCATTTCAGGGCTCAGTATTTGTTGACGCTTACATTTTATATCAGATATGATCTTGTGTCTACTTAAGAAAAATTAATCGTCCCATAAGTTTCTATTATACATATTGATTTTACTGACTTTTCAAAGGATAAAGACAAGATTTTACAAATAAAATTTTTGCAAAATCTAAAAATTTATTTGTAAAATGATTGAATTTCTAAAAATATTTTCTCTAATTTCAAAGAAATCCTTTTCCCCAATCCTTTACCAATCCTCCAGAGCAAAATGCAAGCATTTGCAAAATGAATATGTTACAATGCTTATAAAAACGGAGGAAAAATCATGTTAACATACGATTTAATTGTTATTGGTTTTGGTAAAGCTGGTAAAACATTGGCAGCAAAAATAGCAACCCAAGGCAAAAAGGTTGCCTTAATTGAACGTAGCAAAGCTATGTACGGTGGAACTTGTATCAATATTGCTTGTATTCCAACCAAAACTTTATTAGTCGCCGCAGAAAAAGAACTATCATTTGAAGAAGTAATGGCTGAGAAAAATGCGGTTACTAGCAGACTTAATGGGAAAAATTACGCAACCATTAGTAGTGCTGGAGTGGATATTATTGATGCAGAAGCTCATTTTCTGTCTAACAAAATAATTGAAATTGTAGCAGGCGACGAAAAGCAAGAGATAACAGCTGAAAATATCGTCATCAATACGGGCGCTGTCTCAAATGTTTTACCAATTCCAGGACTTACTACAACAAAAAATGTTTATGACTCAACAGGCATTCAAGATCTTGCTACATTACCTAAACGTCTTGGTATCCTTGGTGGTGGAAATATCGGTCTTGAATTTGCAGGACTTTTCAATAAGCTAGGAAGTAAGGTTACTGTCCTTGACGCTGCTGATACTTTTTTGCCACGTGTAGAGCCCTCAATTGCCACTTTGGCTAAACAATATATGACGGAAGACGGTATTGAAATTCTTCAAAATATTTACACTCAAGAAGTGAAAAATGATGGTGAAGAGGTGCTTGTCATTGCTAAAAACGAAACATTTCGCTTTGACGCTTTGCTTTATGCTACCGGTCGTAAACCAAATATCGAATTATTAAAACTTGAAAATACAGATATCCAAGTTACAGACCGCGGTGCTATCCAAGTGGATAAGCATTGCCAAACAACTGTTCCTGGCGTTTTTGCTGTTGGTGATGTCAACGGTGGACTACAATTTACTTATGTTTCGCTAGATGATTTTCGTGTCGTTTTCAATTACTTAGCTGGTGATGGCTCCTACACACTTGAAAATCGCAAACATGTACCGACTACTATGTTCATCACTCCTCCACTGGCACAAATTGGTTTGACAGAAGCTCAAGCTAAAGAACAAGGCCTGCCTTATGCAACCAAAGAAATTCCAGTTGCAGCCATGCCACGTGGACATGTCAATGCGGATCTTAGAGGAGCGTTTAAAGCAGTTGTTAATACCGAAACCAAGGAAATTTTAGGTGCCACTATCTTTTCACAAGGTGCTCAAGAAATCATTAACATTCTAACTGTAGCTATGGACAATAAGATTCCTTATACTTATTTCACAAAACAAATCTTTACTCATCCAACTTTGGCTGAAAATCTTAATGATTTATTTGCGATTTAATCACGACTTCTGCACTTTGACAAAATTATTGTCATAAACCATTTTAATTTCATTCAGCAAAAAATAAAAGTGGGATAGGACTGAAAACTAAAAATTTTTAGCCCGTTCTCTCACTCTTGCAAAGCTTGCTCAAGTATCGCGTGACTATTTATTTCCATCATAAAAACGAGGCTGGGATATTATCGTCCCCACCTCGTTTTTATTATAGCTGCATTTGATTATACGTTTTACTAAATGCATTCAAAATTTCTTTTGGTGCGTCTTTATAAGAAGTCTCTCCTTCTAGCGTTCCTTTAACAATCGTTCGTGACGTAGCTGCAGCATCTTCACAAGTCACCAAAGTCACTTCATTGACACCTTCGCGGTCATTAATCACATCCACTCTATCAGGTGCTACATTCTCAACTGAAGTAATGGAGTAAGTATAAATTTTTTCCTTATCTGTCAGATAAATTTTCATTCCGGTTTTAGCACGATCTAAAGGAGAAAAGAGCATATTGCTTGCACCTGTAATCCCAAATACATGGTGGCTAGCCAATGCGTAATTCCCTTTCCCCATTTGCTGCGTTTCTTTCATCGTACCTGCGCCATAATAAAGACCCACATTGTCTAAGCCCTTGAAAATCGGCAAATTCATAGAAAGTTCAGGAATAGCAATTCCACCAATAACTGGTAATTGCTGTGCTTTCCATTGCGCGTTAATCACATCTTCGGTAGACAGCGATTTAACTTTATCGAAATTAAAGCTAGTTTTGGCTTTTTTATTTTGAGTGATTTTATCTTTTGAAACATTGCTCACTTGATATCGATTGGTATGCCAAACCATGATCATATTCCGAATAGAAGAGTTGAAAATAAGTGCAAGTGCAACAATGATTAACAATGTCGCAATAATGTTAATCAGAATATTTTTTCTTTTATTATGTTTTGTTCTTGTTGATGACATAACATTTCCTTTTATTTAGTTTATCCTTCATCCACTTCTTTTTCATTCTCTGCTGCAACGCTTGTAAAAGTAACAATCTGCGCTCCCTTATCTAGTCGCATTACTTTAACACCCAAAGTTGCACGTCCTGTTTGAGAAATATTAGCAACATTTGTCCGAATAATAACCCCTGTATTTGTGATAATCATCAAATCTTCATCACCATTCACAGCCATAAGCCCCGCTAATGGACCATTTTTCTCAGTAATATTAGCTGTTTTCATTCCTTTTCCACCACGACTTTTCGTAGCGTATTCACTAGCTAAAGTACGCTTACCATAGCCTTTTTCAGTGATGACTAACACCTCTTGATCATCTGAAATGACACTTGCTCCTACAACATGGTCACCCGCACGCAAATTCACTCCGCGCACGCCGGTCGCAGCCCGTCCCATGTTTCGGACTTGGCTTTCGTTAAAACGTACAGCATAACCCATTTTTGTTCCAATAATGATATCTGCTTGACCATTTGTCAAAAAGACATTGATGAGTTCATCCTCATCTTTTAAATTCAGAGCTTTCAGACCGTTTTGACGAATATTAGCAAACTCTGTTACGCTTGTCCGCTTCACAACACCATAGCGCGTTGTAAAGAAAAGGTAGGAATCATCGTCATGCTCGGCTTGAACGTTGATAATCGTTTGAATTGTTTCACCTTCGTCCAATTTCAACAAATTAACAATCGGCAAACCTTTCGCTGTACGACCGTATTCAGGAATTTCATAACCTTTCAAGCGATAAACGCGACCTTTATTGGTAAAGAAGAGCAAATGATCATGTGTGCTGGTAGAAACTAGTTCACGGACAAAATCGTCATCTTTTACACCTGTTCCTTGAATACCACGACCACCACGTCTTTGCGCAGTGAATTCATCTTGGTTCAACCGTTTGATGTAACCTTTATTGGAAAGTGTAATCAAAACATCTGCTTCCTCAATGAGATCCTCATCTTCCAGAGACAGTACTTCACCAACTATTAGCTCTGTACGACGTTCATCAGAAAACTTACGTTTAATCTCTTCTAATTCTTCCTTGATAATCGCAACAACTCGTTCTGGTTTTGCCAAAATATTTGCTAAATCAGCTATCAATTTCATCAAGTCGTCATATTCAGATTGAATCTTATCCCGTTCCAATCCCGTTAAACGACGCAAACGCATATCCAGAATCGCCTGACTTTGACGTTCGGACAATTTATAGCGTGCCATCAATTCTGCTTGCGCTTCTGCATCTGTCTCGCTGTTTCGGATGATGCGAATCACTTCATCAATGTGATCTAGTGCAATCAGCAAACCAGCTAAAATATGTGCACGAGCTTCCGCCTTTTCCTTATCAAAAACTGTCCGGCGTGTAACCACTTCTTTTTGGTGTTCAATATAAGCAAGCAAAATCTCGCGTAAAGACAGAATCTTTGGCACTCCATTTTGAATCGCCAGCATATTGAAGCTAAAATTCGTCTGCATTTGCGTTAATTTGAATAAATTGTTCAAGATAACATGCGCACTTGCATCCCGCTTCACTTCAATGATAAAACGAACCCCTTCACGGTTAGATTCGTCACGAACCGCTGTAATTCCGTCAATACGTTTTTCTTGGACTAACCGCACAATATGTTCGTGAACTTTGGTTTTATTGACCATATACGGAAATTCAGTAACCACAATTCGTTCACGACCAGATTTAGTTTCTTCGATTTCCGTCCGAGCACGTAGAACAATGGAACCCTTCCCAGTTTCATAAGCGCGATGAATGCCTGATTTCCCCATAACCAAAGCGCCTGTCGGGAAGTCTGGACCAGGCAACACTTCCATAAGGTCATGTGTTGTTACATCTGGATTGTCCATGACTAATTTTACAGCATCAATGGTCTCACTAAGATTGTGAGGAGGAATGTTTGTTGCCATTCCCACAGCAATACCTGTCGCCCCATTGACCAGCAAATTAGGAAAACGTGACGGTAAAACTAATGGCTCACGCTCACTGCTATCATAGTTATCTGCAAAATCAACTGTATTTTTGTTGATATCGCGTAACATTTCAAGCGATATTTTGCTCATCCGAGCTTCTGTATACCGTTGTGCCGCAGGACCGTCTCCGTCCATAGAACCAAAGTTTCCGTGACCATCTACTAACATGTGGCGGTAAGACCACCATTGCGCCATCCGCACCATAGCTTCATAGATAGAGGAATCTCCGTGCGGGTGATATTTACCCATAACATCACCCGTGATACGAGCAGATTTCTTATGTGGTTTGTCAGGAGTCACCCCCAGCTCATTCATCCCATACAATATTCTACGATGAACAGGCTTTAAACCGTCTCGAACATCCGGAAGAGCACGAGCAACAATGACACTCATGGCATAATCGATGAAACTCGTCTTCATTTCGCTCGTTAAATTCACATTTACTAAATTATTATCCTGCATTAAAAAATGCCTCTCTTCAATTTATATGACCATATCATTATAACATAAATTGGGATTTTTTTCAGTAAACACCTTCTATTGTAAAAACGTTTACATAAGATGATATGTATTATATTCGTGACAAAATGTTACAAAAGTGATAGAATAGATGTGTAAAGGGAAAACGTTCCCCAATAAAATAAAGGAGATGTTTAGCAAAATGACTCTTACTAAACAACATAAAAAAGTCATCCTTGTTGGTGACGGTGCTGTAGGTTCTTCTTACGCATTTGCTCTTGTCAACCAAGGAATCGCCCAAGAACTTGGTATTGTTGATATTTTCAAAGAAAAAACAGAAGGGGATGCTGAAGACCTTAGCCATGCCTTGGCTTTCACTTCACCTAAGAAAATTTATTCAGCAGAATATGCTGATGCACACGATGCAGATCTTGTCGTTTTGACTGCTGGTGCACCACAAAAACCAGGTGAAACTCGTCTTCAATTGGTTGAAAAAAACCTTCGTATCAACAAAGATGTTGTTACTAAAATTGTTGCTTCAGGATTCAACGGTATCTTCCTCGTAGCTGCTAACCCTGTTGACATTTTGACTTACTCAACTTGGAAATTCTCTGGATTCCCTAAAGAACGTGTCATTGGTTCAGGTACTTCTCTTGACTCAGCACGTTTCCGTCAAGCACTTGCTGAAAAATTAGATGTAGATGCTCGCTCTGTCCATGCTTACATCATGGGAGAACATGGTGATTCAGAATTCGCTGTTTGGTCACATGCCAACGTTGCAGGTGTCAACCTTGAAAATTATCTTCAAGACGTAGAAAACTTCAATGCTGCTGAATTAGTTGACCTGTTTGAAGGTGTCCGTGATGCTGCATACTCAATCATCAATAAAAAAGGTGCAACTTTCTATGGTATCGCAGTTGCCTTAGCTCGTATCACAAAAGCTATCCTTGATGACGAAAATTCAGTTCTTCCACTTTCAGTATTCCAAGAAGGCCAATATCCTGGCGTTACAGACTGCTACATTGGACAACCAGCTATTGTTGGCGCACATGGTATCGTACGTCCAGTAAATATCCCGTTGAATGACGCTGAAAAACAAAAAATGCAAGCTTCTGCTAAACAATTAAAAGACATCATCAATGATGCCTTCTCCAAAGAAGAATTTGCTTCAGCAGCTAAAAACTAAAGAATTTCCTTTCTTACTCCTTGTTTTATCAAGGAGTTTTTTCATATCTAAAATGGATACGATAAAGTCATAATGCCGTGCAAATCAGTTTTATCGTACCCATTTATTTTATATAATCTCACTTTATCAATTTATTTCAATATATCTTTTAAATAAGGAACAGTCTTCTCACCCTTCATATCTGACAGCGCCCGAATCCAGCGAAACGCTGTATGCTCTTCCAAATCAAGTTTAATCTCTCTATATTCCAGCAAATTTACCTTATACACTAGACGCGTAAAAACGACGCCCTTTGTATCATCATAACAGCTATCCTCATGAAGAATCGAACTTAATTGTACCTTTTGGTTAACTTCTTCCATTGCTTCACGCACAGCTCCTTCTCTTGGCAATTCGTCTTCTTCCACGCTACCTCCTGGAATATCCCAATATTCGGGATACATGTTTGGAGAACCACGTTTTATTTTACTTCGTTTAATAAGCAAATATTTTCCATCTTTTTCAATTAGAGTATGAGCAATCAATTTCACAGGCATTGGTAATCTCCCTTGTAAAAATAAAAAATCTTGCATATAACAAGATTTATAAGCAGATAACAATTATCCACCCTGAGGGAATCGAACCCCCATCTCAAGAACCGGAATCTTACGTGATATCCATTACACTAAGGGTGGCAACTATTATAGTATACACAAAAAATGAAAAAATAACAAGTAAAAAAGGACTGAAAACATAATTCCAATCCCTTTATTTTGCTTATAATTCAATGTCACCAAACAAGTCAGCCATTGAGAATCCAGTTTGAGTTTCTGGAAGTTCAAAGTCACGTTTTTCTTGGCGTTTTTGACGACGAGGACGTGATTGACGTTTTTCTTTTTGGCTGTCTTCTTGAGCCGGACGTTCTTCAAGAGCTTTGATAGAAAGTGATACGCGTTCTGCATCAGCATTTACATCAAGAACTTTTACGGTTACTTCTTGACCAACTTTAAGCACATCTTTTGGATTTTCAACACGCTTGTGTGAAATTTGTGAAATATGGACAAGTCCGTCAATACCTGGCAATACTTCAACAAAAGCACCGAAATCTGTCAAACGTTTAACTGTACCTTCAATCACATCACCAGCAGCTAATTTTTGTTCAACACCGTCCCATGGTCCAGGTGTTGTAGCTTTAAGAGAAAGTGATACGCGTCCTTCTTCTTCGTTCAAATCAAGAACTTTTACTTCAATTTCATCGCCAACTGATACAACAGATTTTGGTGAAACGTTGCGTTCGTGTGACAATTCAGTTAAGTGAACAAGTCCGTCAACACCACCAAGGTCAATAAAAGCACCAAAGCTTGTGATACGTGCAACTTTACCAGTCACGATGTCACCAACAGCTAATTTGCTAAATACTTCAGCACGTGCTGCTGCAGCTTTTTCTTCTACTACTTCACGGCGTGAAAGAATGAAACGATTTTCTTTTGGATCCACTTCTTTAATTTTTGCTTCAAATTCTTGGCCAACAAAACGTTCAGTGTTACGAACGAAACGAGTATCTAGCATTGAAGCAGGGATAAATCCACGAAGTCCTTCAAATTCTACTGAAAGACCGCCTTTAACTGCACGAGTACCTTTTACAGTAACAACTTCTTCTTCACGTCCAACCAACTTGTCCCATGCCTTGCGAGCTTCTAAACGTTTTTTAGATACAAGGTAAGTAACTGTATCAGTATCTTTACCAACTACTTGACGAAGAACAAGCAATTCAAGTGTTTCACCTGGTTTTACAAGATCGTTAATGTCAGCTTCACGATCATTTGTCAATTCACGAAGGGTCAACACACCTTCTACACCAGTTCCAGCGATTGCAACATTAGCTTGGTTCGCATCAACAGTCAATACTTCAGCAGTAACGACATCGCCTGGCTCAACTTGGCTAACACTATTTAGCAAATCTTCAAATTCATTCATCTAAAAAAATCCTCCAACAATCAAGCATTTCTTGCTTGACATACTTAAAATATTTTTCCTAAGCACCGCAATGACATGAACTATCTTTAACGTTTCCCACCCTATAAAGAAATAAAATACCCTAAGATATTTTACCATTTATCTGATATATTACCTAAGAACTGGGGTAGCTGGATTCGAACCAACGCATGAGGGAGTCAAAGTCCCTTGCCTTACCGCTTGGCTATACCCCAAAAAGAACGCGGACAAAATCCTTTAAGCGCTAAGTACGCTCATGGAGAGGGAGGGATTCGAACCCCCGAACCCGAAGGAGCGGATTTACAGTCCGCCGCGTTTAGCCTCTTCGCTACCTCTCCTGTATAATCAACAGTATTTATTATACCATTGATGAAAGGAAAACACAAGCATTTATTTCCCCAAATTATAGGTTTCAATCAATTTTTCCACGGCATTTTCAAGTTTTTTATAAAAACTATCAACATTTTCATTTTTTATGATAGCAAATTGCCCGTCTAACTCAGCAATTTGACCAATGACTTTTTTACCAATAGATAAAACATAACCTTCGTACTGGTCAGTTCCTATTTTAACTTTGCTATCTGCCAATTGGATTTCAATCTTTTTATCTTTTTTACTCATCATATACCTCTTTCAAGTCTCTATTTTACAAAAAAATAGGAAAACTAGCAAGTGCTATGTGAAAATAAAAGCTACCTCAATCGAGAGATAGCTTCAAAAATTTTTAAACTTTTACAATCCAACCTTCTGGTGCTTCAACATCGCCAAATTGGATGCCGGTTAATTCATTATAGAGTTTTCGAGTGACAGGTCCAACTTCTGTTTCACTATAAAAGACATGGAAATCGTCACCGTGCTGAATACCACCAATTGGAGAGATGACCGCTGCTGTACCGCAAGCCCCTGCTTCAGCAAAACGATCCAAATCATCAATTGGCACATCTCCTTCGATAGCTTTCAAGCCCAAACGATGTTCTGCTAGGTATAGAAGAGAATATTTTGTGATAGAAGGAAGGATAGATGGGCTGTACGGCGTTACAAATTCGTTGTCTTTGGTAATTCCAAAGAAGTTTGCAGATCCCACTTCTTCAATCTTCGTGTGAGTAGCTGGGTCTAGATAAATGACATCAGAGAATTTCCTTTCATGCGCCATTTGTCCTGGAAGCAAGCTTGCTGCGTAGTTACCGCCGACTTTAGCAGCACCTGTTCCATAAGGAGCAGCACGGTCATACTTGTCAGAAACGATAAAGTTTGTTGGAATCAAGCCCCCTTTAAAGTAATTTCCAACAGGCATGGCAAACACGGTGAAAATGTATTCATCTGCTGGTTTAACACCGATGATGTCACCAACACCTAACAATAGCGGACGAATATAAAGGGTTCCTCCCGTTCCGTACGGCGGAACGTATTCTTCATTTGCACGAACCACTTGCTTTACAGCATCAACAAACATATCAGTCGGAACTTGCGGCATCAAGAGACGGTCTGAGGTGCGTTGCAGACGTTTTGCATTTTGATCTGGACGAAATAGCTGTACACTGCCGTCTTTCGTGCGATAGGCTTTCATTCCCTCAAAGGCTTGTTGCCCATAATGAAGGCAAGGAGAAGATTCGGACATATGCAAAGTAGCATCTTCGGTCAATTCTCCTTTTTCCCACTGACCATTTTTATAATAAGCAAGATAGCGATAAGGCAATTTCATATAGGAAAAACCAAGATTTTCCCAATCAAGATTTACTGACATAACATTCTCCTTTTTAATTTTATGATTTTTATTTTACACTATTTTTAGATATTTTCAATAGTTTTTTTGCAAAATTCTGAAAATTTTTTAATTTCAGTTTATACCTGAACAAAAAATCAGCCGCTTGGACTGATTTTCAATTATTTAATATTCGCAGAGAACACTTCTTCATCAGAAATAGTATCAGAGATAAAGCTACCGTTGCTGGTTCTTTCAGACAAACCGAGGTCAGCAAGATTCACTTGGTAAGTCGTTCCTTTGTTAGAAACAATAGAAAGAATCTGCTCTTCTTCTGCTGTTGGATGATCTGAACTAAAGAGGTCTAGTTCTGCAGGTTGCTCTCCAAAGACAGGACCTGCTTGGAAAATACGATGTGGCTTGGACTTCAGCTCGCGCAACACTTGCAAACCACGATTTGCTCGGCTCGTCACAGGAATATCTGCAACTGCCATTCGCTTGAGCGCTCCGCGCTGGGTCAAGATATAAAATGAATCAGTATTGGCAATAAAAGCTGCTGCTAAGACATCATCTTTTTTGAGATTGATAGCTTTGACACCTGCTGCCTTAGCGCCCACAACTGGTACTTCTTCGATATTGAACCGCAAGGCATAGCCGTTCTGGGTCACTAGCATAACATCGTCTAGCTTGATTGGAGAAAGTGTGATAATTTGGTCGTCTTCATTTTTTAATTTAGCAAATTTAACAGACTTGGACTTATAGGTGCGCCAAGGACTGAATTCTTTTCGCTCTACACGCTTGATTTGCCCTAGTTTTGTTACCGCAAAATAAGTGCCTTCGTCAAAATTATCTACTAACTCAGTGTAGATGACTTCTTCGTTGGTCTCAAAATTGGTAATAGTCTGGCTGAGGTGTTCCCCGATTTCTTTCCAGCGAATGTCTGCCAATTCATGAACTGGTCGATAGATGACATTTCCAAGATTGGTAAAAATCAAAAGGTGCTGAGTGGTTTTCGCCGAGCTGACAAAAATCAGACGGTCGTCCTCGCGCTTGCCGACCTCGTCAACCGTTGATGAATTGAAAGAACGTGGACTGGTGCGTTTGATGTAGCCCCCACGAGTGACGCTGACATAGGTTTCTTCTTCCACAATCAGACTAGCCGTATCAATCTCAATGGCATTAGCCGTATCTTGCAATTCACTAAGACGAGGATTACCAAATTTCTTTTTGACCTCGCGAAGTTCACGCTTCATGAGATTGTACATGGTCCGCTCATCACCGATAATGGCTGAGAGCATGGCAATTTTTTCGCGCAATTCTGCTTGTTCTTCTTCCAGAATCACCACGTCTGTATTAGTCAAGCGATAAAGTTGGAGAGTGACAATGGCCTCTGCCTGCTCTTCGGTGAAATCATAGCTGACTTTGAGATTTTCCTTGGCGTCAGCTTTATTTTCCGACGCACGAATGAGCGCAATCACTTCATCCAAGATAGAAATCACTCGAATCAAGCCTTCTACGATATGCAGGCGCTTCTCTGCTTTCACTTTGTCAAAACGACTACGCGCCAGAATAATCTCTTTTCGGTGGGCGATGTAACTAGTCAGAATCGGCACAATCCCTACTAAACGTGGCGTGAAATGATCAATCGCCACCATGTTAAAGTTGTAATTGACCTGCAAATCCGTATATTTAAAGAGATAATTCAGAATCAGCTCGGTATTGGCATCCTTTTTCAGCTCAATGGCAATACGAAGCCCGTCACGGTCAGACTCATCCCGTACTTCTGCAATACCAGCTACCTTATTATTGACCCGAACGTCATCAATCTTCTTGACCAGAACGGCCTTGTTAATCTCGTAAGGAATTTCAGTGACAACAATCTGCTCTTTGCCGCCTTTGAGCTTTTCAATCTCCGTCCGAGAACGCACGACAACGCGACCCTTTCCAGTCTCATAGGCTTTCTTAATCTCATCACGCCCTTGCACAATGGCTCCCGTTGGGAAGTCAGGCCCCGGCAGAAACTCCATGAGTTTGTCAACCTTGGCTTTGGGGTGATCAATCATATACACCACCGCATCGATGACCTCAGCCAAATTATGAGGCGGAATGTCCGTCGCGTACCCAGCAGAAATCCCCGTCGCCCCATTCACCAAAAGATTGGGAAAGGCAGCCGGCAATACGGTCGGTTCTTTTTCCGTATCATCAAAGTTCCAAGCAAAAGGCACAGTGCCCTTTTCGATGTCTTGGAGCAAATAACCAGCAATCTCTGACAAACGAGCTTCGGTGTACCGCATAGCGGCTGGCGGATCGCCGTCCATAGAACCGTTATTTCCGTGCATTTCCACTAAAATTTCACGGTTCTTCCAGTCCTGAGACATACGCACCATGGCGTCGTAAATGGAGCTGTCACCATGCGGGTGGAAATTCCCCATGATATTTCCAACAGACTTGGCCGACTTGCGGTAGCCCTTGTCAAAGGTGTTGCCGTCTTTGTTCATCGAATAAAGAATCCGACGCTGCACGGGCTTGAGTCCGTCACGAATATCGGGTAAAGCCCGCTCTTGAATGATGTATTTGGAGTAGCGCCCAAAACGCTCTCCCATGATGTCCTCTAAGGACATGTTTTGAATGTTACTCATAAGATACAAAGGGACGTTTCGGCTTGCCGAAAATTTCTGTAGAAAAATAGGAAATCGATGCAGGGTTCGATGAACTCCAATCGATTTATCTTTTTTTCTAAGTCTTAGTCCCGTGTTCAGTTGCTATACAACCAAACTATCCTTTCTGTAATTTTCTTTTTTAATGCTTCCTGATGTAAGAGGCATCTCTTATGAATGAGCAAAGTGGATTATCACTTTCTTAGATTCAGTTTTTCTTTAGTGTACTGAATCATTTTTTCTGCAGTTTCTTTATCATAAGGAAAACCTGTCTTGAGAGAGAAAACCTGAGCTTCTTTGTGAAAAAATTGCTGCGTAGACAGTAAAGACTGGATGAGGCTTTCTTTATCAGAAAAATCAAGCAAAGTGGCAAATTCTTCTTCCTTCTCAGCGGGCAAATACTGAAACGGATACTTGTAGTTTTTGCCGACATCAATCACTCCCTTTTCTTCTGCCACTTGCCAAGCCAATAATTTCAGCAATTCTTTCTGACAGATACCATAGAGATGATCCACCGCATACACAAATTGCTGACGCTGAATCCCCTTGACAACATAGGCTGAAACCCACCAGAATTCATTGAACGATTTTGCAAAATCATCTGCACTCGCTGGTTTTGTCCAATAACGTTTGGAACTAGGTGTATAGGGCTGAAAGAGTCCCTGGGGGTCATCCAGTACCGTGAAATCTGCTTCGCTATCCACCCATTCTTTGATATGCTCCTTGGGGCAAAGGGTCAGATCTATCCGATTGCCATCTTCAAAGAGCATGAGATAGAGGCGGCGATGGTCAAGTATATTATGTTGCTCGATGATGCGCTTGCCAAACGCTTCTAACCAAGCAAGGTCGGTTACCATAGCAGCCAAATCATCCACAATGTAGACCACATCGTAGTCTTGAAACTCGTCCTTGGGAGCATCTGGATTTGTCCGCGAGCCGGACATGGCAATAGCGTCGACTTTTAGCACTTTTGCGGTTTGCAAAATTAAATCCAACATTTCTCTTTCAGTTCTCATGGAAGTCCCTACCTTTTTGTTAGATTGCTTCTTTCACTTTCTTAACCACTTTGCGTTTTTTGTAGCGGCTACGAATGGTGTTGAGTTGGTCGCGAAGATCTGCGTAGTGCGTTCTTTCTGGGTAAGCGTAGGTCATGATAGCGGTGAAATCCAGCAGGAAATCGTAGATTTCTTGTAGCTGCATGCGGAGTTGCTTGCTTTGGCTAGGCACTTTGCCTTTCAACTCGGTCAAGCGCTCCTTATAGGCTTCCTCAAACCGCTTTTGCGCAGTCATCAAGCTTTCCACATGAGCTTCCAAGTGCAGTTTTGCCAGCGCCGTTTGATAAGTCGATTTCTTCAGCTCTTGGAGCAGGTGGTTGATGCCCTCTGTCTCTTTTTCATAGTTGGCAGCCGCAATCCCTGCGTAATTTTTCAGCAAGCCTGCCAAGGTGTCGTAGGCTTCTTTGGTCGCCGTCTCCTTGACCCGTGAAAATGCCCGCACCAAAGCAGTCAGCGTCCCCAAAGCATCATCTCGCTCGCGATCAGCTTGGTCTAAACTTGTCACCAAACTGCTTGCTTTCGCCCGATGCAGACCCTCCTGAAACTTGGCCAAGTGCTGGCTCATCTCTTCCAGCTTACTCGTATAAATACTTTCCACCTTATGCGCCTTGTTAAAAGCAGTAATCGCCTCTTTCGACTCGGTCATAAGCTGGGAGAATTCACTTTTATCCAGAGTTTTCGTGTCCAACGTAGTGATTCCGTATGTCAATTTCATTATTTTCTCCTAATTCTTTTAAATTCTAATCTATTTCATATCATTTTTACATTGTTCAGTTTCGGAAAAGGCTTTTTACTCAAAAACCGTTCGTCCGAAATTAGAACGTTCACCTTTTACTCCAAAAACTCTTATCCGAAAACAGAACAATCGGGATTTTCTAAAAAGTCACTTGTCCGAAAGTTGAACGACTTTACTTTTACTCTAACGAGCTTGTCCGAATTTTTATTTCTGGTTTGAAAGTTTTAGTTTATTAAATCTTGATAAAATTCTAGCTTCATCTAAGCTAAGAATAACAAATAAAGTTGAAGTATAAATATCATCATACCATTGTTCGAGCTCTTCGTCAGAACAACCATCATTATATTGTCTTTCTGGATGCCGTACATCAAGTTTATTATACATTTCAAAGAGTTTATCAACCGCAATAATTTTCTTATTATTCACTTTCATAACTTCTTTTAATTCTTCAGAAGCATTCAATTCTTTTTCTAACGGCTCAAGATATTTTGCTAAAGAGAATAAGATTTCTTCTTTACGTTTAGTATTCCCTTTGTTAGAAAAATGATTGTATTCTAAAATTTTCATTGCTTCCTGAATATTAGTTTCAGATACAATTTGAGAAACTTCTGAAGCATAAACATTCTTTTCAATGATGATTTGACGACCATCTTCTAGTTTTTTTAATTCATGATTGGTTTTGGCTAAAAAATAGTCTATCCTCTCTTTAATCTTTGGGAATTGTTGCATCAAAGTGACTTTAGAAAAAGTAGGGACATCACTATTACTAATCAGAAAAGAATTCAAATCAATAATAAATTCTGTATAAGCAAACAGACGGTCATTACCACTAAAATTATTTTCAAAATAATTTTTTACATCATCATAAGACCTAAACTGAATTTTTCTGTAGTTTTCATATAACCAAAAATTCCTATTAAATACGCTACTGAGTGATTCTGTTATGTTAGGTAGTTTTTCTTTTGAATTTGATATTAGAATGGAAATCATTTCAAACTCCTTATCTGCATCAAATCCCATATCCTGAATAAGATCAAAATAATTTTTTCTCGTCATAAATTCCTCCTAAAACACTCCACTCTCCTCTAGCGTAAACTTAACATTATCCTCGATCCATTTGCGGCGTGGTGGGACTTTGTCGCCCATGAGGACATTGACGCGGCGCTCGGCACGAGCCAAGTCGTCAATGGTAACGCGAATGAGGGTGCGGTTTTCAGGGTTCATGGTGGTTTCCCAGAGCTGGTCGGCGTTCATTTCTCCAAGCCCTTTGTAACGCTGCAGCATGGCACCTTTGCCAAATTTCTTGCGCAGGTCTTCTAGCTCACCGTCCGTCCAAGCATACTCGACAACCTCGTTCTTGCCCTTGCCTTTAGACATCTTATAAAGCGGCGGCAGAGCGATATAGACATGGCCTGCTTCAACCAGCGGACGCATATAGCGGTAAAAGAAGGTCAACAAGAGCGTCTGGATATGGGCGCCGTCCGTATCCGCATCGGTCATGATGATAATCTTGTCATAGTTGGCATCTTCTAGGGAGAAGTCCGAACCGACACCTGCACCAATGGTGTAAATCATGGTGTTGATTTCTTCATTTTTGAGAATGTCTGCCATTTTAGCTTTGGCGGTATTGATAACCTTACCGCGCAGGGGCAGAATCGCCTGAAACTTGCGGTCGCGTCCTTGCTTGGCAGAACCACCCGCTGAATCTCCTTCGACTAAATAAAGTTCGTTTTTAGCTGGATTTTTGGATTGAGCTGGCGTTAGCTTTCCAGATAAAAGCCCCTTGTCTTTCTTGTTTTTCTTACCGCTTCGGCTTTCATCTCTCGCCTTGCGGGCTGCTTCGCGCGCATCTCTCGCCTTAATCGCCTTGCGGATAAGATTAGATGCCAATTCCCCATTTTCCAAGAGGAAGAAAGTCAACTTGTCTGACACAATCGAATCCACCGCAGGACGAGCAAGCGGACTGCCCAGCTTGTCCTTGGTCTGTCCTTCAAACTGCAAATGCTCTTCTGGCACTAAGATAGAAAGAACAGCCGCTAAACCCTCACGGTAGTCAGAGCCTTCCAGATTTTTATCCTTTTCTTTCAGCAATCCAGTCTTTCTTGCATAGTCATTCATAACCTTGGTAATAGCTGATTTAAGCCCCGTCTCATGCGTTCCGCCGTCCTTGGTGCGGACGTTATTGACAAAAGAAAGGATATTGTCTGAGTAACCGTCATTGTACTGGAGGGCCACTTCCACTTGAAAGCCGCCCTCTTCTCCTTCAAAATAAAGAACTGGTGTCAATGTTTCCTTATCTTCATTCAGATAACTGACAAAATCTTGCACCCCATTTTCATAATGAAAATCAACAGACTCGCCCGTTCGCTCATCTGTCAGAGAAAGGTGAACATTTTTCAAGAGAAAGGCTGACTCATTGAGCCGCTCCGAAATGGTATTGTATTTGAAATCTATCGTTGAAAAAATCGTGTCGTCAGGCATAAAGGTCACTTTTGTGCCCGTTTTTGACTTGGGAGCCTTGCCAATCTTTTCCAGACTGGTAACAGGTTTTCCACCTTGCTCAAATCGTTGCCGATAAACCGTTCCGTCACGTGTGATTTCAACTTCCAGCCAGCTAGACAGTGCATTGACCACAGAAGAACCCACACCGTGCAGCCCCCCAGAGGTCTTGTAACCACCCTGACCGAATTTACCTCCGGCGTGGAGCACCGTAAAGATAACTTCTACTGTCGGGATTCCCATAGCGTGCATACCGACTGGCATTCCCCGACCGTGGTCTGCTACAGTCAAACTCCCGTCTTTATGAATGGTCACGTCAATCTTATCACCAAAGCCAGACAGAGCCTCGTCAACTGCATTGTCCACAATTTCCCAGACCAAATGGTGAAGCCCAGTTGCATCTGTTGATCCAATATACATACCAGGACGTTTACGAACCGCGTCCAATCCTTCTAATACTTGAATGGCATCATCATTGTAATTGTTAATATTGATTTCCTTTTTTGCCACAAGGAACCTCCTGAATCATTCATCCTTTCTATCTTACAAGTTTTTAGTGAATTTTGCAAAGATTTTTAGAAAATAGTGTATTCTTTCTGCTTCTCACCGCTATTTTTTCAGCCTAGACAAATTTTATAAAATATTTCTGGTCGTTCAACTATCAAAATCAAAATTCATGGTATAATAAAAACATGATAAAGATAGTTTTTACATTGATAGTGGCTTATTTGATTGGTTCAATCCCTGCTGGGCTTTGGATTGGACAAGTATTTTACAAGAAAAATCTCCGCGAATACGGCAGCGGAAATACAGGGACGACCAATACCTTTCGTGTCCTTGGAAAAAAAGCAGGCATCATCACCTTTATTTTTGACTTTTTTAAAGGGACATTTGCGACACTATTGCCATTTTTCCTTCATATCAACGGTATTTCTCCTCTCGTTTTTGGACTTTTAGCCGTTCTTGGGCATACCTTCCCCATTTTTGCTGAATTTAAAGGCGGTAAAGCCGTGGCAACCAGTGCAGGTGTCATTCTGGGCTTCTCACCGACTTTCTTCACTTATTTAGCTGTCATCTTTTTCAGCTGCTTGTATCTGACTAGTATGATTTCCTTTTCAAGTGTGACAGCTGCTGTCTCCGCTATTCTGGGAGTCTTAATTTTCCCACTATTTGGCTTTCTTTTACCACGTTATGATGTACTCTTTACCGTAATTGTACTCGCATTAGCGCTCATCATTATCGTCCGACACAAAGATAATATCCAGCGAATTCGGATGAAACAAGAAAACCTCATTCCCTTCGGATTGAATATCACAAAACAACAACCTAAACAGAAATAAAAGAAGCTAGGATAAAAAATCTTAGCTTCCTCTTATTTTATTCTTTGTGAGCTTTTTTAAATCTGGATAATCCTAAAAGTCCAACGACAAAGCCAAGTAAACTGATAAAGGTGGTATCTGTTGTACCTGTTTCTGGCAAGCTCTTTTGACCTGAAGTCACAAATTGTTTGTGTACATTGACTGGAATCGTTGCCGTTCTTTGATGTGTATTTGTTTGAACTGCTGGCACAAGTTCTTTTTCTCCAGTTTCATTTGGCTTCACTTGGTTAGCAGCTTGATCCTGAAGTTTCTTGTATTGTGCAGTTGAGATTGAGATAGTTCGTGAATTAGGATTGACAACCGCATAAGCTGTTAAGTCTGTTTTTGCTAAATAGTCCGCAAAAGCCACATCCATTGAAGGACCTTCTTCGCGAGCCCCGCCCAACATACCATAACCATCACCACCTGCAGCCAAGAAATCGTTGGTTGTAAGATAGTAAGTTTTTGCGAGATTTAATTTTTCGTATTTTCCTGTTTCAGGATTTTTGATTTCAATGCCAAGAATACGCTTATCGGCTGGCAAGGTAGTGTCATAATAAACTTTTGCTCCAGAAACTTGTAGGAAACCGCCGCTTGGTTCAAGTAACGGTTGCCCATTTTCATCTAGGACTGGTTTGCCGTCTTTTTCTTGTACAATAGAACCTAAAGACTTAGCAAACATGTCTGCGATGTTTTGCCCAGTTACTTTTATTTGAGTAATGGTATTACCAAATGGTAGAACAGCAATGATATCTCCTTTGGTGATTGGTTTTCCTTTCGCAATTGTTTCACGAAGTCCGCCGCCGTTAGTTACAGCAAGGTCTGTCTTATGACTGAATCCTGTTTGCCCGTACTCATAGAGCGCATCTGCTACGACATTTCCAAGATTGGTTTCCCGCACACGGACATTTTCTCGATTACCATTTAACTCAACCGGGCTATTAGCAACGACCACTTTTGCGTTTTCTTGGTCATATTTCTCTTTGATTTTGTTTACTAATTGCTGAATAGCTGGATCCGGAGTAACGCCTTTTACTGAATTGGCTGAGATTTGTTGAGGATTTCCTAAGATTTGACCAGATTTATACGTTACTTTTCCGATATTATGCAAGTAACTACCTGTTTGATTATAAGTAACATTGTCGCCATAGGTCACTGATTCTACAGTATGTGAATGCCCGTCAATCACTGTCACACGTTTTCCTTTTAGCAAAGGATTTTTTGATAATGCTTCTGCCAAGGTAGAACCGCGCCATTCAACTGGTGTCGTCGTATCTACACCCAAATGCGCCAAAACGACATAATGTTTGTAAGTTTTACCTTCCGCTTTCGCACGAGATTCCACTTCTTCAATGACTTTATTGACTTCTGAAATTGGATCTGTAAACGTAACCCCTTGAACATTGCGTGGGTGTGTTTTTGTTGCAGTTTCTGGCGTTGTCACCCCAATAACCACAAATTCATCTCCCACAACATTCTTGTCTTTATCAACAATCGTAGAAGCTTCAAAAAGACGTGCTCCATTGACATAAGTATTGGCACTAAGAAGAGGGAATTTCAAAATTTCTTTGTATTTTTTCACCTCATCCAAACCAAAGTCAAATTCATGATTTCCGACCGCCATTGCGTCATAGCCAATCTTATTTAATATATTCGCGCGTTCTTCTCCTTTTGAGCTATTGGAAATCGGAAGTCCTTGAAAAGCATCGCCTGCATCCACAACAAGTGTTGTTTGATTGGTCTTTGCACGTTCTTGCTCAATGACTGCTGCTAATTTAGCATCGCCAATGACTCCTTTTTCTTCCACAATACGACCGTGTACATCATTTGTATGAAGAATAACCGTATCTTTTTCAGATTGAGTTGTAGGTGCAGCAACCGCTTGAGCGGCTGGAGTTATAGAATCTGCTGGAGTTACAGAAGTTTCAACTTGTTTGTTCTCGCTCTTTTCTGTTACTTTCTCCGTGGAAGCTTCAGTAGCAGGCGAAACTGCTGAATCGCCTTGAGCGATCGTAGGGGCTACCGACTGATTTTCTTTAGGAACTTCTACTTGCTCTACAGGTGCTGTTGAAGCAGCTGGATCTACAGCATCAGCAGAAACCTGATGTGCTAAAATTGCTGGAGCAATTAGCAATGTTGACAAAATGGGGATAATGAATTTTTCCTTTTTCATAATCAATCCTCTTTTATTCTTTTTTGATTCTATTATACAAGATTTTCTGGTAAAATAAAACCTTATTGAGCAATCTTCATCTTATCGTTCGCTAAAATTATTCTAAAAAGAAAAATACTCTAACTTTTACATTAGAATATCTTATTTCACAAACATTATTTACAAACTTCTACCTTGTGAGTTTATCTGTGCCATTATGTCCTTCAGCCCTGCTGCTCCAACGGTATCACCTGCTTTTTCAAAACACGCCAGTGCTTTTTGAGCATCAAATTTAGCCATTTTTATATCTCCCTTAGCTAACATTACCTCAGCCAAGCCCCGATAAGCACAAGCATGATTGACAAAGTCATCTGTCTGCAACGCTAAATTTAGTGTTTCTTGCAAAAGTTCTTCTGCAAGGTGAATATTTCCAAGTTTGAATTGTAAATACCCCTGTTCGTACAAATTGACCGATGCCTTTAGGACATCATCGGGGAAATGCTCTGTAATAATTGCAGCTTCTGCCATTATCAAGTCATAAGCCTTTTGAAAATGCTCTTCTTCTCGTTCGACCATCGCTAATTGATGTAAGCCTATATGCTGTTCTTCCAGATTCTTTTCAGACATAGCTTGAGCATAATAGTCTTTTAAAACCTGACGAGCCAACTGAAAATCCTTTTCTTCCAAAGCAATATAAGCTTTTAAATTCAGCGTACTATAACTATCTTGGTCTATTTGATAAACGAATTGCTTGGCAAGCTGATATTGCCCGTCAAACAATGCTTGCCAGGCTTTTTGAAGTTGTTCTTCTGTCATAATTTCTTTCCTTTTATTCATAGAAAACAAAAGTCACACTTTAAAAGTTATATCAAATCAGTCTCCGAGATCGCTTCTTTTACTTTTTCGATTGGCAGATGTACTAGCTCAACTTTCTTTTCGCTATATAAATATCGCGCATAATCATCCATACGGTATCGATTGATATAAACCACTCGCTTGCAACCAACTTGTAAAAGCTGTTTCGTACAATTAAGGCAAGGGAAATGTGTGACATAAACAGTAAATCCTTTTGGGATTCCACGCTCTGCACCTTGCAAAATCGCATTTACTTCTGCATGTAAAGTCCTCACACAATGCCCGTCAACTATCAGGCATTCATGATCGATGCAGTGTTCCGTTCCTGAAACAGATCCATTATATCCTGTTGAAATAACTTTATTATCCTTTACAATAACTGCACCAACGCTTGCTCGTTTGCAGGTTGAGCGATTTGCAATCAAGAGCGCTTGTGCTGCAAAATATTCGTCCCAAGCCAATCTTTTTGTCGCCATATTGTCACCTTCTTCTCTTACTTATCACTCAGTTTATCATTTTTTCGATGTGGAAAAAGCGGCAGTCCGAGCGATGCAATCTTTTCTGCTGGAACTTTCATGCCGTCTTTTGTCCATTTGATTAAAACAGA
>NZ_KV811169.1:154034-172609 GCF_001813035.1 Streptococcus sp. HMSC071H03 | reverse complement strand
GCCGAACTCCAAAATGAATTCATGTAAGTTGAAGCTTCTTTTCTGGAACTATTTTGTTTTTCCAAGAAATCAAACACAGCACTTGTCAACAGTTTTTCTAAATTATAATCCACTGCTAAGCTAAGGATTCGTGCTTCTTTTTTGACTTCTTTAAACAAGAACAGCCACACTTGATAAAGCTCGGTTCTCATATTGAATTGTGCCAATTTATCGGTAATCTTTTGTACTGTTCGTTGGAAAATCTCTTGTAAAATTTCTTCTTTTGAATCATAATTTCGATAAAAAGCTGCGCGCGAGACACCAGCTCTCTCTACTAATTCAGAAATGGTAATTTTTGTCAACTCCTTCTTTTCCAACAATTGCAATAGCGAGATTTCTAAGGATTCTTTTGTAATTCGGTTAGATTCCTGATTTGATATTTTTAGATTTTCTAAAGATTTTTTCGATATTTTACGTTCCGACATAACATTTTCTTTCTACATGTAACAACCGACTGTAAAGGCTTTCTAAAGCGGTGTTTTCATGATATAATTGTAAAAAAAGGCAAACCTTTTGTCAATGTCTAATTAAGGGATCATCCCACTAAAGGAGAAATTGAATGACTTGGAAAATTGTAGCTGATTCAGGCTGTGATTATAGAACTATCGAAAACCTTGCTGTTGACACCTTATTTGAAAGTGTTCCTCTGACCATTCAAGTGGGCAATGAAATCTTTATAGATAATGCTCAGCTCAATATTGATAATATGATGGAAAAAATGTATACCACTTCTTCGGCTTCAAAGTCTGCTTGCCCTAGTCCAGATGACTATATGAAAGCTTTTATTGGAGCTTCAAATATTTTTGTGGTCACTATTACAGGAACCTTATCAGGAAGCCATAATAGCGCACAAGTGGCTAAAAAACTCTATATTGAAGAACATCCTAACGTGAATATCCATATTATTGATACTCTTTCTGCTGGCGGTGAAAATGATTTGATTATCAAAAATCTTAATCTTCTCATCGGTCAAGGGCTAAGTTATGAAGAGGTTGTAACAGAAATTACAGCCTATCAAGCAAAGACGAAGTTACTTTTCGTTCTTGCAAAAGTTGACAATCTAGTCAAAAATGGACGACTGAGCAAGTTGCTTGGAGCCGTTGTAGGATTACTGAATATTCGTATGGTAGGCGAAGCCAGTCAAGACGGCAAGTTGGAGTTGCTTCAAAAGGCGCGTGGTGCTAAAAAGTCACTAATCGCAGCTTTTGATGAACTCATCAAGGCAGGCTATGCCGGTGGACAAATCATTATTGCTCATCGAAATAATCTTAAGTTTTGCCAGCAATTTTCCGAAATGGTTCGTGAAAGATTCCCACAAGCTGTTATTGAAGTCATCCCGACTTCTGGCTTGTGCAGTTTTTACGCTGAAGAAAATGGTCTCCTCATGGGCTATGAGATTCAATAATATAACGAAACTGTAGTCAATCACTAAACTACAGTTTTTATATTACAAATATAGCAAACCAAAAACAACTAGCACACTAATCATGCTAAAAAGTGAGCCGATAAGATAGTATTCTGCAAAGGACTGACTTTCTGAAATCTTATTATATCGTGCGATTGACTTAGCAGTAAAGACTAAGCCAACGGAAGCAAACTGCCCAAATATAAGAGACAAAGCCATAATAAAACGCTCTAAAATCCCAATCATCGCCCCTGCACCTGCTATAGTGTCTTGGTTATCTCCCTTTGACTGATACCTACTGAAGAAAAGCTTAAATAAAATATTAACAGGCTTGCCAACGATTGCTAAGAAAAGAAGGGTTTGAGCAACTGACGCTCCATTTTTCAGCCATTGTGGATTGATTTTGCTGGCCAATAAAGCATAAAATAGAAAAATGCAAATAAAATGAAGGACTTGGTCAATGATGAAAACTTGCTTTGTGAGTCTCTTTATTTCTATAAACGTATTGAGCCTGTATTTCAAGAAATCAATAACTACATGACTAATCCAAACAGCAGCAAAGTAAATAATATTTTTCGGGAAAAAGATACTCAAAATCAGCAACGGCAGAAAAACAATGGCTAAATGCAGCAATAAATAAGGTAACTTTCGACATTTTAAATCTGCCATTTTTTGACTTTGCCATTGGAAATCAGCTAAAACATGTGCCAATAAGGTTAACAACAAGATTGGATGTTGTACAAAATAGTCTGAAAATCCCCACAAATTAGACATGTTTCGCCTCCTTCTCTATCGCATTTAACATCAAGTTCATCGCAACTCGTTTATTTCTGAGATAAATTTTTAACCCACTCGCCTTGATACGTTTGTTGAAAGCACTCGGAGTGATACCAAGTAGTTTTGCCATTTCTTTATGCGAAAATGTTTCATCGTATATATTTTCAGCTAGTAATTGTTTGAGGACATCATATTGGATATCTGTCCACTTGGACTGAATAAAAGAGCATGCAGCTAAAATAGCATTGATTGTCTGACCGACTTCTTCGTCTGCCAAAGAAACCGAAATGTGATTGATGCCATAGTCATTCTTGTCATGAACATAGTTAATCGCTTCTCTCGCCAGCCAATACGCCGGACCGTCAGAACCAATGCTTTGTTCTTTGTTAATTTCTGTAATCATATCTCCAGCACCAATCCCAAATCGAATTTCATAAGGAGCAAATGACATAGAAAGTTGCTCCATGATTTGAAACATATCCGAATTTGGTAAAAACAAAGCTTGAAATTCATCGCCAGCTGTGACCGTAAAGGGAGAAATTAAATATTTCTGATATTGCTGATTCAACTCTTTCATCAATTGCAACAATTGCTGTTGTGCCTGCGCTCGATCTTGTATTTTTTTTGATTTAATAATGTCTCCAATAAGAGCAATGTACATCATCTTTTCACCTCTTTTTGTCTATTATAATGGAAATTTTTAAAAATTTCCATTATAAAGGACATTTTCTAAAATTTCCATTATAAAGGACATTTTCTAATCTACCATCTCTAAAAAATACAGCTAAGCACATGATTGAAACCATCATTTGATCTGATAATGACTATCCTTTTACTTTCCATACCTTACCCAGCACTTCTCCAATCTTGCCCTTGATAACTAAGTCAGCTTGACTATCTTGTATTATATTGTTTTTATTGATTACAACTAAGTGCCGTCCTTGAAAATAATGAACTAAATTAGCAGCTGGATAAACAACTAGCGATGTTCCGCCAATGATGAGTAGGTCAGCTTGACTGATAACCTGAATAGCTTGAGAAAAAACTTCCATATTTAACGGTTCCTCATAAAGAGTCACATCTGGCTTAACTACACAACCACAAGTCTCGCAATAAGGAATGATTCCTGGCAATTTCAAAAAATCCTCTAAGTCATAAAAACGATGACAGTTGGTGCAATAATTTCGGTCAACACTACCATGAATTTTTAATACGTTCCTGCTTCCTGCCATCTCGTGTAAACTATCAATATTCTGGGTAACAATTGCTTTTAATTTCCCTAGCTTTTCTAGATAAGCTAAATATTCATGGGCTACATTTGGCTTAGCGTTAGGATAAATAAGATATTTCTTGTAAAAGTCAAAAAACTGTTCTGGATAACGTTCAAACATCGTATGTGAAACTAGTTGCTCTGCTGAAAAATGCTGGTTTAACTCAATATTGTAAATACCATTTGAGCTGCGAAAATCCGGAATACCAGATTCAGTTGAAACACCTGCACCACCAAAGAATACAATATTTTGGCTACTTTGAATGATCTGAGCCAGTTCTTCAATCTTGTCCATATCGCCCTCCTAAAAGTTACCAATATTATTAAAGAAAAAATCGGCTAGCAGAACTAGCCGATTCATATTATAGCTGAATTATTTTGACAAGTTATAGAAAGATTTCAAACCACGGTATTCAGCAACTTCACCAAGTTGGTCTTCGATGCGAAGTAATTGGTTGTATTTAGCAATACGGTCAGTACGTGACAATGAACCAGTCTTAATTTGTCCAGCGTTAGTTGCAACTGCGATATCAGCAATTGTTGAATCTTCAGTTTCACCTGAACGGTGTGATACAACGGCAGTGTAACCAGCTTCTTTTGCCATTTCGATAGCATCAAATGTTTCAGTAAGAGTACCGATTTGGTTAACTTTAATAAGGATTGAGTTAGCACATCCTTCGTTAATACCTCTTTCAAGATAAGAAGTGTTTGTTACGAAGAAGTCATCACCAACAAGTTGTACTTTCTTACCAAGGCGTTCAGTAAGTTTCTTCCAACCTTCCCAGTCATTTTCATCCATACCATCTTCGATAGTGATGATTGGGTATTTATCAACCAATTGTTCAAGGTATTCGATTTGTTCGTCAGCTGTACGAACTGCAGCTCCTTCACCTTCGAATTTAGTGTAATCATAAACTTTGCGTTCTTTGTCGTAGAATTCTGATGATGCACAGTCAAATCCAAGGAATACATCTTTACCAGGAACATAACCAGCAGCTTCGATAGCAGCAAGGATAGTTTCTACACCATCTTCAGTTCCGTCAAAACGAGGAGCAAATCCACCTTCGTCACCAACAGCTGTTTCAAGACCACGAGATTTAAGGATTTTCTTAAGAGTGTGGAAAATTTCAGCACCCCAACGAAGAGCTTCTTTGAATGTAGGTGCACCAGCAGGCACAATCATAAATTCTTGGAAAGCGATTGGAGCATCTGAGTGAGAACCACCGTTGACGATGTTCATCATTGGAGTTGGAAGAACTTTAGTATTGAATCCACCAAGGTAGCTGTAAAGTGGGATTTCAAGATAATCAGCAGCAGCACGTGCTACAGCAATAGATACACCAAGAATTGCGTTTGCACCCAATTTACCTTTATTTGGAGTACCGTCAAGTGCAATCATTGCACGGTCAATAGCTTGTTGATCGCGAACGTCATAACCAATAACTGCTTCAGCAATGATATTGTTTACGTTGTCAACAGCTTTTTGTGTACCAAGACCGCCGTAACGAGATTTGTCACCATCACGAAGTTCAACTGCTTCGTGTTCACCAGTAGAAGCTCCAGATGGAACCATACCACGTCCGAAAGCACCTGATTCAGTATAAACTTCTACTTCAAGTGTTGGGTTACCGCGTGAGTCTAGGACTTCGCGAGCGTAAACATCAGTAATAATTGACATTTTTTACTCTCCTTTGAGTTATTTTATTTACATTCCTATCATACCTTAAAAATCAGTTTTTTTCAAGGAAAAATCGTGCCTTTCTATGAAATTTACGATAATTTTCTATGTAAGCGTTTTATATTTCCGAATGTTTCTTGGATAAATTTCAAAAAAAGTATGCTATACTAACTTTATGACAGATATAAATAAAACAATAATGGAAAAATCTCAAGGGGGATTAAAATTAAATCCTGATGAGCAAAGAAAATTTTTAGGAACATTTGAAGAACGGGTCGTAGCAGAATGTAGCATTGATGAGGCTAATAGTGCTCCTATCCACGACCACTTTAAAGAAATGTTACAAAAGATTATCTTGGACTATCAGCCTGTAACTGTGAAAATATCTCCCGAGGTTACCAATCAGTATCAAATTTTTTACTTAAAAATAGCAAAAGACCTTGGCTGCAAAGCAACAATCGTGTCTAGTAACTGCAAGAATTCTCCGTTTGGCTTGGTCATTCATAGTGATCATCCAGTAGAAATAGCTGAAAAAGAAATTGCTAAACAATTTTCTGAGTTTTTCCAAACAGATTCAACTCAAAAAACAGAAAAGAAAACTTCTTTTTGGGAAAAGTTGTTTCATTAAAGAGGCGATTGATGCCAAATTTAGATAAACTAACCTTATTCTTTCAAGCAGAAAATCAAAGAGACTGGAAATGTACCAAAGTTTTTTACATTCTGATATTACTTGGGAATTGCACGGGCAAGAAGTTTCAGTCATTCATGGAATAGATGACTATCTTCTGAAGATTCAGCAAACCTATCATCAGAGCAACGTTCAATTTTCCTGCTTGCATACTTTTTCAACTAATGAAAATCGGATTGTTACTATTCTCAAAAACGATTTTGGTCAACTATCCTGTGATATTTTTGAGTTTGAAAATGGTTTAATTATCAGAGAATATGAATATTTATTATAATGTTTCCATGTCCGACAACTACTACACCTTGTAATCTAAAACAAATATAATGGGAGGTTAAGAACTTTTTGTTCTAACCCCTTTTTTATAGCAACATTCCTTCGTCTATGTCAAATTCTGTTAGGATTTGCTTAATGCGGTCAAAATTCAAGCGAAAATGTTCTAACGTATGAGCATCAGAGCCAACAGAGTATTTCGTTCCACCTAGTTCTTTCACCAAAGACAGGGCATAAATATAAATATCTTCATGATTGTAGAGATACATAGACTTGCCATTCAGTTCAAAAGCCAAGTTATGTTCTATCATTTTTTGAAAGAGGGTACGAAGTTGGAGTTCAAAGTTTTTCAGTTCTTCAACCGTCACATTAAATTTGCGAAAACCATAGTCAAAATGAGCCAAAACATCAGCTGGAATACTTTCAATAGCTTCTTCTAATTCTTTTAAATAATCTGGAATCCATTGCATTTTTTCCAATTGCAAAACAGGAGTTTCTAAGTAATCGAATTTCCCATTGTGATGAACAGATAAAAGTTTCAAATCATAATCTTTATCTTCTAAAAAAGCCAAAGTATCTTTCTTACGTGGTCTATAATAGCCTATTTCAATTCCTTTTTTGATTCGATTTCCATATTTCTTATTGAGAAAAGCTATTTTTCTAGAATAAGACTCATAATCAGGAATATCATCGCGAGGAGAGCCTGCATTATACGGATAGGGATTAGATAAATCCAGATGTTCAGTCGTCACAATTTCTCCATCATAATGTTCCAAGTAATCTCTAAAATCAGTATCTGAATCGTAAGAA
The DNA here is from genome assembly GCF_001813035.1 of Streptococcus sp. HMSC071H03. Classification (NCBI taxonomy): domain Bacteria; kingdom Bacillati; phylum Bacillota; class Bacilli; order Lactobacillales; family Streptococcaceae; genus Streptococcus; species Streptococcus sp. HMSC071H03. The sequence continues at coordinate 165,672 of NZ_KV811169.1, read as the reverse complement.
AAGTAAGTATGAAGATGATTGTCACGCATAATATTTTTCCTCCTATCATCTCTATAACACTAAGGAATTATATAGTAGTTTATACTAACTACAATATATAGTATTTTTAAACAAGACTTTCCTAAATTTGATAATTATATTTTGTAGTTGTGTAAAAAATAAGTATATAATTTTCCTTATATTTGCTATTTTTATCATAAGCAGCAACAACTGGTTGCATTCATTAAAAATTAGATACAAATCACTTCTGCGATAATAAATAATGAGCTAATTTTTGATTGATTTCAATTGTTTACGAATCATTTGAAATACAATCACTAAAAGCGGCGTTAGTAAGATTAAAACTAGCCCTAATCCAATAAAAGTCTGATCAAAACCAAAACTGTCAATCAGCCAACCAACAATCGGAAAAATGATAATCATGCTTAAACTGAACATCATTGAAGCAACACTTAACATGGTCGCTCTGGCTGAACTTGGTAAATACTGTTGCAAATCATTGTAAAATATTGGTTGATACATGGCATACAGAGCATTTGTTACCAAATAAATCATAATATACATGAATGGTGTTCCCAAAAATGACAGTACATAAGCTGCTCCTGTTAAGCTGACAACTACTGGAAAAATCCGAAAAGAATGCCATGTTTTCCCAATCTTACTGGCAAGAGAAACTGCCAAAATATTTAAGACGCTACCAATCAACATAACTGTCGAAATCTGCCATCCTGCCAAGTCTGGCAATTGCTTTTGATAGTAAAAGTAAAACATGCACATTATTGTTCCAACGAATTGGAAAATCATCATCCACGCAAAAAGACTCGGACTACTTTTCATTTCTTCTTTTACCGTCAGGATTATTTTCTTCATCGTAACCACTTCGTCATTTTTCTTTTTCATTGTCGGTTCTTTTATCAACCAAATCAGAATTAAAACAATAATAGAAACTGCAATCATGATATAATAGGTAATATACAAATATCCATGTACAAATAACCCCGCTAGTACCGTTCCTAAAGAGATTGCTGCCTCAGAAACACCTGACATCAAACTTGATATTTTCAAATAACGGTCTTTTAAACCAGCTTCTACAGCAGAGTCATATAGCAGTGCAGAGCTCGTTCCTGAATCAAAGTTATAAGACAAAGCATTGATTATCATTGCCATTGCATATATCCAAAATTCCCTTGCCCTGTCAACATCAAAATAGATGACAAAATACTTGTTAAACGGCTGATATACAGATTAGCCTTATAAGAAAACCTGTCGGCTAACATGCCTGACGGAATTTCAAAAACAATGCCTGTTGCATGAAAAATACTCTCTAACAGCCCAATTTGCAGTAAAGACATACCATTTTGACTGAGGAATAAAATCCAAAAACTCGTAATACCTAGAAATCCTAAGAATTCCACTCCTGTCATAAGAGGAATATTTCTTTTGTAACTTCTCCTAAACATACTTTTTCCTTTACTAAGAAGAAACCGAACTTCCCGTTCAGTTTTCTAACTTATTCATTTTTCATAATATTTCAATTTTAAAGAGGTTGGGACATAAGCTCCCAACCTCATGCATTTTATAGTTTGGCTTGCAAAACCCAGTGGTTGGTTGGATATCCTTATCCCTTGTTATACAAGTGACAACGGCTATCCTAACCAACTTGTGCGGAGGCGGGAGTAAAACAGTCCAGTGGACTGTTTTAGGTCAGCAACTAGAAACTAGAACTTGCTGAAAAATCAAATTCTTCGAATGATTGATTTCTATCCCACTCTCACATTTCCTAAGGTTCAATTCTGTGGAGCATACGTGGGAATGGAATGGCTTCACGGATGTGTTTCGTTCCTGCAACAAATGTCACCATACGTTCCAAACCAAGTCCAAATCCAGCATGAGGAACTGAACCATATTTACGAAGATCTAGATAGAAAGCATAGTCATCAGGGTTCAGACCATTTTCTTCAATCTTCGCTAATAATTTTTCATAGCTTTCTTCACGAGCAGAACCACCTATGATTTCTCCATAGCCCTCTGGTGCTAAAAGGTCTGCACAAAGCACACGTTCTTCGTTACCAGGAACAGGTTTCATATAGAAAGCCTTAAAGCTAGCAGGGTAGTTCACAACGAAAGTTGGCACACCAAAATAGTTTGAAATCCAAGTTTCGTGTGGTGACCCGAAATCATCACCTCGTTCGATATGCTCATACTCAGCTTCTTCATCATTTTCGTGTTCTTGTAAGAGGTCAATTACTTCATCGTAAGAAATACGTTTGAAGGGTTCTGCCACGTATTTTTTAAGAAGATCAGTATCACGTTCCAACACTTCAAGCGCATGTGGTGCACGATCCAAAACTCCTTGAATCAAAGCCTTCACATAAGCCTCCTGAAGATCAAGCGACTCATCATGAGTAACAAATGGATATTCTGCATCCATCATCCAGAATTCTGTCAAATGGCGGCGTGTTTTGGATTTTTCGGCACGGAAAACAGGACCAAAGTCAAATACACGACCAAGTGCCATAGCACCTGCTTCTAAGTAAAGTTGCCCAGATTGACTTAGAAAGGCAGGAGTTCCAAAATAATCTGTTTCAAAAAGCTCTGTGGAATCTTCTGCTGCATTTCCCGATAAAATCGGACTATCAAATTTGATAAAGCCATTGCGGTCAAAAAATTCATAGGAAGCATAGATAATCGCGTTGCGAATCTGCATAATTGCCATTTGCTTGCGTGAACGTAGCCATAAGTGACGATGATCCATCAAAAAGTCTGTTCCGTGCTCTTTTGGTGTGATAGGATAATCATTGGACTCTCCAACGATTTCAATATCCGTCACGTCTAATTCATATCCAAATTTTGAGCGCTCATCTTCTTTGACGATTCCTTTTACCAAAACAGCTGTTTCTTGGTTCAAGTGTTTGATGATATTAAATTTATTCAAACCCTCTTCTTCACCAAATTTTTCAAGGAAATTTGGCTTGAAAGCCACAGCTTGAAAAAAAGCTGTCCCATCGCGTAATTGCAAAAAAGCAATCTTTCCTTTTCCTGATTTATTGGCAACCCAAGCACCAATCGTCACTTCTTCTCCGACATGATTTTTAACATCCATAATTGAAGTATATTTTGTTGACACGTTTTTTCTCTTTTCTATTTTATTTTTTATGATAAACAGCCTCAATGTTGTTCCCGTATGGGTCTATCACAAAGGCCGCATAGTATCCCACATGGTAATTTTTACGTTCGCCAGGTGCACCATTATCCTTTCCTCCAGCAGCCAAAGCTGCTTGATAGAAAGCATCTACTTCTTGACAAGTTTGAGCACTAAAGGCAAAATGCATCGGCTCTTGTTGACCAACATTTAGCCAAAAATCACCACCCGGATCCACATCTCGCGGTTCTGTGAAACTAACGACCTGCCCCGTATCAAATTGAAGGTGATAATTTAAAGGAGTTAAAGTGGCTTGATAGAAAGCTTTAGAAACTTCTAAATTCTTTACCTTAAGGCTAAAATGATCGATCATTTTTTAACTCTCCATAAACGCCTTGATACGATGAACGGCCTCTTTCAAGGTATCCATATCCGTCGCATAACTCAGGCGAACATTCTCTGGCGCACCGAAACCAGCACCCGTTACAAGAGCGACACCTACTTCTTCTAGGATTGCTGTTGTAAACTCTGTCACATCTGAATAGCCCTTCATTTCCATTGCTTTTTTAACATTTGGAAAGAGGTAAAACGCTCCTTGCGGTTTCACCACTTCAAAGCCAGGAACCTCTGCAAGCAAAGGATAAATGGTATTGAGACGTTCTTCAAAAGCCTGACGCATGGTTTCAACAGTATCTTGAGGACCCTTTAAAGCTTCAATCGCCGCATATTGGGAAGCAGCGGTTGGATTAGAAGTCGTTTGTCCAGCCACTTTACTCATCGCTGCAATGATTTCAGGCTCTCCAACAGCATAACCCAGCCGCCAACCAGTCATCGAATACGACTTAGATACACCATTAATAACAATTGTTTGCTTGCGAATAGCTTCAGAAAGACTCGAAATCGGTGTAAATTCATTTCCATTGTAAACCAAGCGGCCATAAATATCATCTGCCAAAATGAGAATATCATGCTCTACAGCCCAATTACCTATCGCTAATAACTCCTCAGCAGTATAAATCATTCCCGTTGGATTGGAAGGAGAATTGAGCACCAAAACTTTCGTTTTCTCTGTCCGAGCAGCCTCTAATTGCTCAACGGTTACTTTGAAATGATTTGCTTCTGTCGTTTGAACAAAAACTGGTATTCCTTCTGCCATCTTAATCTGGTCGCCATAACTAACCCAACACGGTGCCGGAATAATCGCTTCATCACCTGGATTGATGACACTCATAAAAAAGGTATAAAGGGAAAACTTTGCACCCGTCGCAACGGTCACTTGATTTGGTTTAATCGTATAACCATAGTATTTTGCAAAATATGCTACAATTGCTTCCTTTAATTCAGGCAGACCACTGGTAACCGTATAAAAGCTAGCTCTACCGTCTTTTATTGCAGAGATAGCAGCATCTTGAATATTCTTCGGAGTTGGAAAATCTGGCTCTCCCAAAGTCAGCGAAAGGATATCACGACCTTGTGCTTTTAAAGCTTTTGCGCGCGCTGCTGCTGCTAAAGTTACACTTTCTTCCATATTTAAAACACGATTTGATAATATCATAGCCCCTCCTTGCTGAGCAATGTTCCTGTTTCAAATCCAACATTATAATAAATTGTTCCAGACTTGACTTCCCAGATTGGTTGCTCTTTTACATAGCCAAATGTCACTTTATCAATTTGTTTGGCACCACTCTCTTTAGCGATTTGTTTTGCTTTTTCTTGACTAATCCCTTTGGACAATTCATAAGTATAGATTTTATCACTATCTGCTTCTATTAGAACAGCAAGCTGCGTCTTTTTACGATTTTTCCCCAAAAGACTATAATAACTTTTTTCACCGTTATAAATAGCAAAGCGATCCACTTTATCCAAATCCGCATATTGACGAGCAATTTTACTAGCCGTTACCTTAGCTGATTGGTAAGGATCCATAGATAGATTTAAAATGTAAAGGTAAGAAAAAGTGAGAACGGCCAAAACTATCACACTTCCGATAATATATTGCCAAATAATGAAATTTCTATCATTTTTTCTTCTATTTTTCACTCGTCCATTATACTATAAATAAGGACTTTTTTCTATCTTTTTCTAAAATTTGATTTTATTACTACTTATTGATAAAATACAGATATGGACAAACTAACAAAACTTTTTCAAGAAAATCGTCTTGATTTAAAAACAATGATTGTTTTAAATAAAGCTATTCGCACGATTCGACCTTTTGAAAATCAAGCGGCAAAGCAACACAAATTGACTCCAACTCAATTTTCAGTCTTAGAAACCCTTTATAGCAAAGGGAACTTACGCATTCAAGACTTAATTGATAAAATGCTTGCGACATCTGGAAATATGACCGTTGTCATCAAAAATATGATACGGGACGGTTGGATTTTTCGTACCTGTGACCCATCTGATCGACGTTCTTTTTTAGTCGGATTGACACCAGAAGGACGTAGTAAAATTGAAGCGGTTCTTCCAGAGCATATTCAAAATATCCAGCAAGGATTAAGGATTTTAACAGAGCAAGATAAAGAAGATTTGATTCGAATTTTAAAGAAATTTAAAGATTTGAGCTAATTTCTTGCTAACTAGTGATATTCGTTGTAACATAAAAAGGTACAAAAGAAAAGGAGAGTGACTTATATGTCTAAAAAAGTACTATTTATCGTCGGGTCTCTTCGCCAAGGCTCATTCAACCATCAGTTAGCTTCTCAGGCTGAAAACATTCTTGCTGACAAAGCTGAAGTTTCTTATCTTGATTTCAAAGATGTTCCATTTTTCAACCAGGATATTGAAAGCCCAGCTCCCGCGGCTGTTGCCAAAGCTCGTGAAGAAATTCTCGCTGCTGATGCTATCTGGCTCTTCTCACCAACCTATAACTGGGCAATTCCAGGAGTTGTTAAAAATCTCTTAGATTGGCTATCACGTGCACTTGACCTTTCAAACCCATCAGGGCCTTCTGCTCTTAATGAAAAACTTGTAACAGTTTCCTCAGTAGCCAATGGAACTTCTCCAGATGAAGTTTTCAAACATTATCGCAGCCTTCTTCCATTTATTCGCATGAAAGTTGTTGAACCATTTACTGGTGTTGCTGTAAACCCAGAAGCCTGGGGAACAGGTCAACTGACAGTTTCCGAAGAAAAACAAGCTGAACTCGCAGCTCAAGCTGAAGCATTATTGGCAGCTATTGACTAAAAACAACCCAAAACGGAATGATATTTTTACATCATTCCGTTTTTATTTATTCTCCTTAACAAAGACATAGGTATTTATCGTAGACAAATCCTCTCGGAAAGCAAAGCCTGCAAATTGCAATTGTTTGATTTCTTCTTTGCTTTTTACTTGGCTTTCAATTAAAGCTGTTAAAAATTGACCACGAGCTTTTTTAGAAATAGTTGAGTGAACTTTCAAACTTCCTTCTCTATCTTCTAAAAATTTAAACCGAAGCATCTTATCGCGCACAGATTTGGAAAACACCGTCTCAAACTCACTTGATAACAGAGACAAAATCATTTCCTCATCTGAAATAGCTGCGTCATAATCATTGCGCCAATAATTTTTCAAGCTTTTGCCAGAAATAGTACATTTTACTAAAAAATCCAAGCGATGAGGTGAAATCAACGCCATAACTGGTATAACACCATATAGACTAGAAGTGATGAACAAATGCTTGTCTACATACCTCAACTCTTGCTCCGTTAAGTGACTTCTTTTGATGTTTCGATACATAAGACCATCAAATAAATGCAAAGCTGGGTAAGTAAGAGCTTGCCCATTTTTTAATTGTTGAAGATGAATATACTCTTCTTCTGCACGTTCCAGACTAATATGATAGAAATCTGCTAATTCTTCAATAGAATACTGTGATAGACTAGCTACAATTATTTTTGTTTGCTCTGAAAGGAAACACTTGCTATGAGGTTTAAGGTTAAGATTCATTTCCTTTGCAGTTGGAATTAAAATTTTCATAATCTTATTGTATCAAAAGTTATTTTGCAGAACAAATGATTTTTCTCTTGACAACAGACAATCATTATCATATAATCTAGTTATCAAGACTAGATAAGGAAGAGGTGGATATTTTGGAAATCACAAAATTCCCAACTTGGGAAGAACTACCAGAGTTAGATCTTTATCTTGACCAGGTTCTCCTCTATGTGAATGGTGTCAACGAACAAGCATTTCATAGCACAGATAAGCCTTTAACGGCTGCTATGGTCAATAATTATGTGAAACACGCCCACATTCCAAAGCCAATTAAGAAAAAATACAATCGCGTACAGATTGCTCGTCTGATTGTACTGACGACCTTAAAACCTGTCTTTCCAATACCAGATATTATCAAGACGATTCAACTTCTGGTAGACGGAAAAGATTCGGCCACTCTTTATAATGAATTCGTTAATTGCATGCAAGAAGAAAAAGCTGACACAGTCGCACCTGCTATTGAAGCAGCTTGCCAAACGGTAAAATTATTTCATCAAACAAAAAAATTAGCTCTAGCCTTAGAAGGAGGTAAAACAAATGAATCAAACGCTTAAACTCAGCAAACAACTCAGCTTCGGGGAAGAAATTGCCAATGCTGTCACTCACGCTGTTGGGGCTGTGGTTATGTTAGTACTGCTTCCTATCTCAGCCATTTACAGCTATGAAGAACATGGTATGCTTGCCGCTGTCGGAGTTTCAATTTTTGTCATCAGTTTATTTCTGATGTTTCTTTCTTCAACGATTTACCATTCAATGAGCTATGGTTCTACGCATAAGTATATTCTACGGATCATCGATCATTCAATGATTTACATTGCTATTGCGGGAAGTTATACGCCAGTCGTACTATCTCTTATGAACAATTGGTTGGGTTATCTTATTATCACAATTCAATGGGGAACGACCATTTTTGGTATTTTGTATAAAATATTTGCTAAAAAAGTTAATGAAAAATTTAGCTTGGCACTTTATCTTATTATGGGCTGGTTAGTGATTCTGATCATTCCGCAAATCATTGGTCAAACGGGACCTATTTTCTGGGGATTGATGTTAGCTGGAGGACTCTGTTATACTGTTGGTGCAGGATTTTATGCTAAGAAAAAACCATATTTCCACATGATTTGGCACCTCTTTATCCTAGCTGCTTCTGCACTTCAATATCTTGCTATTGTCTATTTTATGTAAAACATTTTAAAAACAATCATTCTCTAAGTCGCTCTTCTTAGCAGAATGATTGTTTTTCTATCAAAAAAGCCAGGCTACTTTGAAAAGTAACTTGGCTTTTTGCAATAGTTTATTTTGATTTAATATAATTGACACCGTCTGCTTTGGTGCAACAGCTTTTCCGAAGAATGCTGCCAACACAACAATAGTCAATACATAAGGTGCAATTTGTAGGTACACAGCTGGTACATGTGATAGGAATGGTAATTGACTTCCGATAACGGCTAAACTTTGAGATAGTCCAAAGAATAGACTTGAAAGCATAGCGCCAATTGGATTCCATTTACCAAAAATCATAGCAGCCAGCGAGATGAACCCTGGTCCGATAATGGTTGTCGCAGCGAAGTTTACAGAAATAGATTGTGCATAAATCGCTCCACCGACACCGCCAAGAAAACCTGAAATCATCACACCGTAATAACGCATGAGATAAACATTGATACCGAGGGTGTCTGCCGCTTGTGGGTGTTCACCTACGGAGCGCAAACGAAGCCCAAATTTCGTCTTAAACATAATGAACCATGCTAGGAAAGCAAATGCAACTGCAATATACCCCATTAGACTGGTGTGTTTAAAGAAGATATCTCCAATGACAGGAATATCTGATAATAGTGGAAAATTAAATTTACCAAATGATACTTGAATATTATCTGTTTGCCCTTTATTATAGAAAGCTTTTACCAAGAAAATCGCTAACGCAGGCGCCATCAAATTGAGCACTGTACCACTAACAACATGGTCCGCACGGAAATTGATAGTTGCTACAGCATGAATGAGTGAGAAAATTAGTCCCACAATACCACCGACTAAAAGTGCTAACCAAGGTGTTAAACTTCCAAAGGTATTCACAAAAGTAAGGTTAAAGACAACTCCTGAGAAAGCTCCCATAACCATAATACCTTCAAGTCCGACATTGACAATCCCAGCATGCTCTGAGAAGGCACCACCGATACTAGTAAAGATTAAAGGTGCCGCATAAATCAGCATAGAGGAAACTAACAGACTTAACATTGTTACAAAATTCATCTTATTTTCCTCCCTTTACTTTTGCTTGTTTTCTTGGTTTGATAAAGTGTTCAATGATGTAATGAATACTTACAAAGAAAATAATTGATGCTGTTACAATATTTACCAGCTCCGCTGGAATCGTTGCGGTGTTCATACCTGGAGCTCCGACTTGAAGCACGGCAAATAAGAATGCTGCAAAGAGAATACCAATTGGTGAATTATTTGCCAGCAAGCTAACGGCCATACCATTAAAGCCGACAGCTAGGGAACTTCCTTGTACATAGACATTTTGGAAAGTTCCAAGTCCTTCAACAACACCTCCGACACCGGCAAGGGCACCTGAGATAATCATTGAAAGAATAATCGTCCGTTTAGCAGACATCCCTGCATATTCACTCGCATTTGGATTTAGCCCGACAGAACGGATTTCAAATCCAAGCGTTGTTTTTTTCAGCATAAACCAAATAAGAACAACGGCAATAACTGCAAAGAAGATTCCGATATTCATCCGTGAATTATTGGTCAATGCCCGTAACCATTCTGTTTGATAGGTTGCATTAGCCCCAACTTTAACACTTGAGTCAATACTTTGCATAACACTTTTTGGGAAACTATGAATCATTGCATTTCCAACGTAAAGAACGATATAGTTCATCATAATCGTAACGATAACTTCACTTGTTCCCAAATAAGCACGAAGAATACCAGGAATAGCACCGATAATCCCACCAGCTACTGCTGCAATGACAACCGTAGCAAGAATCATAATTGGGCGAGGAAGATTAGGAAATGAAAGCGCAAACCAGCCACTCAAAATCCAACCAGCTAAAGCTTGCCCTGGCAAACCGACATTAAAGAATCCAGCCCGACTTGCTACTGCAAACCCAAGAGCAATTAAAATAAGTGGACCCATTGCACGGAAAATTTCACCAATACTACGGATAGTACCAAAAGCAGCTTTGAACAGCTCTTCATAACCCCAGATAGCATCATAGCCAAAAATCCACATTATAATGGCACCAAGTAAAATTCCAAGAACAACGGAAATCAAAGGCACCGCAATTTGCTGCGTTTTCTTAGTCATTTGAATCTCCCTTCTTAATTTCACCACCAGCCATCAAGATACCCAACTCTTGTTTATTAGTTTCTGCTGGAGTTACAATACCTTGAATCTTACCATCATGAATAACAGCAATACGGTCTGAAACATTCAGGATTTCATCTAATTCAAAGCTGACCACAAGCACTGCTTTACCCTTATCACGTTCTTCAATCAAACGTTTATGAATGTATTCAATCGCTCCAACATCTAATCCACGAGTTGGCTGACTAACGATTAGAAGGTCAGGATTGCGGTCTATTTCACGAGCAATAATGGCTTTTTGTTGATTTCCTCCTGAAAGAGCAGATGCTGGAACACTTTCACTTGCAGCCCGAACATCAAATTCATCCATTAACTTTCGTGCATAAGAAGTGATATTATTGTAATTCAAAATTCCATTTTTGCTTAATGGCTCCTTGTAATAAGTTTGCAGAGCCATATTCTCAGACAACATCATATCTAAAACCAAGCCATCACGATGACGGTCTTCCGGCACATGACTAACTTGCATTTCGGTAATTTTCCGCGGAGATAAGCCAACGACTTCTTTCCCCTTAATGGTAATGCTACCTGATTTCACCTTCCGAAGACCTGTGATTGCTTGAACTAGCTCGCTTTGTCCGTTGCCATCAATCCCGGCAATCCCAACAATTTCACCAGCTCGTACATCCAAAGATAAATTTTTAACAGCAGGCACACCACGATTCTCATTCACAACCAAATCCTTAATAGATAGAACAGCTTCTTTGGGATTTGAAGCTTCTTTTTCCGTTGTAAAGGATACCGAACGTCCCACCATCATTTCAGCAAGATCTTTATTCGTTGCGCCACCAATTTCAACGGTTTGAATACTCTTACCGCGACGGATGACAGTTACACGATCAGAAACAGCACGGATTTCATCCAATTTATGTGTAATCAAAATAATGGATTTTCCTTCTTTGACTAGATTTTTCATGATATGTTCTAGTTCTTCAATTTCTGAAGGAGTTAATACTGCTGTTGGTTCGTCAAAAATCAAGATATCTGCGCCACGATATAATGTTTTCAAGATTTCAACACGTTGTTGCGCACCAACTGAAATATCTTCAACTTTTGCAGTCGGATCCACAGCTAAACCATATTTTTCGGATAGTTCCTTGATGTCTTTGATTGCCTTTCGAATATCTAAAACACCATTT
>NZ_KV811169.1:142921-153934 GCF_001813035.1 Streptococcus sp. HMSC071H03 | reverse complement strand
TTTGGTCGTTTCACTACCCAAAATGATATTTTCAGCAACCGTGAAAGCCTCTACCAACATGAAATGCTGGTGAACCATTCCGATTCCTAAAGATGCTGATTTCGATGGAGAATCAATTGTCACTGATTTTCCGTTCACAGTAATCTCACCACTTGTTGGCTCAAGCAAGCCAGCCAACATATTCATCAGAGTAGACTTGCCCGCTCCGTTTTCTCCTAAAAGTGCATGAATTTCACCGCGTCTTAGATTTAAGTTGATTTTATCATTTGCGACAAATTCACCAAAAATCTTGGTTATTTCATGCATTTCAATGACATTCTCATGTGCCATATGATTGATTCCTTTCAGAAATTATTTTATTTCAGTAAAACTCACTAAAAGATTAGCCAGCTTTACTGAGACAAAAGCTGTCTCAATCTCAAAAAAGCGACCCACGAAGGTCGCTTCTTGAGTGTCAGGTTATTCTTTATTCTGTAGGAACTTTAATACTTCCGTCAAGGATTTTTGCTTTTGCATCTTCAACAGCTTTTTTAGCATCATCTGATAAGTTCTTAGTTGTCAAATCTACCCCACCGTCTTTCAGACCGTAAGTTGTAGTTTTTCCTCCTGGGAATTTATCTTTTGCTGTTTTGTTAGCAATATCTTTTACAGTACCACCAACTTTTTTCAAGCTAGATGCCAAAACAAAGTTAGATTCTTTGCCGTCTTTAGATTTGTATTTACCTTCATCGTTTTGGTCGCGGTCAACACCGATAACCCAAACTTTGTCAGATTCATTTCTAGTTTCGTTGATAGATTTTGCTTCGTTGAATACACCAGCACCAGTACCACCGGCTACTTGATAAACAACATCTGCACCAGCTGCATATTGAGCTGCTGCAATCGTCTTCCCTTTAGAAGCATCTCCAAAGCTTTCAGCGTATTTCACATCAATCTTAATAGAAGGATCTACTGATTTCACACCAGCTTCAAAACCTTTTTCAAAACGAGTTAATACAGCACCTTTGATACCACCAACAAAACCAATCATTTTTGTTTTAGTTGTTTTGGCTGCAGCCACACCAGCAAGGTAAGCAGCTTCGTTATCTGCAAAGAGTGCAGAAGCTACATTCTTTTGACCTTTAATTTCATCATCAATAATAACATAGTTAATATCAGAGTGATCCTTTGCAGCAGATTCTACTGCATTACGAAGAGCAAATCCAATACCAAATACTAATTTGTAATTGCTAGAAGCAGCTTGCTCAAGGTTTGTAGCGTATTCAGATTCGTTTGTAGATTGGAAGTAAGTAAAGCCATGGTCTTTTGTCAATCCATTTTCTTTACCCCAAGCTTGCAAACCTTCCCAAGCAGATTGGTTAAATGATTTATCATCTACACCACCTGTATCTGTAACAATTGCAGCTTTCAAATCCGTCTTTGCATCTTTATTATCTGATTTAGATGCACGGTTACCACATGCAGCAAGTCCAATTGCTGCGACAGCTACTAGACCAAGGCCTAGCCATTGTTTCTTGTTCATCTCTGAACCTCCTAAATAAGATGTGCAACAACGTTGCAAGATTAACTATGGTCAAATGACCTTTTTTACTAACTAGTCTAAGTTAGTAAAAGAATATGGAAGTAATTCCTTGACCGTCATCACGACCGTCGATTTATCTTTGGCAACAAGCGTTACCTTTAAATCCTTAGAAAAAAATTCGGCCATTACTTGTCGACAAGCTCCGCATGGAGAAACAGGCTGTTCGGTTTCACCGTAGACGATTAACTCCTCAAAGTCTGTGACGCCTTCAGAAACCGCTTTAAAAATAGCTGTGCGTTCCCCGCAATTTGTCAAACCAAAACTAGCATTTTCAATGTTCACACCTGTAAAAATCTGACCATTTTTTGCTACTAGTACGGCACCAATTGGAAAATGAGAATAAGGAACGTAGGCCTTTTTACTTGTCTCAATAGCTAGATCAATCAACTCAGTAGTCGCCACTAGCTTTTTCCCCTTTCATAATGGCTACACCAGAAGAAGCTCCGATACGCGTTGCGCCTGCTTCAATAAATGCAACTGCATCTTCATACGAACGAGCCCCACCTGAAGCTTTAACACCCATATCTGGACCCACTGTCTTTCTCATCAATGCTACATCATGAACAGTAGCTCCACCTGTTGAAAATCCAGTTGAAGTTTTTACAAAGTCTGCACCAGCTTTTTGGGCTAACTGACACGCTACAACTTTTTCTTCATCAGTTAACAAACAAGTTTCGATAATTACTTTTACAAGTGTGTCACCGCTTGCTTCCACAACAGCAGCAATATCTTCTTCTACCAACACCAGATTTTGAGATTTCAAAGCACCAATATTGATAACCATGTCTACTTCGTCTGCTCCGTTCTTAATGGCATCTTTTGCCTCAAAAGCTTTTACAGCAGGTGTATTTGCACCCAAAGGGAAACCAATAACCGTACAAACCTTAACATCTGTATCTCGTAATCCTTCTGTTGCAAAACTGACCCATGTTGGATTAACACAAACACTTGCAAAATCATATACTCTTGCTTCTTCAATCAATTTTTCAATTTGCTCTTGTTGAGCATCTGGTTTCAAAAGCGTATGATCGATGTATTTATTTAACTTCATTTTCGGTTCTCCTGTAAGTTAAGCGATTACTTCAATAATCTCTTGAACTTTTTTTGACTCATTACTTATTTTAACATTTTTTTTGAATTCTGTAACTAGTTCTTGTGAAATTTTTTCATTTGCATAAACTTTTGCGACAATTTCACCAATTTTGATTGATTCTCCGACTTTCTTTTCAAAAACAATTCCTGTTTCAAAGTCTAATGCATCCATTTTCACAGCTCGGCCAGCACCCATCCGCATAGCAAATAGACCAAATTCCATCGCTGGTAGTTCAGAAATATAACCAGCTTCATCTGCAGTTACTTCTACAACGTATTTTGCTGAAGAAGGGCGGTACAAATCTTCTAAATCGCCACCTTGCGCTGCAACCATGGCTTCAAATTTTTGAAGAGCTGAACCATTAAATAGATGTTCTCGAACCTCGTCTACAGTTTTTTCGACATTTGCTAAGCCGAGCATGATTTGACCTAATTCACAAATAAATTCAGTCACATCTTCCCGACCTTTTCCTTGCAAAATATCCAAAGCTTCAAGGATTTCCAAACGATTACCAATGCTAGTTCCCAGAGGTTGGCTCATATCAGTAATAACTGCTGTCGTCCTACGCCCAACCGCCTTTCCTAAATCAACCATAGTACGAGCTAGAGCACGCGCATCTTCTAGATTTTTCATAAATGCGCCTTCCCCAACTGTCACGTCTAACAAAATGCTATCCGCACCAGCTGCAATTTTCTTGCTCATAACAGAACTTGCAATCAGAGGAATCGTATCGACGGTAGCTGTCACATCACGCAAAGCATAAAGTAACTTATCAGCTTTCACCAACTGATTTGACTGACCAATGACGGATAGTCCAATATCCTGTACTTGCTTAATAAATTCTTCTTGGCTGCGCTCAATTTGAAATCCTTTAATGGATTCTAATTTATCAAGCGTTCCCCCTGTGTGACCGAGTCCACGACCGCTCATTTTAGCAACAGGGATTCCAAAACTAGCTACCAAAGGCACCAGTACAAGCGTTACCTTGTCTCCTACGCCTCCGGTTGAATGCTTATCAACCTTAACGCCAGATATAGCTGACAAATCAATTTGCTGACCTGTCCCTACCATAGTCATCGTCAAATCAGAAATCTCGCGAGTGCTCATGCCTTTAAAATATACTGCCATTGCAAAAGCTGACATTTGATAATCTGGCACAGTTCCGGCAACATAGCCTTCAATTAACCACTTGATTTCATCACTAGTTAATTCTAAGCCGTCTCGCTTTTTCTGAATAACATCAACTGCTCTCATATTTCCTTCCTACTTCTAAGGATATAATATCCCTTATCTTTTTTTAGAATTTCGCAGTTTCCAAAAACCTCTTCCATCTTAGCTTTTGCGCTTGGTGCCCCTTGTTTTTTTTGAATCACAATCGTCAAGTCGCCCCCGTCTAGTAAGTGCGTATAACTTCCTGTAATCACCTCATGAACGACCTGTTTCCCTGCTCGAATCGGTGGATTACTGATAATATGATGAAATCTCCCTTCTACATTTTGATAAAGATTAGATTGAAAAATCGTAGCTAGGACTTGATTGCGCTCAGCATTTTGACGCGCCAAATCAAGAGCGCGCTGATTTATATCAACAAGCGTTGCTTCGACTTCTTTAGCTTTGACCAAAGTAAGTCCTAATGTTCCATAGCCACAACCGACATCTAATACGCTTTCTTGCTTATGAAAATCAAGACACTTTAAAAGAGCTTGACTGCCATAATCAATCATTTTCTTACTAAAGACTCCTGCATCAGTCAAGAAAGTCACATTTTGCCCCAGAAGTTGAACCTTCAATTTGTGAATATCATGTTCTGCATCTGGATTTTCTGCGAAATACATTTTAGCCATAAAACTATTTTAACATAAAGACCTTTTATTTGTAAACCGTTTACAATTTGTTTAAAATTATGTTATACTATTTTTCAACTATAGGAGTGAATATGACGAACGAATTTATCCATTTTGAAAAGATTAGTCGAAAAACTTGGCAAAATCTGCATCGTAAAACAACCCCGCCTTTGACGCAAAAAGAATTGAATTCTATCAAAAGTTTCAATGATAAGATCAGCCTTCAAGATGTGACAGATGTTTATCTGCCTTTAACCAATCTTATTCAGATTTACAAGCGTTCAAAAGAGGATTTGGCATTCTCAAAAGGGATTTTTTTACAGAAAGCAAGCAAACGGCAACCGTTCATCATTGGTGTTTCTGGAAGTGTCGCTGTTGGAAAATCTACTACCAGTCGGCTCTTGCAAATACTTTTATCTCGGACATTTTCTAATGCAACTGTTGAATTGGTAACAACAGATGGATTTCTTTATCCTAATGCTCATTTGGAGGAGCAAAATCTCCTCAAGCGCAAAGGCTTTCCAGAAAGTTATAACATGGAGCTGCTGCTTGATTTTCTTGACAATATCAAAAATGGACAAAACTACCAAATCCCTGTTTATTCACATGAAATTTATGATATTGTTCCTAATAAAAAACAGTCTGTTACAGCTGCAGATTTTGTCATTGTTGAAGGTATCAACGTTTTCCAAAATCCACAAAATGAACGCCTTTATATGACGGATTTCTTTGATTTTTCGATTTACGTGGATGCGGAAGTTGAAAATATCGAAACTTGGTATCTGGACCGCTTTAAAAAATTGCTCACTTTAGCAAAAGAAGATCCAAATAACTATTATCATCCTTTCACTTCTCAGCCAGAAAACAAAGTTATGGAATTTGCTCAAAATGTCTGGAAATCTATTAATCTTGTCAATTTACAGGATTATATCGAACCCACACGCAACCGAGCTGAAATTATTCTTCATAAAACAGAAAATCATGAGATTGATGAAATTTACTTAAAAAAATAAAAAGGCTTGTCAAATCTCAACTTTTCATATATAATTAGATAGTTAGTATATCATTGGAGGTGAAAACATTGGCAAATATTAAATCAGCTATCAAACGAGCTGAATTAAACGTTAAACAAAACGAAAAAAACTCAGCTCAAAAATCAGCTATGCGTTCTGCAATTAAAGCATTTGAAGCAAATCCTTCTGAAGAACTTTTCCGTGCTGCAAGCTCAGCTATTGATAAAGCAGAAACTAAAGGTTTGATTCACAAAAACAAAGCGAGCCGCGATAAAGCACGCCTTGCTAGCAAACTTGCAAAATAATCTGCATAACGTAAAAAAGAGCTCAGTGGAGCTTTTTTTGTTGCATCGGTAAGAAAGGCTCTATATGAAAATCGCAATTATCGGCTACTCCGGCTCTGGAAAGTCTACACTTGCTAAATATTTAGCAAAACATTATGACATCTCACTGCTTCATTTGGACACGCTACAATTTCTACCCAATTGGGAAATGAGTGACCGCAGCTGGATGCAAGAGCAAGTCAAGACTTTCTTAAACGAGAATCTGTCTTGGGTGATAGACGGAAACTACAGCTCCTGCTGCTATGAAGAGAGAATGGAGCAAGCAGACCAAATTATCTTTTTAAATTTCTCGCGTTGGGATTGTCTTTTACGGGCTGCAAAGCGTTATTCCAAGAACAGAGGTAAGGTCAGAGGCAGTATGGCACAAGGCTGTCCTGAAAAGTTTGACTGGGAATTTATCCGCTGGATCTTACTTGACGGACGAACTGCTAATATTCGGAAACGATATGAGAAACTTCAAAAAATGTATCCCTACAAATTTATAGTTCTTCATAACCAAAAAGAACTAGATAACTTTTTAGCGCAATTTTCATAAACATCAAAAGCTATATTCAGCTCAGTTATGAATATAGCTCTTGTTTTTTTATTTTTTAATACTGTCAATATGTTCTAGCAAATATAACAGAAATTGAGGAATCGTCTCCAACATATCCTTTTCATAGACGCGTTCTGTTAACTGATGTAAATCTTTTCCCCAAGGTCCCAGATTGATGCCAGGAACATTGATGTCCTGAATTTTCTCAAAATCAATCGAATATAAATGTTCAGGAACAGCCATACTCTCGATAATTTTTTGATACTCTTCAACAGATTTTTCTAAAGCACAATAACTAATATCACAAATTCCCATAAAGAACTCTTCTACTGCGAGACGACCAGTCTCTGTGTCAGATAAGTATCCATTATAAAGTGCAATGAGTTTTTCTATATCAACCACGCTATTTTTCAGATGTCGACAATTCATAGAAGGATAATAAGGCGGCGCAATAGCCAGCACAACAAATGCTTCCTTTTTATCATAGAAATCTATCACCTTTTGAACAGTTGCAATGGTTATTTCTTGATAGCTTGAACCCGCTTGAAATGCTTCATGAGAAGATTGGTTTACCTTTTGCATAAATTCTTCAAATCCAGCCTTCTTTTGACATAACTGGATTAACTCTTCATAAGTCAATACATGAGGTTTTGTGACTTTTTTATCCTCTTTATAAGTTACCTGCAAAGCCTGATAACGCTCATAAAACTCATCAATGGCTTCTTGGCAGAGTTGTTGAATCGTCGTCATCAGCTCTTTTGGACTTTTATCTAAATAAAGAACACTAAAATAGCCTGCTGCTCTGAGAACGGTTGACACATCATAATTTTCCTTCAAATCACGCATGTAAGACCACGAAGGCAAAGGAGCCTGCTCTCCATAAATCGAATCCGACAAAAGGGGATTGAGATCAATTTTTTCCACTACTTTTGCGAGGAGTGAAACAGCATTGATACCCTTGAGAGGTTCTTTCATGTGGGAAAGAATACCCTGCGTAACCACGACAGGCATCATTTTCCCAACTGTTCCAACATGCAATACTTTTTCTTGAACAGAATTGCTTTCAAATGGTTCTGAATCAATCGCCAAGATATAATTCAGATGAAATTTCTTTTTCAGATCAGCAAGCAAACCTACCGCAGCTCGCATTCCCTGAGAATAGGATTCCTCATCTCCAACTGATAAATAAAGAAGATTCACTTCTCCTTCTGCTTTGCTCGCATATTCTGCTACCACTCCCAATTGCAAAGCCAATGCAGCTTTCATATCACATGACCCACGGCCAAACTGCCATTCGTTAGCAGCTATATCGTCTAACACATCTTGACCCAGTGAAGCACTCGCTAAAGCCTTTTTCAAAGCAACATTATCAAAAGCAAATTCCTTTAAATTTCCAAAATCCTCAATATCCACCGTATCATGGTGATGAAACAAAATCACTGTATCTGCACAATGACCTTTTACCAAAGCCCAATTAACACTACGCTGGTAAATATCATCCGGAATCTGATAGGTGCCAAAATAATCTGAATGCTCCTGAAAATACAGCAGACTGCCAATATAGTGATTGAGAAAATTTTCTATATTTCTTTCTGAACTCGTATGGGTGAAACTCTCAATTGCCATACTCTTGTCAAAAATATCTTGAATCCTATTTTTCATCAATGGCTCCTTCAACTTTTTATAAAAATAGCTTGCTAGCCTTATTATATACCTCAACAATCATCGTTTCAATCTATTTTTCATCCTCTGATTCTATAAAATTTACGCAAACGTTTGCGCTGTAAAGATTATTTTGCTAAAATAGTAGCCAACAAGACCAGAAAGAGGTATCTCGTATGGAAAATCAAACATTAATGCAATATTTTGAATGGTATCTACCAAATGACGGACAACATTGGAATCGTTTGGCAACAGACGCTCCACATCTAGCTTCTAAAGGCATTCGCAAGGTTTGGATGCCACCTGCTTTTAAAGCCACTAGTTCCAACGATGTCGGCTACGGCATTTATGATTTATTTGACTTAGGCGAGTTTGACCAAAAAGGAACGGTTCGGACAAAGTATGGCTTTAAGGAAGACTATTTGAACGCAATCAAGGCACTCAAAGAAAATGGAATTGAACCCATTGCAGATATCGTTTTAAATCACAAGGCGGCAGCGGATTACAAAGAGAGATTTACTGTTATTGAAGTTGACCCAAATGATCGTACAGTCGCCCTCTCTGAGCCTTTTGAAATAAAAGGCTGGACCAAGTTCACATTCCCCGGTCGCCATAAAAAATACAATGATTTTGAATGGCATTGGTACCACTTTACAGGGACGGATTATGATGCTAAGCAAAATAAATCAGGGATTTACCTCATTCAAGGAGACAACAAAGGGTGGGCAGATGATGACTTAGTTGATAACGAAAATGGCAATTTTGATTATCTCATGTATGCTGACCTTGATTTTAAGCACCCAGAAGTCATTCAAAACCTTTATGATTGGGCAGATTGGTTTATCGAAACGACTGGCATTCATGGCTTTAGGTTAGACGCTATTAAGCATATCGACTCTTTCTTTATGAGAAATTTTATCCGTGATATTATGGCGAAGTATGGAGAAGATTTCTATGTCTTTGGAGAGTTTTGGAATGGTGATGAAACTGCAAATAACGATTATTTAGGAAGTATTGACTATCGTTTTGATCTCGTAGATGTCAAACTGCACCACAACTTATTTGATGCTAGTCGTGCTGGGGCGGACTATGATTTGCGAAATATTTTTGAACAAACGCTTGTCAAAAATCACCCTAAATCAGCTGTTACTTTTGTCGATAATCACGACACACAACGTGGACAAGCACTAGAATCAACTGTTGAAGAATGGTTTAAACCTGCTGCTTATGCGCTTATCTTGCTTCGTGAAGCTGGGCTTCCTTGTGTGTTCTACGGAGATTACTATGGTATCAAAGGCGAATTCGCTCAAGACAGCTTCCAAACAGTTCTTGATAAATTATTAGACATTCGGCTCAACTTAGCTTATGGTGAGCAGACTGATTATTTTGATGACGAGCATTGTATCGCTTGGACTCGTTCAGGAAAAGACAACGGACAACCAATTGCTGTTATTTTGACAAACGATCAAGCTAATTCAAAACGCATGTATGTTGGTGAAAATTGGGCTGGTAAGGAGTTTAAAGATTACTTAGGAAACAACTCTTCAGCCGTGATAATCGAGGAAGACGGCTGGGCAGATTTCCCAGTTGCAGAAAAATCAGTTAGCGTCTGGTCTGCGCAATAAAATAAGGAACACAGAGAGAGCTAAACCCAAATTCTCTCTCTGTCGATCGGGGCGACGAAGCAAACCGAAAGTTGAGACCCCTGTCCGCCCGGCTGACAGCATAAACTAAAACTTAGGCGGCTCGTCCGCCCAGTCGACAAAATAAACCGAAACTTAGACAACTCGTCCGCCCAGCTGACGGAATAAACTGAAACTTAGTCAGCTCGTCCGCCCAGCTGACAGAATAAATTAAAACTCAGGCGACTCGTCCGCCCAGCTGACAGCATAAACCAAAAGTCAGACAACTCATCCGCCCGGCGGACGGAAGTAAGAAAAAATGATGTTGACATTCCCCAGCCTCAACCATTCAACGCTGCTTTTAAACAAGATAAAAACACGAACAGATCAAGATATCCAACAACTAATCCTGACTTTGTTCGTGTTTTTTCTCATCTTCCGAAACAACCTTCCCTATGAATACAGGTTATTCCTGACTTATTTTTTCTTTCTATTGTCCGTTCTAATGGCAATCTTCACCTCAAAAATAGTTCCTTTAGGCTTATTGTCTTTCACTGCAATGGTTCCTTTAAGAGCTTCTGTGATTTGCTTTGCAAGCGACAACCCTAAACCAAAACCACCTGTCTGCCGAGTCCGTGCTTTATCAACACGATAAAAACGATCAAAAATCTTTTTCTTATCTGCCGTACTAATCCCCGGACCATTATCCGAAACCTTCAAAAACAAATTTCGATCATTTGCAGAAATTGTCAATTCAATCACACCGTCTTCATCTGTATATTTCAGAGCATTGTCAAACAGAATCGTCATTAATTGCTTCAGCAAGGTCTTGTCTGTTTTAATCATGCGGTGAATCCTATTGTCAAATCGGAAAGTTTTCCCATTTTCTGCGGCAACCATTTCATAGTTGGTAAAGGTCGTATTAAAGAAATTTGGCTCGACATCGCCAATTTCTGGTTTAATCCCGTCGTCACGCCGTGCTAGATTAAGCAGATTTGTCGTCAACATTTTCATGTTCCGCACTTCATCCAAACTAGAAGCAATGCTTTCGCTTGATTCCATAATGGTGGCTTCTGGTTTTCTAAACAAAGTCTCCAAACGATTTTGTAAAACAGCTAGAGGCGTGCGCAACTCATGACTGGCATTTTCGACAAAACTCTTTTGCTTTTGAATGCTTTCCAACAAAGGTTTAACACTAACTCGAGCCAGATAGACACTGGCAATCAAGGAAATTCCCCAGAAACTAATCATCACAACTACAATCAGCTGCTCATGATTTTGACTAGTTTGTTCCAACTGACTGATATTGATAAAGACC
>NZ_KV811169.1:99460-142821 GCF_001813035.1 Streptococcus sp. HMSC071H03 | reverse complement strand
GTTTGTTCCAACTGACTGATATTGATAAAGACCGCTGCATATTTGACATTGGTTTCCAAATTTGGGATTTTCACTTCAAATAAAATCATCCGATAGGTTTCTTGTCGACCATAATTGCTTTTAACCTGGACTTGCCGAATGCGATCCAATTGCTTGCTATTAAAGGAAAGTTTATTAAGTCCCAGAAAATTATTGCTTGTAATGATTGGCTTATAATTCTTATCAAATAAAATAACTTCCGTATTGGCACTGACATTTGGTTTATCAGTAAGCTCTTTGTCACCCGTGTCGGTTTTAGGCTCTCCGTTGTCTGACTTCTGTTCCATCCCCACTCTCCGAGCGAGCGCCAAATTGATGACAGAAGCGGAATCCTGACTGAGACTTTTCAAGTTATTATCGACCGTTGTATAAAGGCTTGAGCGCATCACCTGAATGATAATCAAAGTCATGGCTGAGAAAATGAGAGTAAAAATACCAAAATTGCGAATGAAATAAGAAAAATCATCCGCATACCATGTTTTTTTAAGTTTATTCAGCATCTTTTAAAATATATCCGACACTACGAAGCGTTTGAAGATTGTTCGCAAAGGTCGTCCCTTTCAATTTTTTCCGGATTTTTGAGACATAAACTTCTACAACTGAAATCGTTGTATCACTATCAAATCCCCACAAGCGATCGAAAATCTGTGTCTTAGGCAAAATAACATTTTGATTTTGCAAGAAATACACCAGCAAGTCAAATTCTTTTCCGAGCAATTCTACTTCATTTCCGTCTACAAGTGTAGTGTTTGTTGATAAATTAACAGTGACATCGCCATAAGAAAGGGTGTTTTCATTGAACTTGCCAGAACGCTTCAAGAGAGCTTGAATCCGCATTTTTAATTCTTCCAGATAAAATGGTTTGGTCAAATAATCGTCAGCTCCCAGTTCAAAACCATGTCCTTTATCATTCAAACTTTCTTTGGCTGTCATAATCAAAACAGGTGTGGTAACGCCTTTTTCACGCAATTCTTTCAATACTTGGAAACCGTCTTTTTCTGGCAACATCAAATCAAGCAAGATAAGGTCGTACACGCCACTCTCAGCCTCGTACAATCCTTCCTCACCGTCAAAAACTTGCATGACATCTGCAAAATCATCCAAAAAATCAAATACCGAATTAGATAGACCGAGGTCGTCTTCCACTAATAGAATCTTAATCATATGCTTTTCCTTCTAAAATACGAGTTTGGGACAAAAGTCTCCAGTTTCAAAATTCGTTATGCACTAAACTAACGATGCAGTAGCTGATTGCTCAAAACAGTACTTTGAGGCTTAAGGGGATAAGGCCACGAACTCAAAAATATTTTGAATGTTCAGTTCTGCCCGCTCCCTTCATCGTGAACTAAGTAATGCTTTCGCATTGTCTTGCCAAAAATCAATCTACTGACTTTCTATTATTCTGATTCTATTATATCATGACTTCCTCTGAAATATTAAGAATTTGTTGTATTTGAATCATTATTTTCTGTCGTGCTACTATTCTTATCTGATTTGGTTGAACCGTCAGCATTTGATGGAGCTTTTTTCTTTGAGTTATTACTGTTTCCTGAGCCATTTTGACTATTATTATTGTCACTTTGGTCGCCATTTTGTTGGGGTGGCATGCCATTTGGACCACCTTGGTTATTTCCGTTTTGTCCACCTGGAGGCATTCCCGGACCACCTTGATTTTGGTTTCCCTGTTGCTGGTTATTCTGTGCCTGAGTTGTCGTACTTGTCTGTACTTTTGCTTGCTGATTGAGTGCATTTGTCGCCAAAGAAGCAATACCTAGCCCACCGAGAAGACCAACAGCAAGTGACCCGCTTGCTACAACAGTCATCCACCATTTCGTACTTTTTTCAACCATGATCATCTTCTCTTTCTTACTTGTGTTCTCTTGTTTCATTTTTGTCAAATTCCTTCTTTCTATTTTTAAGCGATCAGAGATTGCATTCCAAAGAGTATTGCCACAATACCTCCCTTGATGCCAAGATTTATCAGACAAACAAATTTAACTTTGACTTTCTCATCTCATCACGTCCTTTCTTTTGAATGGAACTATCATATCTACATTTTCTTAAAAGTGACTGAATTTTTTCTTAAAAGAAACTAAAAATAAAGACAGAAAATAGTAAAATGACACACAAAATATAAAAAAACTAAATCAGATTGTTCCAATTTAGTTTAGAAGATTATCTCATAAAATTTGTCCTAGAAAAAGTTTCTTTTCTCAAAAGAGTGACCTAATTTTCATTTTGTCTTCAAGCAATGCTGCTATTTCTTTCGGTTTTTCCATATACAATGAATGACTACAGCTAGTCATTTCTATGAGGTTTAGAAAGTTCGGGATGGTCTGTATAGCCCTCTTTTTCCAAATTGGTGTTTCCTTGTTTATTTCTGGAATGAACAAAATTACATTTTTATTTTTCAAAAAGGACAAATTTCTAAAAGCTTGCCGTCTTATTGTCAATAAATGAGTCATTAACTTTTCAGATAAGCTTAAATACCAATGTTTTTGAACTTTATCAAAAACAAAACTTTCTTTTGCCGCCCTCTCCAAATTTTCTGACCATACAGCAGAGCTTTGTTTTTCAGTTATAGCAGCTTTCTTTAGGCTCTCATAAACATTCGTTTGAAGATAATTCAGAGAATCTTCAATTTCTACATTCAAAGGGCAAATTTTATCCATATTAATGTATCCACCATCTAATAAGACGAGATGCGTAATTTTATCATAGACACTTGTTAGATAAACTGCTAAATCTGCTCCCAAAGAATGGGCTATTAACAGAATATCGTCATCCATATCAACTTGTGCCATAAACCAATCTTTCAACGCCTGTAATGAAATCAGTTGCTCTTCCAACCTAGAATCATAAATATCTAGATAAGTAACTGGAAAAGACAGTGCATTAAAAAAGTCCTGGGGATAATAGCAATTGCAGCCTAGTCCTCCAATAAAATAAGCCTTCATATTCTTATCCTTTCAGTCAGATGTTTCCAAAACAAACTTTACTTTTATATTTTATTGAGAATAACAAGCAAATATTGAACTCAAAAAACACAAAAGCCCTTCAACAATAAGGACTTTTGAGGGCACATTATGTCCCCTGCCGGAATCGAACCAGCAACTACTCCTTAGGAGGGAGTTGTTATATCCATTGAACTAAGGGGACTAGAGAAAAACTCTGCCAAGTGACAGAGTTAATTCCACATTAACGGCGAATTTCTTTGATACGCGCTGCTTTACCTTGCAATGCACGAAGGTAATACAATTTCGCACGACGTACTTTACCGTAACGAACAACTTCAATCTTTTCAACACGTGGTGTGTGAAGTGGGAAGATACGTTCAACACCTACACCGTTAGAAATTTTACGAACAGTATAGTTTTCTGAAATACCAGCACCTTTACGAGCGATAACCACACCTTCGAAGATTTGGATACGTTCGCGATTTCCTTCGACAACTTTCGCGTGAACACGAACAGTGTCACCAGGACGGAATGCAGGAATATCAGTACGAAGTTGACCTTCAGTCAAACTTTGGATTAATGGATTCATTTTTCTTCTCCTATCTTACTAATCTTACGATTCAAGACCACAGCGGATTAGTCGTTTTCTAGTGCTTCCATTGCGCACTAACTAATATCATAACAAATTTTGTAATAATTGTAAATGCCTTATTTGGATTATTTTTTCCATTTTAGTAGAATTATTGAAGAACCAATGAAGCTGCTCCAATGACTCCTGCATCATTTCCAAGCGTTGCAAGTGCCAGTTTTGTCGAAGTACGCACTTGTGGGAAAGAATTTTCTTCATAAACCTTACGAACACCGTCTAGTAAAAATTCTCCTGCAGCAGAGACGCCACCACCGATGACAATCGTTGACGGATTTAAGATAGATCCAATGTTGGCACAAGCAATACCAAGATAACGTGCAAAATTGCGATAAACAATGAGAGCTAATTCATCACCAGCTTTAGCCAAATCAAAGACAATTTTTGCATTAACGTCTTCGCCATTATCAATCAGTTTTTTCAGCTCTGCATCACCAGCATATTCATCAGCGTAGCGACGCGTTAAATTAACAATACCTGTTGCAGAAGCTACGGTTTCTAAGCAACCTTTTTTACCACAAGTACAGAGAATCGGCTGATCAAAATCAACTGTGATATGCCCCAATTCTCCGGCTGCTCCAGCTACCCCATGCAGTAATTTTCCTTCCGCAACAATACCACCACCGACACCTGTTCCAAGTGTCATAAAGACAACATCTGGTTGGTTTTCACCAGCACCTTTCCAACGTTCACCAAGAGCAGCTACATTTGCGTCATTATCAATAAAGAAAGGAATGCCAGTCGCTTTCTCAATTTTTTCCTTTACAGGTTGCAGAGTTTTCCAGTTGAGATTGTAAGCTCCGACAACCGTTCCTTTTTCACGATCCACAACACCAGGTGAGCCCATGCCGATTCCGATGAAATCTTCTGCCCCAAGTCCCAATAGTCGCAAGCGATGATTGATAGATTCAATCATATCATCAACAATATGACTACCTTCATCTAAAATGTTTGTCTTAATAGACCATTTTTCTTGAACTTCTCCCTCTTGGGTCAGAATCGCAAACTTCACAGATGTACCACCTAAATCAATTCCAATAATTTTTTTAGACATGCTACTCTCCTCTAATAATTTTTTTCATTCTTATTATATCAGATTTTTTACGAATTGAAAAGGTTTGCATAGAACTTGAATAGGTTTGAACGACTTGTGCTGCTCTATGCTCTCATTTTACAAGACAAATAAAAAATTGTACAATAACGATGGATGATACTAGTATTCATTTTACCTATAGTTAAAACTGTCCAACTCATTGATCAAAAAGGAGACATCATGCTGAATTTACAACACTTGGAGCAACTCATTGTTTTCTCACAGGAGGGAACCTTGTCTAAGGCAGCTGAAGTCCTACTCATCTCTCAGCCATCCTTAACTCGAAATATGCAAATGCTGGAAGATGAATTGGGAGTTACTCTTTTTGAGCGAAGAAAAAAATAAATTAAGTTTCATGGAAACCGGTCATCAAACTGTTAAACTAGCCAAAAAATTTCTGAAACAAAAACAAAAATTTCTCGATGATGTACAACATTTTGCATTAAAAGAAAGTACTATTTTTGGTGGTGTTAATGCACCGGGAGCCATCTTTGAACCGGAAAGTCGTATGAAAGAAAAAGGCTTGGAGCAACACATTCAAATTGAACAAAAGACGAATGAGGAATTAGAAAAATCTCTGGATGACGAAAACGTTCACTTCATTGTAACAGACTATCCTATCAAAAAAGAGCATATTCTTTCCACGGGTCTTTTCATGGAGCAACTTTACTTATCCGTTCCCTTGACTCACCCGTATGCCACACGAAAAGAGATAAAGCTTGCAGAATTGGCTAATTTGACTATGCTGCTGCGCTCGGATCTAGGTATTTGGCAGCCATTAGTCAATCAACTGACGCAAACAAAGTTTATTGTTCAAAAAGATTGGGCAGCCTTTGTTGAGTTGGTAAATGCTTCTGCGACTTTCTACATTTCCGTTTTGAAGAAGAATAAAGCTATTTTACAGGAGTTGGTGAAAACTAAATAGTCCATGCTCATGAAAAAAACAAGATATATTCACTATAAAATAAGATTATTAATCAACTCAATATCGTTCTAATATTAAAACTGAATAAGATGAAAAAGCCCAACTCAATCAAAATAAAAAGTTAGGCTTTTTTCTTGGTACTATTGTTACTATTGTATTGTAAGATAAGGCTATCAGTTAAAATACTTGCCCTTTATATACAGACCTATCACCAAAATATTTTCTAATAGAAATATCAAATATGATTAATTTAACATATTTGTTTGGAAATAACAATGCAATAATTGGTAAGATAAAATAGCTAGCAAGAACAAATAGACTAAATTTTGGAGTTAACATTAGATAACCTTTCAAAAATTATAATAAAGCATTCTTTACATCAGATTACTTACATATATAATAATCTTCCTCAAGCGAAAATCAAGCAATTATACCCAATTGTTATTAAAATGTTATCTGAATGAAAACCAGCATAGTTATTTTCTGAAATCAAACGAAAATCCTGTTTTCATTTTCTCCCCAGAAATCCTAAAAAGAGATCTACTGTGCTGGCTTCTTGATGATTAAAGAAAAGGCTGGTTTGGGTATCCATACTTGCAATCTTTGCCATATCTTCTGCACTGAGTTCAAAGTCAAAAACATCAATATTTTCCTTCATTCGCTCAAAACGTGAAGACTTAGTCAAGCAAACAATTCCCCGTTGAACTTGCCAGCGAACCATGACTTGTGCAGTGGATTTACCATGTTTATCAGCAATACTTTTGAGAATTGGATTGTTGAAAATGTCACCACGACCTTCTGCAAAAGTAGCCCAAGATTCAATTTGCACCTTATTTTTTATCATATTTTCTTGTGCGAATATCTGTTGATTCAGTGGGTGAGTTTCCACTTGATTGACTTGTGGTGTAATCTCATTGAAAGCTACAATGTCGCTGAGACGATCTGGATAGAAATTAGACACACCAATCGCTCGAAGTTTTCCTTCTTTGTAAAGTTTTTCCAAAGCACGGTAGGCACCATAATAGTCACCAAAAGGTTGGTGGAGCAACATAAGATCCAGATAATCTAACTCCATTCTGTCAAGAGATTCTAAAACCGAGGCATAAGCCTTGTCGTATCCATAGTTGGATAGCCAGACTTTACTAGTGATGAAAAACTCTTTGCGGTCAATCCCAGACTCTCGAATCGCCTCACCTACTTCCTGTTCATTGGCATAGGCTTGAGCAGTATCAAAATGACGATAACCTGCCTTGATAGCATTTAGTACAGCTCTTTTGGTATCTTTGGGAGCAATTTGGTACACTCCAAAACCTAAAATTGGAATTTCTACACCGTTGTTTAAGGTTATATTTTGCATGTAATTTCCTCTTTTCACAATTTTTATTATAAGTATAACGCTCTTTTCAGAAAAAGTACAATAGCAAAATTGCAGAGCAGTATGCAAAAAATGAATAGCAAATTATCGTCCGATTCATAATTTATAACAACAAAAAGAGGAGATAGGATAGATGACCATGATTGTGTCAGCAGCCCTAGGCGTCTGTCCTACTCTTTCTCAATTTCTTTGATTTCGCTGGTTTTGTCTATCTACAAGGCGCTCTTGAACTAAGGAGACAACCTCATCATTGGTTGGCAAGTCCGAGTGCTGGGCATCCGCACCTGTGACTGTGGTTTCAGTATAGTGCGCCGCTTGTCCTTGATAAATATATTTCCCTGCACTCACGCTCGTATCTGGTACCAATTCGTCTGAATCATAAGTAATGGTTCCTGCAACAGAATACATAGCTAAAGTAGTCGGAATATTTTCGCGATTTTTAATGAAATCAGCTAACATCTCAGTTTTGTTGTTGATATTGGTTTCAGTAAAGTTATAAGGCGTTCCGATTGTCATCAATTTCTTCAATTCCACATCATAGCTGCCGAGGTAATTTTCAATAAAAGCTGTGTAAATTAAACCACCGTTTGAGTGACCCAAACCCTTAAAATTATTGAAATTGTATTTTCCTTGGAGATTTTCAAAGGCAGCGTCAACCATTTTGGCTTGTTTTTTGATGTTACTATAGCCATCTTTATTATTTTCAAAACCAATCACAATAATTGGCTCATTATCATTCGCTGCGATAGATCCGCTATATGTAATTCGTCCGTCATTCCAGACTTTAACTTTGAGCAAGCTATGCTTCACGCCACGACGTCTTTGATTGAGCTTTTGAACCAAGCCGTCAAATCGGTTCTCCGTAGCAGAACTACCTGGTATCATAATGATTGGCGACATCCGAGCATTATAAAATTTAGCAATTTGATCAATGTTTTTTCTCGTCCAACTATAAGAGGGAACTGCTAGTCCTATCAAAAAAATTAGAACAGTCAGCAGCACTATTTTTATCTTTTTAGTCATGTTCGCCTCCTTTCTGATCCATTTGTCTGAGTTCCTCATGAATCCGGTCATTAAATCTCACAAAGGGGATATAAATAAGAACATCGATAATAAAAATGAAAATTCCTACTGCTAATGCTCGCAAACTTCCGCCTGTCCCAATAAAACACTTGGCGCTCCGCTAGGAACTGGATAAACAGCCGGAGGCATTATTCTAAAATATAGAAAAATACTAGCTACAAAGACATTCAGCATTGGTACGAGGATAAAAGGGATTAAAAATAGAAAGTTGAAAAATATAGGAATCCCAACCATAAAGGCTACACCATGGTTAAAAAGTGAAGGAAAAATACTTTTCAAACTCACATCTCGGTCTTTGTCACTCCGAGATTTCCAGAGAATAGCTACGAGAAGAGCTAAAACTCCGCCCAGTCCCGCAAATGTTCCATAAGCATCATACAGATTGGTCGTTGAAAAGAGATAAGGTACCCCTGTTGTAGTATGATGTTTCAAAGCATAATTAAGATTATCCAAGGCAAAGGAGTCATTGATAAATGGCAGGTCATTAAATGGATTACTATTTCCAATCCAAGCGCTAAAAGTCCGTAAGGCGGTATTCATTTCAATGACAAAGATATTATTTCGATTGACAATTAAGCCTGACAAAAAAGTTATAATTGTTGAAAAAACATTGTATCGATTGCCTAGATTAATGAGAAAACTAACCAAGGCAGCCAGAGCAAACGAGCAAAAGATAGGACACAACGTTTTAGGGTAATAAATAAAATGCTCATCTACAATGTGATCATCATTCGGACTTGAAAATCGAAAAATTTGTCCCACCACATAACCAATCAATATCGCAACAATTAGATTGATATTGACAGGAAGATTGATTTTCGTCAAAGCGCCGTCATTTAAAACCACCGAAAATAATTCGCGCGAATTAACTAATAAGCTAAAAATAAAGGCTGTAATCCCAGCTGTCCCCGTACTACGACCATAATAACCAGCTGTGTATTTTGCGCTAAAATAAGTCGCTAAAGGGCCCGCCATCCCACCTATCAAAGCAGTACAGTTTGTCAAAACCAATCCAATTGTCGAAAAATACGGAAACCAAGAGCGAACGCTGAATAGGTTGTTAATATAACCATTTACTGAAAAAACCGACTCTGACAAAACCATTGTTGTCGTTGTTAGCAAGAAAAAAGGAAAGAGCGATACCAATGTTTCTTGTGTAATTTTAATGAAACTCATTTGCCGAAAGGCAATCATTTTTTTTATTAAGTATTGATCTATACGACTTTTTCTGGTTAATTTATTGAACATCATATCTTGATTGTAGCATAGTTGAGACGACAATTCAATTAGACTAAGTAAAAATAACATGCTAAATATTTTGATGAATAACCATAGCAAATATTCAATAGTTTGTAAGTTAAATCTAAAAAAGCTCAGATGAAAATCCAAGCCTTAAAATATTTAAACTTACCCTAATTTTCTTGTAAGATATTTCTGTGATTGTGCGGAAAGAGCACTGATAATCGTTCCCACAGCCCCAGCACCTGTGAACAATAATAGCAAACCAAGATTTGTCCAATAAGAAATATGTACTTCATTGCCATTTAAGATATAATTTGTCAGATAAGTAAAAGCGGTAAAAACATCTGCTCTTTCTGCTTTTGCAAGCTGAATTGCATAGTCAAATTGGTGCGCAACCAACATCATGATAAGCATAAAAACAACACTAATCGCGATACCAACTTTAGACAACTTTTTACCTAACAATTCGTACCCTTTTACTGTACAAACTCCCATGACAATTCCTGAGACAACAGCTACATAACCAAGTTGAGCAATCACTAAGGTAACAATTCCCCCTATCAAGCTTCCCAGAAATGCCCCTACTGTACCTGCTAAGATACTTTCTTTTTGATGATCATAAGCTTGATTGGCGATAGACAAATCCGAACTTAATTCCTGAAAGGCTTCTGGTGAAAGAAGCAACAAATTTCCTCCTACCTGATAAACATCCACTTGCCCTGCTTTTCCGGTCTGCTCGCAAACATTCGTCAGATTTCTTTCTTTCAAGAACGCGATAATGTCTTGTAATCCCTGACGAATATGTTCACGTGTTTTTCCTTTAGTCATACCAGTTTTAATATAAAAAGTTGCTTTATATAAATTAACCTGATAAGTTTTCAAAGCCTTAGAAGATTTCGTCAATTCTTTGAATTCTTCCAAAGATGGTAATGCTTCACCATTTTTTACCGAACAACAAATACAGTATTGATTTTTTTGATTCGTTTGTTCAATATAGAAAGTATAACCATCTTTTTGACCAAAAATAACAGATGAAGTCTCATCAAATTGCAACCCTAACTCATCCGCAAGCGCCTGCAAATCAAGTTTATTCATAACCGTGCTCCTTTATATATTCTTTATTTATTATAGCATACATTTGAATAAATAGACAAGAGGAGATTTTTTGTAAAAATATTAAAAGAGGTTAGGACAAAAATTCCCAACCTAAAAAGTACACTATGTAATAAATCAACGACGCAGCGACTGATTGCTCAAAGTACTGCCTTGAGGTGGCAGATAGAGCTTTCCAAGCGGGTTCACTTTTCAAGCTCGGAAGAGCCACTTTTGGCGAAAACTTCGTTTTCCTTATCTGCCATCTCAATAGTTGCTCAGACTATTGAGCAACCTTACGAAGGTAGGATTACGAACTAAATTTTCGTTTCATTAGTTCTGTTCCACCCTCTTCACTCTCTTCTCATTTTTCTACTCGAACGCCTCGGCAATCAACCTGAAGCTCAAAAACTTGTCCTTTAAATTGTTGATCTTCTATTTTCTCTTTTATCATATTCGACTGGTCTTTTGGTGCTAGAACCATCACAGTAGGTCCTGCTCCTGATAGATAAGTCGCATACGCACCGTTTTTCTTTGCTAGCATCTTGATTTTTGGAAATTCCTTAATCAAACCTTGGCGAAAATGCTCATGAAAACGGTCGGACTCAATAGCACGCCCTGCTGTTACCATATCGCCCTTCATTAAAGCGGCAATAGCCACATTCGCTACAGAGCTTGCAGTGACAGCTTCACGATAAGATAAACCTTTTGGAAGAACGCCACGGCTGTCTTTAGTACGCAATTCATAATTTGGAACATAGGCAATAAAGCTTACTTCTGGAAATTCCGTCACTACAGTTGAAACTTTCTCGTTTAAATAACTAGAAATCGTCAAATTACCATAAATAGCAGGTGCTACATTATCTGGATGTCCCTCAATTTTCGTCGCAAAATTCAATTTTTCAGCATTTGACAACTGCAAATTTGCCAATTGATTTGCAAGTTCAATCCCTGCAACAATAACGGAACTAGAAGAACCCAGACCACGCGCTAAAGGAATATCACTTGTCATTTTTAAATGATGAGGTTGAATAGCTGGAGCAATTCTGCGCGCCACTTTAATCAATAAATTCCGTTCGTTAGAAGGAATACGCCGCTCCAAATCATGCTCAATCAGCCAATGGTCGCTTTCTCCCAAAACTTCAATGGTTAGATATTTACTGACAGCTACACCAACCGAGTCAAATCCCGGACCAATATTCGCGCTCGTTGCAGGTACAATAATTTTCATTTTATTCTCCTAATACTTTGAAGGTGTTCAATAATTTAAAATCAGAAGTTGCCTGCAATTTTCGAGTGACATTTTCTAGCTGCGTTTTGTTGACAGCATGGGTAATAATCACAACACGTGCAGTATTTCCGTCTGTTCCTTGTTGCAGAATTTGCTTAAAGGAGACATTTTCAGCATTAAAAATTTCTGCTAAGCGTAAAACTTGTCCTTTCGCATCAGGTGCTAATATCGAAAAGTAATACGGGCTCTTACGATCTTCTGGTTTAGCCAGAACTAATTCACGCTGAAACTCATTAAAGGCTTTTCCAACAGTTCCTTCGTTAATCCGTCGAACAATCCGAATAATATCTGCGACAACACTTGTTGCAGTGGGTTTTTGTCCCGCACCTGGACCGTAATACATCGACTCACCAATACCGATAGAGTCTACAAAGATTGCATTCATCACGCCATTCACACTAGCAAGAGGATGAGTTTTTGGTAAAAAGGTCGGTGTGACTTCTGCAGCGAGACCTGATTTTGTTTCTTCAATAGAACCAACTAATTTGACAACATAGCCTAATTGCTGCGCAACCGCTACATCTTCTGGTGTAATATTGCGAATGCCTTGGTGGGCGACATCTTCAAATTTAACCGTCATTCCAAAGGCAAATTGACTCAAAATAACCATTTTATATGCAGCATCAATCCCATCCACATCATTGGTTGGGTCACTTTCTGCAAATCCAAGTCGTTGTGCTTCAGCAAGTGCCGCCTCATAAGACCAGCCCTCTTCTACCATTTTGGTCATCATGAAGTTGGATGTCCCATTGACCACACCAAGAATACGTGTAATTTTATCAGAAGCTAGGGAATTAACAAGCGTGCGTAAAATCGGAATTCCTCCCGCTACTGCCGCTTCATAGTAAAGAGCTACCTTGTGTTTTGCAGCAATCTCAAGCAACTCAGCGCCATGAACTGCCAGCAAGTCTTTATTTGCAGTGATAACATGCTTACCTGCCTCTAGCGCTTGAGTGATGAAAGTTTTTGCAGGTTCAATACGCCCCATCAATTCAACGACAATCGTTACTTCATTATCATTTAAAATTTCATCAATCGTCGTGACAAAATTAAAATGATTTCCTGCTGCTAACAAGCATTCTTTTTCAGCATCATCTTTTACCAATACTTTCGCAATTTCAATTTCTGAATGAGCTGCTTGCACAATCTTTTCACTATTTTCTTTCAATAAAAATGGAACACCACTAGCAACTGTCCCAAAACCAAGTAAAGCAATTTTAATAGACATGACTACTCCTTGAGATTTTATGCTTTTTATTATAGCAAATAAACTTGTTTTTTTCTAGTAAGCAGACTTTAGGATTTTTATAAAATAATAGAAATCTATTTTAAAAAATTGTGAACGGTTAGTCAGAAATATGGTAAAATATACATAGTGATTTAAAAGTAAAAGGAGTTCCACATAATGGGAAAACATTCTGGTAATCGTTCTGTACGAAATCGTATTCGTAAGAGGAGACAACGACGTGCTATTATAAGCTTCATCTTATTGGTTGTTCTGGTTATTGCAGGAACATTTATGTGGAAACGCTCTGGAACAAATCTGGCTAATAACCATACCAGAACTGCCACTTCAAAAGTGAGCAAATCTTCTACTTCTCAAGCAACTACTGAAGAAACATCTGGATCTAGTGAAAAAGTAAGCAAAGTGAAATGGATAAAGCAAGATCAGCCTGTTAAATTCCCTATTTTGATGTACCATGCGATTCACAATATGGATCCTTCTGAAGCAGCAAATGCTGGTTTGATTGTCTCGCCTGAAACGTTTGAAAGTCATTTGAAAGCTCTAAAAGACGCTGGCTATTATACTCTCACGCCAAAGGAAGCCTATAAAGTTTTGACTGAAAATGTCCTTCCGAAAAATAAAAAAGTCGTTTGGTTGACCTTTGATGATAGTTTGAGAGATTTTTACACCAATGCTTTCCCACTTCTTCAAAAATACCAAATGCGGGCAACCAATAATGTCATTACTGGTTTTGTCGAAAATGGACGCGAGGATATACTGACGCTTGCGCAAATCAAGGAAATGAAGCAAAAGGGAATGTCTTTTGAAGATCATACCGTTAATCATCCGGATTTATCCCTTTCAAGTGCAGAAACACAAACGACAGAATTGCAAGCTTCTAAGCAATATCTAGACAGCAACCTGTCACAAAACACAACGACGGTTGCTTATCCTTCTGGACGTTATAGTGAAACAACGACACAGATTGCTGAAAGCCTCGGCTATAAAATGGGGTTAACAACCAACAATGGACTAGCTTCTCTTAATGACGGACTTCTAACCCTCAACCGTGTCCGTGTCAATCCAACCACAACTGCCCAAGACTTATTAAACGAAATTACCACAAACTGAAAAATAGGACTTAGCTCAAAAATGAGCAAGTCCTATTCTTTTTTCTTTTGTGCTAATTTTTCACGTTCCAAGCGAAGCTTTCGGTTCGGATTGAGTTTGTTAAAAAGTTTTTCAAGCTTTTTTTCATTCCAAACGTCAGCTGCAGAAACGAAATTGCCATTTTCATCGCGAAAGGATATTGGTTTATCACCCATGATATCACTCCTTTTTAGTCTACAAATTCAAATTCAAACTTGCCGATGCGAACTAAGTCACCATCCTTAGCACCACGCGCCCGCAATGCTTCGTCTACCCCCATACCACGTAGTTGCCGTGCAAATTTCATGACAGCTTCCTCACGGTCAAAGTTTGTCATGGTAAAGAGTTTTTCCAACTTATCACCAGATAAAACCCAGGCAGCGTCATCATCGCGTGAAATTTCAAAGGCTGGAGCATCTTCATCAAAGCCATAATAGGCTTCCTCTTCCATTTCAGACTCATCATAAAGCAGAAATTCAGGTGTTTTATCAAGCAATTCTGCAGTTGCATCCAAAAGCGTTGACAAGCCTTGTTTCGTCAAACTTGAAATTGGAAAAATCTGTGGCAGTTCATCAAATTCATCATAATTTGCTACTAATTTTTCTTTAAAGACTTTTAGATTCTCTGCACTTTCAGGCATGTCCATTTTATTAGCAACAATAATCTGTGGACGTTCCATTAAGCGAAGATTGTAGGATTCCAATTCCTTATTGATAGCAAGATAATCTTCGTAAGGATCACGACCTTCGCTAGCTGACATATCAATGACATGCAAGATGACACGAGTTCGCTCAATATGGCGAAGAAATTGTGTCCCAAGTCCTACACCTTGGCTAGCTCCTTCAATCAAGCCAGGCAGGTCTGCCACAGCAAAGGATTCACCGGACTGTGTCCGAACCATTCCAAGATTAGGTACAATGGTCGTGAAATGATAAGCGCCAATTTTCGGTTTAGCAGAAGTGATAACACTCAAAAGAGTGGATTTTCCAACAGACGGAAATCCGACCAAACCAACATCTGCCAAAATTTTCAGCTCCAACTGGAGTTCACGTTCTTGACCCGGTTCACCATTTTCAGAAATTTCTGGAGCTGGATTTTTAGGCGTTGCAAAGCGAATATTGCCACGACCTCCACGACCGCCGTGAGCTACGACGAACCTTTGCCCATTTTCAATCAAGTCTGTCAGGATTTTCCCTGTTTCAGCATCACGAACAGTTGTTCCTTGTGGTACATGAACTATGAGGTCTTCTGCTCCACGACCGTGCATTCCCTTAGTCATTCCCTTCTCACCAGATTGAGCCTTAAAATGACGATTGTAACGAAAATCCATCAGGGTACGAAGTCCTTCATCTACGACAAAAATGACGTTGCCACCACGACCGCCGTCGCCACCCCAAGGACCGCCATTTGGGACATACTTTTCACGGCGGAAAGCCACCATGCCATCACCGCCATTACCAGCCTTGACTTTAATCTTGGCTGTATCTAAAAACATACTCATATTTTTCTCTTCTCTCGTTTTTCACTCTAAAAAAACGCTCTTTCAAGCGTTTGAGGATTAGAAATTACTCAAAGCACCAAGTGCACTTGCAAAAATTGCTCCGACTGTTACCAATAACATGATAACAACGACAATCAAAGTCAATTTTTCAAATCCTGTTTTTTTACGTTGTCCATTATCACCAAAAGCCACAATATTACCTCTATGTATTTAATTTGTTCTCTTAATTGTAACATGAAGAAGATAGTTTTTCAAATGATAGCTGAAATAAAAAGATTACAACTGAAAATCCCCACAAAGTAAAAATCCAACAGGCTTCCTGCTGGATTTCAATGTCAATCAGCGTAACCGTTTGGATGTGTCGAATGCCATTTCCAAGCTGTCTCGATAATCATCTCCGAAAATAGCAATTTTTTAATAGGTTATTTCACTAGACCAATCGATTCAATAAAACGCATAAAGGCGATTTGACCTTCTTTTGTGTACTTGTAAACACCTGCATCTTCCAAGACACGTTTGAAAATCTGACCAACCGAAGCACGCACGATTGTCTGAACTGATTCTGCTGTTATATCTGAATGGCTAGTTTTTAACTGCTCAGCCCACGCTTGATGATAAGGAGCCACTTCTTTTCTTTGTCCCAAAAGAAATTCTTCAACTTCTTTTATCTCATTTTTCAAACGAGGTGGGAGAATTGCCAAGCCCATGACCTCAATCAAACCGATATTTTCTTTCTTGATGTGTTGAACATCTTTATGCGGATGATAAATACCATCTGGATATTCTTTTGACGTTTGATTGTCCCGAAGAACCAAATCTAACTCAAACTTACCATTTTTTTGACGTGCTATTGGAGTAACCGTATGATGTAGTTCACCATTTGACTCAGCTACAATCTGAACAGTCGGATCGGAGTAACTGCGCCATTTCTGTAAAATTTTATCCGCCAAATCTACCAATGCGAATTTATCAGTTGATTGCAACCTTAAAACCGACATGGGCCAGTTGACAATACCAGCTTCTACATTTTCAAAACCTGCAAAAGTGAAAGTGTTGTCCAGCTCTGCCTTTTCCATAGGAAAAGTATGTCGTCCACCTTGATAATGGTCATGAGTGAGAATGGAGCCTCCTACGATAGGAAGGTCAGCATTGGAGCCCGCAAAATAACCCGGAAAAGTCTCTACAATATCCAAAAGACGCGCAAAAGTAGCACGACTGATAGCCATAGGAGTATGTTTGCTATCTAAAAAGATACAATGCTCATTAAAATATGCATAGGGCGAATACTGAAAGCCCCATTCTCGCCCGGCTAAATCAAAGCGGATAATTCGATGATTCACTCGCGCTGGATGATCTAGTCGCCCTTGATACCCTTCATTTTCAAAACAAAGCTGGCAGGCTGGATAGTGGCTCGTCTTGGCTTTCTTAACTGCTGCAATTTCCTTGGGATCTTTTTCTGGCTTAGAAAGATTGATTGTAATCTCCAAATCACCATATTCAGTCGGTGTTTGATAGGCAATGTTTTTAGAAATGGCTTTGACCTTGATATAATCATTACGCTTACTAAGCTCATAAAAATCAGCAATAGCCCGCTTGGGATCTTGTTCATAAGTCTTCCAAAATTGCTGATTGAGCTGACTGGGTGCTGGCGTGACTAAATTCATCAACTCTGCCCCAAGAATATCCTGTTCTGCGAGAGTTGAGCCGATTTTTCCAACTGCTAAAGCAACTTCTAGTAAATCATCTTTGAGATCAATTAAGCTGGTTGCTGCTGTCTCTTGCTTTGCAGCTTCTTCTCCAACCAGACTCATGACGCGATTTGCTAGATAAATCCGGTCGATTTCTGTAAAAGAGCTATTTGCTATGACCTCCGTTACAAAGGCATTCAGTAAATTTCGTGCCATTGATTTTCCTTTCTTTTATAGAAAGGGCTGAAATTCTCGTCAGCCCTCATTACTATTATGTAAAACGCTTGCTTAATCCAATACGCGACTGCCACCAGCAATTTCAGCAATATAGAAGCTCGATGCATAACCTACGACTTCTTCATATTTTTGACCAACATTTTTTTGAAAAGCTTCCACTGCGTCTTTACGAACCAAAGCAATGGCACAACCGCCAAATCCTGCTCCTGTCATGCGAGCGCCCAGCACTCCTTCTTGCTCCCATGCAGTATGAGCCAAGGTATCCAACTCTAATCCTGTGACTTCATAATCATGTTCAAGTGAGACATGAGATGCATTCATTAAGCGACCGAATTTTTCCAGATTGCCAGCTTGCAAAGTAGCTTGAGCTTGAAGTGTCCGTTGATTTTCCAACACAGCGTGACGAGCACGTTTAAGTCGATTTTCATCTTGAATTAAGTAGCTGTATTCATCAAAATCCCACTCATTTAATTCACCCAAGGTTGCAATAGAGAGTTTTTGTTTTAATTCCTCGACTGCTTTTTCACACTCTGCACGACGTTCATTGTATTTGGAGTCTGCTAGTTCACGACGCTTGTTTGTATTCATGATAACAACCACATTGTCTTTGAGATCAAGCGGTACCAAGTCGTATTCGAGCGTGTTCGTATCTAAGTAAATTGCCCGTTGATCCGCTCCCATACCAATGGCAAACTGATCCATGATACCAGAATTAACACCGATAAATTCATTCTCTGTTTGTTTACCAATTTTTACTAAATCTAAACGTCCCAATTTTAAATCAAACAATTTCTCTGCAATAATTCCTGTCAATAGCTCTAAAGAGGCAGATGAAGAGAGACCTGAACCATTTGGAATATTCCCAAAGATATAGACGTCCATTCCTTTGTCAATGACATACCCCGCTTTTTGCAAGAAATGAAGTACCCCTTTTGGATAATTGGTCCAATTATGCTCTTTTTCAAAACGAAGATTTTCTAAAGGCACCTCAATAATCTCTTTGTCTTCAAAGTTCGCTGAATAAAAACGAAGTAAATTATCGTCACGCTTGCGCGCCGCTCCGTAAGTTCCCAGCGAAATAGCCGCAGGAAAAACGTGACCACCATTGTAGTCTGTATGCTCACCAATCAGGTTAATGCGTCCCGGTGAAAAAAATGTGTGATCTGCTTCTGCCCCAAAAATTGTTGCAAAGTTTGAACGCAATTGTTGAATAGAAAGAGTTGTTGACATAAAAAGTCTCCTTTTGTTTTGTTAGGTCTTGTAACCGTTTTATCATCTTTATTATAAAACATCATTAGTAAATTTTCAAGTATTTTAGTAAATTTTTACCAAAATTTTATTAACCAAGTTGTAAGAAATAATACTCGTCAATCTTTCATACTAAACTTTAGGAAATTTACTAAATATTTTTGTATTTTACTAATTTTTAAGATATAATAGACATATTCTTTAAAGAAATTAGGAAACAATCATGGCAACGATTAAAGATATTGCAAAAAGTGCTGGTGTCTCTCCAGCAACTGTATCACGCGTTTTAAATCACGACCAATCCATGTCTGTGAGTGATGAGACACGCCAAAAGATATTTGATATTGCAGAAGAATTAGAATATAAAAAGACAAAGCGAAGAGACAAACGATATTCCCAAAACCGCAGAATTGCGATCGTAGAATGGTACACAGAAGAGGAGGAACTAGACGACCTCTACTACTATGCCATTCGTCTTGGGGTAGAGAAAAAAGCCCAAGAATTGGGCTATGATGTTATGCGCTTTTTCAATAATGAAACATTAAATCAGCTTGAGCAAATTGACGGTATTATTGCGATTGGAAAATTCAGCCCTCAAAAGATAAAGGAGCTGGAACTCTACACAGAACAACTTGTTTTTATTGATAGCAATACGCTTGCCTATGGACATAGCTGCGTCACGACAGATTTTGAAAATTCCGTTACAACTGTTCTGAACCACTTTTTAGAAAGGGGACACCGACAAATTGGGCTGCTAGTTGGGCAAGAACAAACTTCTGACAAAACTACTATCCTATCTGATCCACGCTTGGTAACCTTTAAAAATTATCTAACTGAAAAACAACTTTATCAAGAAACATACGTCAAAATAGGAAACTTTTCATCTGAATCAGGTTATTCTATGATGAAAGAATTGATTGCAAATTTAGGTGACCAACTTCCAACTGCATTTTTCATGGCAAGTGACGCCTTAGCTGTTGGCGCCCTTCGAGCACTTCAAGAAGCGGACATCCCTGTACCAGATCGTGTTAGTTTGATTGCTTTTAACGATACATCTATTGCTAAGTACGTCTATCCACCACTCAGCACGGTTACTGTCTTTACAGAGGAAATGGGCAGACAAGGTTTGCAACTGCTGCACGAGGAATTTCAACATCCTGGCTCGACCATTCCACGTATGGTAACACTTGCCACCAAACTGACCCTTAGAAAGAGCAGCTTATAGAAATGAAAACATACGAAATTTTATTTGACATTTTAAGTCGAGAATCTGACTATATCAGCGGTGAAAAATTGGCACAAGACTTAGGAATTTCACGCACTTCTATCTGGAAAGCTATTCAACATTTGGAAAAAGAAGGCGTTCATGTTGAATCGATAAAAAATAAAGGCTATAAGCTCCTTTCAGGTGATTTATTGATTGCTAAAAAAATCGAAGAAACTGCTCCTATTCAAGTTTCCTTCAATCCAAACTGCCAATCCACTCAGTTAGATGCCAAAGCTGGTATTGAAGCTGGCAATCCTGCCAACACCCTCTATTTGGCTTCTTCTCAATCAGCTGGTCGTGGACGCTTTAGCAGAAATTATTTTGCCCCAGATCAAGGCGGGATTTATATGACGCTTCACTTGAAGCCCAATCTGCCTTTCCCACAAATTCCCGCCTATACTATCTTGACTGCTGGAGCCATTTACAAGGCTATTAAAGACCTCACTTTAATGGAAATGGACATTAAATGGGTCAATGACATTTACTACAAGGGCAAGAAAATAGCCGGCATTTTAACCGAAGCTATTACTTCTGTCGAGACGGGCTTAGTCACTGATGTGATTATTGGAGTGGGCATCAATTTCGCAATCTCTGATTTTCCGAAAGAGTTAAAAAATAAGGCTGCCTCTCTCTTCCACGAAAAGCAACCTATCACACGCAATGAACTTATTGCTGAAATTTGGAAAAATTTCTATGAATGTGAGCCAGACGAGCTGATTTACCTTTACAAACAACACTCCCTTGTCTTAGGTCGGACGGTCACTTTTTGCCAAAATGACAAAGACTACAAAGGAGTTGCCAAGGAAATATCAGATACCGGGCAGCTATTGATCCAATTAGATACCGGACAAGAAATGTGGCTAAACAGCGGTGAAGTTTCTTTAACAAGTTGGTAAATAAAAGAAGGAGATAAATTGAATAAACATCAACTTGTCTCCTTCTTTTTTCGGCACAAAATCAATGACCTTTGTGCTTTTCTTTGCGTTTTTGCTGTTTTAATTGGAATTTTCTATTTTGCATATATTCTTTTTGAGCTTTCAATCTGGAACGTTTAGCTTGTTTATCTAACTCTTGTTGCAGTTTTAGTGCATCTTGTGATTTCGTTGAACGTTTTTCACGCTTCATTTCTTTTTTTGCTAATCGCTGCAACCGTTTAGGATTTGCACAATGTCTTTTTTTCTTTACTGCAACAGCCGAGCTAAATTGTAATTGCGAAAACCTCCGATTGACAAATTCTAAAACCTCGTTCATTTGGGGCTCAACTCCAAATGTCACCCGACAAACGGACAAACCTTGAGCATTTTCTTGCTCAAATAGGCCATAATAAAAGCCATTTTCAAAGTATATGGTCAATTCTAATGAAACATGTTCCATACAGCATCCTCCTTAAATACATTACAAAGAAGGGACAACCAAGGAGGAGGGTTACTGATAGTCGTGACCTACTTCAATTGTCATTAGAAAAACAAATCTAGCCTGTCACGAATATGTTCGGACTACCAACCGAAACTGTGTTTTTATCTTTGCACTTTTATTCTATCGCAAGTAGAATATTTTTTCAAATTGAAAAGAAAAGGTTGAGGATTTTTGTCCCAACCTTTTCTTGTTATTTTTTACGTTTGATATGTTTGTCAATTTCGTCCACTATTTTACCCATGACATAGCTCACCTGTAAATTGCGAATCACTAAAAGTGCCCAGAAAACAGCGAATAAATAGTGTCCTGACATCATTGCTTCGTTAAAAAAATACGTTTCAATTGCTGTGAAGAAAGCTGTTGTAAGAAATTGTTGTCTTGTCATGATTCTATTATAGCATGAAACAG
This sequence comes from Streptococcus sp. HMSC071H03, assembly GCF_001813035.1. Taxonomy (NCBI): domain Bacteria; kingdom Bacillati; phylum Bacillota; class Bacilli; order Lactobacillales; family Streptococcaceae; genus Streptococcus; species Streptococcus sp. HMSC071H03. Next base: position 120,939 of record NZ_KV811169.1, on the reverse strand, counting down.
CAGAAAAATCTAAATTCAGTCCTCCTGAACGGTAATTTTTTCCGCTAAGAAATCAAATCCTTCTGGAATGACTGTATTCTCTTTTTCTTCAGCTTGTGGTGCGTTTTCTCCACGCGCTTTAGCCGAAAATTCAGCTCGAATCTCTGTCCAATCCGTCATAGAAACCGCCAAGATGTCTGGTGAAAATCCAGCCGCATTGCTTAATAAATTCCCAAACATGGTGTTGAGATTTTCCCGTTTCATGGTTTGTTCTGCATTAAAGCTCGACTCAAATGCCAGAATGGCGTGGTTTTCGTTAGCTGCGACGGGTTGTGAGCCGACTAAAAGTGCCTTATCTGCTCCGGCTAAACTTTCAATAATTTCTCCCCAAGCATTCTGCAACTTGGTTAAATTACTGCGAGCCAGGCTAGGATTTTCAACTGCTTCTTGCAGAATGGCATTCACTTTATGGCGGTCTACTCGATAACCCTTGCTTGTTTTGGCTGAGCGTGTTGGCTGTACTGGCTTACTAGGTGCAGAACTTGACTGCAAACTTGCCAATTGATTCTTAAGCTGGTTGATTTCTTCTTTGAGCGTTTCTATCTGGCCTGCTATATTGGAGGGTAATTCTGCTTTATCTTGCCCTTCAGCCAGTCGAATGGTCATCATTTCTGTATAAATCTTGGGTTGCAAGCTGTTCTTGATTTCCACAAGGCTCTTCGTTGCAATCTCAATCAACTCAAACAATCTTTCCTGCGGAGTCTTGAGGTTTTCTAAAAAGCTTTCACTCGTATGCGTATTTTCTCCACCCGTTTTAACAATGAGCAAATCTCTAAGATATTGCAGCAAATCTGTGACAAAGCGAGCCATATTTTTGCCGCTGTCGAATATGACATCAAGATTTTTTAATGCCACTGACGTATCATGCGCTAATACAGCTGCTACATACGCGTCTAATGCTCCTAAACTGATAGAACCCGTGATTTCTTCAGAAATAGCCGTTGTCAGCTGATTGTCTTGAGTCAAGCTGAGGGCTTGGTCCAAGATAGATAGGGCATCTCGCACACCGCCTTCTGCTCGTCTTGCAATAATCTGCACCGCTTCATTTTCAAAGTCAATATTTTCTTGCTGCAAAATCCACTCAATGTGCTCTACAATATCTTTGGTTTTAATCGACTTGAACTCAAAGCGCTGAACACGCGAAAGAATGGTTGCTGGTATTTTATGCAGTTCTGTCGTTGCTAAAATAAAGACGACATTTTCTGTCGGCTCTTCCAAAGTCTTAAGAAGCGCATTAAAAGCGCCCGTTGAGAGCATGTGAACCTCATCAATGATATAAACCTTATGCTTCGCTAGACTGGGAGCGTAAGTTGATTTGTCACGAATATCTCGGATTTCATCCACACCATTATTAGAAGCCGCGTCAATCTCAATGACATCTTCTAGGCTTCCTTCGGTAATGGCTTGGCAAATATAACAGTCATTGCAAGGCTCTCCATCCTTTTGGTTGGGGCAATTCATTGCCTTAGCAAAAATCTTGGCTACGCTGGTCTTCCCAGTTCCTCTGGGACCTGAAAAGAGATAGGCATGACTAATTTTATCCTGTTCAACTGCCTGCCGCAAGGTTGTCGCCACAACCTCCTGCCCAACTAGCTGACCGAAGGTTTGGCTTCTGTATTTTCGATATAAAGCTTGATACATTAGGCTTTGTCTCCAAACATTTCAAAATTCCAACTTGTTTTCTCTAGTAAGAGAGCCACAAAAAATTCCAGATATTCTCGGTCAATCTCATCATAATCTGCCACCAGATGAGAATCCAAATCCAACACCCCTACTAAGCGGTCGTTTTTGACCATTGGTACTACAATCTCGCTGCGAGCTCTGCTATCACAGGAAATGTAATTGCCATGTTGGGTCACATCTTCTACAATCATCGTCTGCCGTTTGGCTGCTGCTTCACCGCAGACTCCTTTTCCTAGCGCAATATGTACACAGGAGACACCACCTTGAAAAGGTCCTAAAATCAACTCGTTTCCGTCATAAAGATAAAAGCCAGTAAAGACAGAATGAGGCAAGGCTTGGTTTAGCAGAGCAGAGCTGTTTGAGAGATTCGCCAACGCATTGCTTTCGCCCTCTAGTAATGCTTCAAGCTGCGCTAAAAGTAATTGATAATTTGAAATTTTTTCTGATTGATTCATACTTTCTATTATATCAAAAAAGACAGCAGACTGTGCTAAAAACTTTATATTTTTGCTTCTATCCAGTTTTGTAAGGGGAAGCAAATTAAAGAATCTATAAACCACACATAGTATCTCCAACTATTGTTATAAATAACACACTTTATTTTATATAACACCTTCTGGCTTTTTAATAATTTTATACAAAATCCATTGATTTTTTCTCTGACTGCTAACCAGCTTAAGACCCTTGTTATTTAAAAAAGCTGCAAATTCTTCCTCTTTCTTGAGCTCTGGCTGGAAGTAGGTTAATTTGCTCCATTCACAAGCCAGCAAGATAAGCCCGTCTCGCCTTAGAATTCGCCTCAACTCAGAAAAAGCTCTGGATAAATCTGGCCAATGAAAATGTGTCTGAAAAGCAGTTATCAAGTCAAATGACTCTGCTGAATAAGTTGTTTGACCCACATCTTTGAGTTCAAAATTCAAATCTGCAATGTTCCATTTTTTAGCTTGGGTAATAGCTGTTTTCGAAATATCAATTCCGATAACCTTGCTATTTGGAAAATACTGTTTGAGATAGAGAGTGGATTGACCATTTCCTATTCCAACATCTAAAATATTTTTGATATTTTGCTGCTCTAGTTGGCTAATCGCCCACTCAACCATAGGGAAATAAACCTGATTCCAGATTTTCATCATCCAAATGCCCACTAGACCTGTCGGTTGCTTGGATTGTTTGAGTAAATATAAAAAAAGCAAGAAGAACAAAATAGCAACGCTAATGATAACAGCATTCATACTTTCTCCCTTCGATAATCACTAATTTCCGACTCATATCGCTTAACCAATTGCGATGAATACACTTTTGGCTCCTTGCTTTCTTTTACTTTCTTCCAAAGAATAGCGGCAACTTTTAGTTTAGGCTGAAAAGAAGCATTGCTTGTGTCAGCGCAGAAATCTTTGACAAATTGATTCCACTGACAGCTAGAAGTATCATATTGAGCATAGCTTGATTGTCCTTGATAAATCGCTAACATATCTCGCAGTGTGAATTCGACATCTTTTTCTGCTTTTACCTTTCGCCAAGCTGCCGCCATGTCCGCTGTAAATTTAAAAGGTTGAATGCCTGTTTGCTGAGCAAAAAACTTCCGAAAGTGCGCATTAAAGGCAAAACCACAGAATAACAAGGGCGTGTCTAAAGTAAGCTCTATGCCTTGCTTTTTCTTGGTTTTTAAAGGAACTTTCTTCTGAACAACATTCCCTGCAAAATACTGTTTGATTTCCTCTTCTAGCTCTTTTTTGATACCTGAATACTCCAATCCCAACTGTTTACAAATCTCTGCTAATTCTGCACGATACCAATAGTATTGTGAAAACTCTTGATAGGTCTTTATCATTGTAAAATCTGGTCTATCCTGCATTGCTTATTTTCCTTTTCTCTTTTGCTATAGCCTATTATACCACTAGCAAAGTAATTCCTCAAAAATGATAGAGTTTCCCCGTTTGTAAAAAACGCCTATCATTCTAGCGAGGTAAATCAGTTTCAGTTGAGACTGTCGATTCATTCGAACGCTTCAACCTACTTTATCTTTAAGTCCAAAAATATAAAAGAGCTGGAAAATAAATTTCCAACTCTTGAGGGGGGCGTTGTTAAGAAACCAATTCTCCTGTGAGTACATTGATAGACTTGACAGTTCCTGTCGAATCAGTATAGCTGACCGTCTTGTTTGCAGGATGATAGGTAAACTTTTCTAAGCTCAAACCATATTTAAAAGCAATTTTAATCATTTTTGCTCGGAAATCTTGCAGAGACAATCCATAGCTTGCTGCGCGTGCCTTTTCAGCTTTTTCTTCAGCATTAACTGTTGGTTTTTCAGTCCCTTCTGAATTTTCCTTTTCATCATCTACCTCTTTACTTGCAGAGTCGTCTTTCTTATCCTCTGGCTCTTCATTTGGTGCATAATTCTTGCCATCATCTGATTGGTTTTGCTTACCATGATTGCTGTCATTACCAAAGCCATCATCAGAGTGAGGACGATCGTTTGGATTTTGCACATAATATTTCACCGTAGCAAGGAAATCTTCCAAGCTATAACCCTCTGGCGCGTTGTAAAGGCCTTCGTCAAACCAAGAGAGAGAAATATTGTGATAGTGATCATGGTGCGGAATAATCAATTGCCCATTCTTGTAATCCACAACATAAGCTGTATGATATGGCATTGCCTCAACCGGCACTTTTTTAGCTGGTGTCACGCGTTCATAGATTAATTGTGCACTTTCTTTTTGAGGTTGCTTTGGATCAGTTTTAGGCTTGTCTTCTTTCTTTTCATTCGGCGCTTTGGTTTTCAGATATTCTTCTGTCGCCTTACGCTCAGATTCTGACAAATCTTTCTTAGGAATATAATGGCTATGTGTCATGTGTGGCGCAGTGTAGCCATCTCCCTGCTCCTCTGTCACATCATGCGGATCAAAGATATAACCGTCTGATGTCGCATAACGACCTGCAGCTTTAGCTAGCGCAACTTCATCAGCCGTATAAGCAATTTGCGAATTTGCTTTGCCTGCGCGGTCATGGTGCACTTCGGCGGAGAGTTTCAAGACTTGGTCTAGCAAAGCCAATTTATCCGCATTCTTGTCTGCCACTTTTTGGAGCAAATCATTCACTTGAGCCAGTTTATCACTTGCATTTCCTTTTTCTTCCAGTGCTTTCGGATAGACATCAACACAACTTTCGCTTTCTTTGCAAATTCTGTGTTTTGACCAGCAGAATCATTATCTGAACCAGTTGCTTTCACCATTTCAGCTAACAAAGCTTTTGCTTTCGCAAGCAGGCTCTCTTTCTCTTCTATACCTAATAACAGATTTGAGTTGAGACCATTTATTTGCTCTTCAAAGTTTGCTTTTTGACGTGCATCTGAAACCTTCTCTAACAAAGCTTCTGCTTTAGCAAGGAAAGTTTTGATTTGCTCATCGCTAATTTCCGTTTCAGCAGATTCTTTTTTCTTCTCGTTTTTATCAGAAGTTTTGCCAGTATCTTGCTGATTTTTATCTGGTGTTGCTTGATGATCTTGTTGCGCTTGATTCGACTGCTTAGCTTCAGAATAATCCTCACCTGGCGTTATCATCTGCGCAATCTTTCGTTCCAAGTCAGACATTTTATTGTAGTAAATAAAATGATAATGATTGCCATGCGGAACGGCAACTCCATTAGGAGTTTGACTTGTAATCTGTGCTGGGTCAAATACCAGACCGTCTGATTCTACATGCCGTTGACTCAAAGGAGTCGCATATAATTGCCGCAGCAATTTAATGATTTCAGCTTTATTTCCGCGCTTCGGTTCAGTTTGTTTTGGAGCTGGTTGAGAAGGCTGAGTTTGCTGATTTCCTGTATGATTAGACGTTCCCGGATTAGCAGGACGATAGTCCAACGATGGATGGTTCATTCCTCTGTTTGACTGAGGAATTTGACCTGAATTGGACGGATATTGTGGACGACTTTTGCCTGTTTTATTGTCCCAATAGTTTTGAGCCGCTGCTAACTCGCTAGGAGACAAATCGCTCTTTGGAATGTAGTGGAAATGATTGCCATGCGGAACGATAAAAGCATCACCTGTATCCTCAATGACATCAGTTGGATTGAAGACATAGCCATCGTCTGTCGTATAACGACCTTGCGCACGAGCTTCTTTGACAGCTGTTGTTACAGTTCCTTTTGCGCCCTTATGACCTTTCCCACTGTATTCTTCCCTTTGACGAGCAATTTCTTCTTTTGTCCGAACATTGCTGGTATGATTTGGATCTTTCAGATAAAGATAATACTTGCCATTCACCTTGATAATGTAGCCGTCTTTTACTTCGTTGACAATATCAGACTGCTGCAAAGTGTAGTTTGGATCGCGCATGATCAGTTCTTCACTGATAATGGCATCGTAAGGAACTTTCCCATTGTAATAGTGATAATGATCCCCGTGAGAAGTTACATAGCCTTGGTCTGTAATCTTAACGACAATCTGCTCTGCATTGATTCCTTCTTTGGCACTTATTTCATCTGGAGTTAAATTCTCAGCCTTTTTCCCTTTTTCTTTGGACTTACTATCAACATAAGCCACACGATTGTCTGCTTTGCTAGAAACACTCTGATAACGCCCTAGCTCATACGCACAAATACTCAATGCAAGAACTGCAATAGAACCAATGATATATTTTTTCTTCATATTTCTCCTCATTTTTTTAATTCTTTTGCCAATACCGCTAGATTGGCGTCTAGATTTTCAAGATAAGTTTTATTATTTTGTGGGTCAGCCTCCAAAGGATTCAATTCTTTTAATTTCACTCCTGTAGATTTGACCAAGGTTTTAGCAACTTTTGAAGAAGCATTGCTTTCCACAAAAATTGTCTTGACCTTGTATTGTTTCACAAACTCTTCAATTTCCGTCAGCTGACGTGGACTAGGCTCTTGCTCTGGTGAAATCCCAGCAATTCCCAACTGAGTTAAACCAAATCGTTTCGCTAAGTAAGAAAAGGCCGTATGCTGCGTCACAAATGTTTTTTGTTTCGCCGCTTTGAAAATCGGTTGATATTTTTTAGTCAACTCTTTTGCCTTAGCTACCAGCTCTTTCACATTTTTTTGATAGGTTTCTTTATTTTTACTATCAATCTTCGAAAGTTTATCCGCGATGATTTGCGCTTCTTCTGCCACTTTTTCTGGATCTAACCAAGTATGCGGATCGTATAGAGTTTTTTCATCCACTCCCTCACCAGCAGCAACATCTTCTAATCCCGGTACACGCTCCAGCTTCATCCCTTCTGATGCTTCAAGAACTTTTACTTTGGATTTTTTCAGGTTTGGATCCAATTTCCCTGCCCATGACTCTAGTGTATGAGAATGGTAAACAAAGACATCCGCATCATAGATAGCAGCTACATCATTCGCCGATGGCTCAAAAGAATGAATTCCCGTGCTTGACTGAATCATCCGAACATCATTCAAATCCCCAGACACTTCTTTAACCATGGCATAAATCGGGTAAAAACTTGTTACAATTTTCATTCCCTTGCTCTGCTTTTTGCTACCTGCACCGCACGCCGTCAAAATCAAAACCAGTCCTGCCACAAAAATAGAAAATAAATATTTCCTTAATTTCATATATCACTCCTTAACTAGTGTTTAACCAGTTTATTAACTGGTTAATATGATACCATGATAGAAATTAGCTGTCAAGAATTTTTTATCTGTTTTTTTAACAATAATAAAAAAGCTTTCTAAATAGCATTAGAAAACTTTTACTCTTACCAATCGCTTTTTTCTTTACGAATCTCTTCCAGCATTTCAGCTTCTTCTGCTGTGAACTCATATTTTTCTAGCAAATCTGGACGACGTTCATAAGTCTTTTTCAGACTCTCATACAGACGCCATTTTCGAATATTTTCATGATGACCGCTCATCAAAATATCTGGCACAACCATTCCACGAAAATCATACGGGCGCGTATATTGAGGATATTCTAAAAGGCCTGATGAAAAACTGTCATCAGTATGACTAACTTCCTTACCAAGAACTTCAGGAATCAGTCGTACCGTCGCATCAATCATTGTCATAGCAGCCAACTCTCCACCGGTCAAAACATAATCTCCAAGAGAGACCTCGTCTGTCACCAAACTCTTAATCCGCTCATCATAACCTTCATAATGCCCGCAGATAAAGATTAATTCTTCTTCTTGAGAAAGTTCTTCCGCATAAGCTTGATTAAATGTTCGACCAGCAGGATCCAACAAAACGACTCGTGGCTGATTTTTTTCAATCGCATCATAAGCATCAAAAATTGGTTGTGCTCTGAGCAGCATTCCCTGACCGCCCCCATAAGGCTCGTCATCAACGTGTCTCGATTTCTCTGCATTTTCTCGAAAATTATGATAGTGAATCTCTAGTAATCCTTTTTCGCGCGCCTTGCCAACTATTGAATGCTCTAAAGGGGCAAACATCTCCGGAAATAGGGTCAAAATATCAATCTTCATCGTCCAGTCCTTCCGGAATTTCCACGTCTACTCGACTATTTTCAAAATCAATATTCAATACAACAGGTGGAATATAAGGCAACAGTAAATCACGCTTGCCTTTGCGCTTTACCACCCAGACATCATTGGCACCGGGCTGCAAAATTTCTTTAATTGTTCCAATCAAAATGTCCTGTTCATAAACATTCAAGCCAATAATTTCATGATAATAAAATTCGCCCTCATCCAAATCCGATAAGTCTTGCTCAGCCACTTTCAAGGTAAAATCACGATATTTTTCAATGTCATTGATATGGTACATTCCTTTGAACTTGACAATATCAAAATTTTTCATCTTACGATGACTGGCAATTTCCACATTCATGACAAAATGTTCCTTTTTATCAAAAAGAGCTAAAATACTTCCTTTTTTAAAACGCTCCTCTGCAAAATCCGTTACGGACATAACACGCATTTCGCCTTGCAAACCTTGCGTATTTACAATTTTTCCAACATTATAATAGTTCATTTTCTCTCCAAATACTAGCATTATCATATTTATTCTATCATGAATAAAAGGAATTCTCAAGAAAACAAAAACCCCACCCACGCCGTGATGTGATATACTCCCCTTATAGCGGACAACGAAAAAACAAAAATTCACTAAAACTATAAGGGGAGTTTTCCTATACTTTCTATAAACTAGTTCAAGCATATCAAATATAGCTTGGAGCTTCTATCACAAGAAAAAGAGCTATCAAAAATAGCTCAATATTTTCCTAAGTCTAAAATTTGATTATATCTACTTTCATCCTCAATATGGTGAGCAATTTCTAGCATCATAACAGGTAGAGAAAACAGTAGCTCACGCACCATCTGGCTGTTTTCCTCGTCCAAAGCAGCGGTTACCTCATCTACTAGTAAAACATCCTTTTTACGCAGGAGAAATCTTGCCAGTTCTATCCGAACCCTCTGACCACCCGAAATATTGTCACCATTGTTACTGACAATAAAGTCCAACCCTTCTGTTAATTCATTGTCGAGCTTGACTTGTTTTAAAACAAACCACAAATCTTCATCAGAAAAGACTTGTCCCAAAGTCAAATTATATCGAACTGTGTCATTAAAAAGGAATGGATGCTGGCTAATAATACCAACACTAGATACAAAATGAGATGTATAGTTATTAGTTGTTGTCACACCAGTAATCTGACCTTCATCAGCCTGCTCCTCACCAATAATTATCCGAAACAAGGTCGATTTCCCACAGCCACTCGGTCCCTTGATTAAAACTTTCTGACCAGTTTGGATGTCCAAATTCAGATGGGTAAAAAGCTGTCTGCTACCATAAGATTTACTTAAATTTTGGATGTGCAGGGCACGAAGTTCTTGCATATCATCTTTCGCCAGTTGTTTATCATCTTTACTGTCTAATACTCCATAAATCTTGTCCGCAGTCGTTTTTGCCCCTTGGATATCTACTGTATCATACATGATTGTCTGGATAGGACTCACCAACTGACCAGCTGCGATATACATGGCGACAAGACTAGCGACAGATACCCTATGACCATTCATGGCAAAGAAGAAACCTAACACAAGCGGTAAAACCTGACTCAGAAATACCATAAAGCCATTACAAAAGAAGACGATATTATGGGTGAAGCAAAAGTTTTGGATAGCTCGTTGATATTTCCAATTCACATTCCATAATTTTTGTCTATTTTCCAGAATCGCTTGATTCATGAGCAGAGTCTGCGCCCCTCGGATGCTGTCAGATACCTGATTATGAACCTCCACTCTGCCTTGAGCCATATCGTCACCAGTATGTTTGAGCCTTTTGTTCATTAAATATTGAGGAATAGGGCGTAAGATAGTAAAGAAGACAAAAATACTCCCCAGTAACAGATTTTGCGTAATAATATAAATTGCTGTTAGTAAAGCAACAAATCCCCAGCAAATTATGTTAATGTACTTTTCTAAATAATTATCCCCCAAATACTCCATATCCTGTGTGAGCATGGTGATTTTTTCATCTTCACTATAATCCTTATTTGTCATTAACTTACCAAATAAATCTGCTCTCATATTCATCTGAATCTCACGTCGAAATACGTTATGCGTGTGATTGCAAAAGAGCATCAAGCTATACAAGACAAAGTAGACTGTAAAACCAAAAAGAGCAAATTGCACTATCTTAAAATAGGTTAGTTCTCCTTGGTTTAAGGACAAAGCTCGAGATACTACTAAAGGTTGAGCAAGAGCCAATCCTCCATTTGCCAGTGCCCCGATGACAGTATAAAATTTCGTTTTCTTATCCAGATAGTGAAAAATTTTATTCATAATGTCCTCCTGGAAAAATAGAGAGGCTAGCACTCCTCTCCATATTATCATTTCTAATCTATTAACTGCAAATATTGCATTGATTGGTTATAGTTTCCGATCTCTTAGGAAGTTCTTTGTTTTTCTCTAAATACATTATACATCTATTAAAATAATGATTCAAGTAAAACTCAGAAATCCATTTTGTGTCAGGTCTGCTGTATAAAGTTCAGGTTCTGTAAAGAGAAGATAGAATCCATAAACCTCTGTAAAAAGAATAGCACAAGCCAGTCCTATAAAAAACACACCACTGTCTAGGATTAAGAGCTTCCAGAGAATCAAGGCAATCATGCCCACCACCATGAGGATAAGAGGAAGAATCAGAAAATCTGTCATAACCCTCCTACTACTCTACCATGCTACGATAAAAGACTGCGTCCTTGGAATCAAACTCTTCTAATTTTTGAACCAATTCCAGATAATCTTCTTTTTCAGGGTATTCAAAGTCCACTCCATGTTGCTCTTGGAGGGCAATTTCTAGTTGACTAGTGATTTCTCTCTTCGAGAAGAGTCCCCCAGTCACTTCCTCGTAATGTTCTTTGAGTTCCTTATAAACTTGGTATCCCCATTTGTCGGACTAGATAGGAAATCACGATGTAACATGACGATTGTATTTCCTTCTGCATGCTTCCTCCTTAAACGCAAAAAAGCGAGAATTATGAAAACAGTTCTCGCTTGAGATAAATAATTCTTTAAAAAACAAAAATCCCTGGCAAAATTTGTTTGACAGGGATTTTTGGCAGGGAATCAAATGATTTCACTTGTTTTTTCATTTGATTATCGCAATCAAAGACTGGTAAATCGGGATTTCACTCTCAAATTGCTATGTGCTTCTTATTTAAGAGTAACAGTTGCACTTTATCATAAGTCCTTTATTATCAACCTTTTCAAGCAGTTGTTTCTTTCTTGGTGGGGTTTTGGTGGGGTGTGAACCCTGCACTTATCAAGCGTTTAGTAATTTCTGCTCCACCATCTGCTTTTTTACTGTCATACAAATGTGAGTAAGTATTCAAGGTTGTTGCCTTATCGACTCGTCCTGAGCGAGCAGATACAAATAATACATCTTTGCCAAGCTCATTTATCATAAATGAATCATGCGAATGTCTTAGCCCTTTACCAGTGATTTCTGGGACTCCAACCTTCCGAGCTTGCCTTTGTAAAATTCGTGTTAATGTTGTTTTATGCAGTGGAACATCTTCTCTAGCAAGAATATAATCAGTTTCAGAATTGTTAATTTGAACCAATTTCCACTCCTTTAATACTTGAACGGTTAATTCATCCAATTCTACATATCGATTACCAGCGTTGGTCTTAGTGCTATTTTTTCTGGCATATTCTCCGTGTCCTAAATCTTCTAGTGTAGATTGAACATGAAGTAAGTTCTTCTTAAAATTAATATCAGACCAAATTAAGCTAAGACCTTCAGACACCCTAATCCCTGTCATAAAATAGAGCCAAATCATGGTGTATTTATAACGACCATCATAGCTTGATACATCAAATGATGAGACAACTTTCTGGAAGTCTTCAAACGTCCAAAACTTTGTTGTCGTGCGTTCACCAGCAATATTGTCTAGTTTATCACATGGATTCACTTCAATTAATTCTAGACGTTCAGCATAAGTGAAAGTTTTTTTGAATCGAATCCACAAATTTTTGGCATAATTAGCAGAATAATTTTCACCATCCATTAATTTTAATCGGAACAACTCACAATCTTTCACGGTGATATCAATTAGCTTCATTTTTCCAAATTCTGATTTGAACAAATCGAAATGTGGCTGAGCCGTTCTATATGTAGAACTTTGAACAGTTTTTACATAATATGGTAAAAATATATCATCCATATATTCAGAAAATGTTAGAGTACAAACTTTTGAATTATTCTGCTGAGCAAATTCTACTCTTATGCGACAAAGCTCATCAAATGCTTGTTTTTCAGATTTGAACGGATTACCGTCCTTATCTTTATAACTTTTTTTCCGACGACGTTTACCCGTTTCAGGGTCTACTCCAAATTCAGTTTGATAGAAAATTTTTCCATTTTTATCTCTTGAAACACCACGATATTTTTTAGTAGCCATCTTTAAGCCCCTTTCTGTTCAGAAAGCAACTCAAAGCCGAGTAATTCCTCTACAATGTATGTAGGAGCAAGGTTTAATCTTGAATTTTCAAAGGGCGAACGACTTAATTTTATCACATTACCTGAAGATTCTCTACTTTCTTCAAATAACTGTACTGCAATAGTTTTTGCTTGCTTAATAATATCCCTTGCTGTATGTTCTGGAAATCCTAGTTCCATCAAATCTTTATGGTTAACTGTCTGTTTCTTTTTCATTGCTATCATTCTTATCTCTCTTAGTTTTCATTCTACTTTTTATAACTGTATCTGGTGTGCTATCCTGTATCAACTCTTTCTTGTCATTCTCTTTTAAATTATATATTGATACAGTTTTTTCAAATTCGAGTGTGTTCATATCTAGCTCACCAGCAACAAATGTAGGAATAAAGTTCGCTAATTCCTTGTCCGCGATGGTTTTATATTCAATATCTGGTTGGTTTAACCCACGGCTCACGAAATAGCGTGGTTGATGGTATCCAGATGGTATAGCCATCAACTCTTTAGTAATATATTTAGAAATATAGTTTGCGGTTTTTTCTCTATCTTGTATCTTTGATACTGTGCTAAATCCATTTTTCCATGTTTCAGCATTATAGATTTGAAGCCCTTTTTTCTTAATGAGTCGATTTGTTTTTGGACTTCTCGCTTCGGTCAATGGTGGGGAAAATCCAGCCGTCAAACCGTGAAAATGTATTCGTCCGCTTTTATGTAATTCTGCTACAAAAATATATTGAAATTTTCCGTATTTTTCTCGTTGATATTTTAACCAAGCTCTAAGCCTCTTTTTGGCATAAGGATAATCCCTAGCATCAACTTTATTATCATCAAATGTCAACGTCCAGAATAAATCAAAATCATTTGATTGACAGTAGTATTTTATTTTTCGTCTAATTTTCTGAGCCTGTTGATAGTCATACAACTCTTGCTCATCTTCATCACGTATTTTAGGCTCTGTTGCCCGTATTATTTGTCGTCCCGGTTTCCTTCTCGTCTTACCATACTTTATAACCTCTATATGGTCAGGAAAACCGACTATTTTTGCATTATATTCATCTGACAAGTCATTCTGACCCGCCTTTCTTACTATTTCTTACTCCGTCAGCTTATCTTAGCTGTCTGTCAAGTAGACAGCTAATCATCCCCTCTTTATATGTTTTAGTTGTCTGAGCGGAGCAAGCTCCGCTCAGATTTTAAAACACGTAGTGCGCCTTTGAATGGCAGTTTCTTATCATCATAATAAGGGGTTCTAAAAACTATAGGATTTTCAAGCCCGATTCCATCAAGATATATTACTCCTTCATAGAGTGAGCTATCTGCACTTGGAAGAGCTAACTTGCTCATATTAAAAATTTCAGTTGCCTGTGATTGACTAATCCTCCCCAAAGCTATCCTCAATCCAAGAGAATCTCTAGCTTCACTCGGTAAAATAGAGGTTGGAATCATCTGTCCTGAAATAATAACAAAGATTGAGGCTTGACGTCCTTTGACAATCAATTTCATCAACTTTGCATAAAACTGTGGAAATAGTCGGTCGGCTGGTTTCCGAAGTTTATCTTCAGCTTGCATTGTGGTAGCTAATGCGAGATATTCATCAATCACAAGTAGGACTTGTCCATGTCTAAATTTTTCATTATGTGTAATATCCTCATCAGCAGAAATATCCGCATTTAATTCAGCATACCTAGCTTCCATCAAATCCTCAAGATAGGAAATCATCTTGAATGAATCTTCACCATTTGTGGCAACATCACCAATAATTTGCATAGATTGACTCAAGTATGCTCCTTTACCATCAATCGTATATACTGTATTTTTCGGATTATTGATTAGATAAGCCAATATCAAATATTTTAGTAAACTCGTTTTTCCTGATGAGGTGGGGCCTACTATTAGCCCCATCGGTTGCTTCAGTGTCCAACTTAATCGCTTAGTCAATTTGATATTTAAATCTTTAGATTCAATAAAATCTTCATAACCTTTTATATATAGTGACTTATCTGGCTTGTGAGAGAAGACCATTTTAACGAAACCATCTCCGATAAGATATTGCTCCAAAAACCACGATTCCCTTGTTTCTTTAATAAAGTATGACAAGAGTGCATTTGGAATTTCCTCAGAACTAGCTTTTGAAACGTGACCACCTTGAAATAGTTTTATAAATATCATTCCCGAATCTAGGTAATACTCCCAACGAATGGACTGAGTACTGTCAATATCAGATTTATGTTTACGAAGTATATCGTTTTCTTCTGCAAATCCCTTTAGTAAGGTTGATACTCTCCATTTTTCAATCGGTGAATATAGTGAGTGCAAAATAATCCACGTCAGGATTGTTAGAACTTCTATGCTAATAAGACATACCGCTATTGAAACTGGTACGAAATCAGCATTTTCTTGAGAAAAATATCTCAGCATTGATATTACAAAAGCCAATGTTATTTGACTAATGAACAAAATAGCTAAAATCAATAACATCTGTTTTCTGCGTTGAGTTTTAGTCTTGGTTACTTTAATATAAGTAACCTTTCGTTCATTTATACTAAGGGGGCTAACCCATTCTTTTATTGTTCGTATTGGAGTCATATTTGACCACCTTTATTTTTTATTAATACCCACGTAGCAATTGCTACATCCCCTATCCCGTATATCACTTAATTATTTAGTTTGTTGCCTTGGGTTGGACAATCTGAATATTTTCAAGAATGAGCTTTAAGCCACCCCAACCACCAGAATTTCCTCGTGACACCCATTTTAGAGCGACTTTTGCACTACGCAAATCAACGATTTCTCCAATTAACTCATCGACTTTATAACGTTTTAAAGTCGCTTCGTCTGTTACGACTTCAATTGTAATTGGAACAACACTTGAAATATCAAGACCTTGTTGTTTCATTAATTGGTATAATTTAATATCAATTCCTGATAAATTCAATTTTGCAACCGAATTTTCAATAACATCGCCATTGTCGTTTCGTTTTGCAACTTGTCTTGCTTGTGTAATAATTGCAACCTGAGGGGCATCAACTTCACTAACTGAGAAGCGGAGTTCTCCCAATTTTGTACTATTTAAACTAATTTTTTCCATTTTAGTCACCTAAATTTTCTTGTTGTCTTAACCTAGCCGACAACTGGCAATACTCTCGTGTTAACACTCTATGCCCAAGCACAATCTCATTATATAATGACTAGAAATTCCTGCTAAGGGGCTTTTTAGATATCTCTAACTTTTATTTTTAACCCCTACAACCTTTAATATTCTCCAATTGAGAACATGTCATTTAATAATACCGAACAAATCTGTTATAGCTGTGCCTTAGCATATAACTATTTTATTACGAACTTCGAACTTTAGTACGGGGTGCTTTTGAACTTTTTATTTCTGATTTTTAACCCATAACTAATAGAAAAAGTTCGGTATAATATAACTATAAGAGTATTTAGAAAGAAGAAGTTATATGCTTAAATTCTTACACACCGCAAATTATTTTTACTATCAAGCTTCAGAACGTCTTGAAAATAAAATTTCTAAAATCAATAGTGCAATTGATGAATTTCAAAGCCAGTATCCAACAAAGCTGAGAATGATTTCAAATAATCAAATCGCAATTGATAATAGAAAACAACTTACCCAAGTTAGGAAGAAAAACATTACCAAAAGAAATCCAAGTTATCTTCCTTATTCACTTGCTAAAGAAATCCTTGACTATTGTCGTCCAACTGATGAATTCGTTGATTTTCTAGAACATAGGGATATAGACACAACTGAAATGGTATATGAGGATATTAATGAAGTCTACTGGGGAACGCCTGAGGAACTTGCTCTAAACGAAGGGATTTTCTTTTATGTATTAATGAAGGATTTGTTAAATTCTGACAGTTATTGTGACTTAGTAAATACTATTTTGATTGACTCTCCTGAGTATGCGCTTTATCAAGCATATGAGAATCTAGAAATAACTAGAGAAAACACAGTTTCTATTTATGATATTTACTCCGAAAGTCCGAATTTGGATGACAGAAAGAAAATTATATCTCAGGCTATTTATCGTTTTTATGTATTGCATGTAAAAGATAAACTTAGCCTAAGTCAAAAATTTTTTGATTTTATTTCTGTTAATGGTCATAGTCTTACTTTCAATAATATGCAGACTCGATTGGTTGACTTCTTAAAAAACTATTTATTGGATTTTCTTGTTGAACATAAAGCACAAGAAAATTCACTTGGCTATCGGATATACACTATCTATAAGGATGATATACAATATTTACATTCTAAATTATTAGGTGATGACATATCAGAAATAGATGAGGAACTTCTTAGTGCTACAACAAGTTACTGTAAGACACTAATCAAAATCCAACATCATAAAGACTCATCATTAGAAAAAATACCTGACTGTTTAGTAACTTATATTGATAGTGTTGATTTGGTAATTCAAAATCTAGAAAAATACCAAACTGGAGTAACCACTATCGATGAGCTTATTACAACATACCAAGAAGCGATAAAGGATGCCCCCGAGGAACAGAAATTTACTTTCTGGTTTGACGAAACTGATAGAGGTATACTTTTTGATTAATATAAAAAAGGTTTCGTTTTATTCACAACGAAACCTTTTCACTTACTCAAATACTCTTGAAATAATGTTAACTAAACTATCCATCCCATTGTCAATTCCCCATGTTACAATAGCACTAAAAGCCATTGCTAATATCGGATGTTTATCAAAGAAAATCATATGATTTTCAACCTTTCCGCTCATTTGTATCTCATGTAACATTGTCACTAGCTCTGTCTGTTCTTCATCCTTCAATGTTCGTGAATACTCTTTGATATTCTCTAATATTTTCTCAATATCGGTATCAGTATAGATAACCGTTATCGAATTATTTCGACCACCAATCTGTGAGTTCATCATATCCCCACCGACTGAAACATGTGTGCTATTATCTTGATGATATTCGTTAAAATTTAGTGCTGAACTAGTGGAATCCAGTTGTGTTGGAAGTATTACAGGATTGATTTTCTTGTTTGCCCTCTTTACCATTTTGTTCATTTCTCTGACCATATCTCTCTCAATACCTTTAATTTGACTTTGTAAACTTTTTGCCATTTATATCCCTACTTTCTAGACTTCAAAATCTCGTATAATTTGCTTTTCTTCTTCAGTCAATCCGAACAAATCCATGACGAGTTCATCAATCTCAGTATTTAAAGAATCAACCAAGTCTTGATTAACTTTTTCTTTTGTCATTTCTTCCATTATTTGCACAACTAAGTCAGCAATTTCATTCTGTTGGTCATCATTTGAATTAGGAATAGGGAACTGCTTGATTTGTGTCAGCCTCATCTGTGGAAATGTATTTCTTTGTAAAAAGTCAAACTTTTCAATAGCATAAAAAGAAAGTATTTTTGAATTCAATACACCAATTAAATATAAAGGGGAAACTTTCAGATTGGTAATACTTTCAATACTCTGTTCATGTACAAAATTTTCTTTTGTATAAGTTGCTCTAAAAGTATAGATAGATTTCACTGGAATTCTAGCAATTAAAAGTCTCTCTCCTTCAAAAAGTTTACTGTCTCTAGGTGCAGCTAGGTGATTCCCATAAGATAAAAACTTTCCTGACCATTTTAAATGGTATCTTTGTAAATCACTACCCGATAGAAACATCCGATAGGAATCATCTTTTTTTTGATTAGAAAAGAACGGTTTACTGGCTTTGAACTCTTTAAATTCATCCTTATCCTCAGGTTGTTTAGGACTTCCTTTACCTCGTTCATACGCTTTCAATCCATCTTTGACTGTACCGTAATTTTTTTCTATTACTTTAGAATTCTTCTCAATTTTCAATAGCAATGATGAAACTCTCCCACTAATAGACGAAATTGTAATTACATCCTGATTAAGTAAACTTTCAGCCTTGGTGTCAGCTACTATTTTTATCTCACCGCCTGAAATCACACCTAAAGTAACTTTTGAGGGGCGTTTTGTAAACATCTCTACTATACAAACATCGATTGAAGCTTCATCAAAAATTTTATCTTTAGAATTTATAAAAGTTACTTCATCATAGCTTTTAAGAATATGATGGCGTAGTGTCTTATATTGATTAATTGTTAAAAAAGAGTTGGGAATAATATATGAAATTCCGCCACCATCTCGAATTAGAGAAAAAGCCAATTCTAAAAATAAACCAAATGTATTTGCTTGATAGTTATTCAAAGGGTAACTCCTTGAATAGTAGCTTTTCATTTCAACTGAAAAGGTATTATTTTGAGCAAAAATATAAGGAGGATTACCAATAACAAGGTCGAAGCCGACAAAGCGACCGTCTTCTCCCAAAATTTCGGGAAACTCCATTCGCCATTCCATACCACCAGCATATAACGGATTCTTTAAACGAGCTTCTAAAACTTTTTTAGCTTCAGATACTTGTTTTTTAACTTGTTCGTATCTTCTAGTTTCAGCAGTCTCATCTCCAAATAAGTCAATAATACCTGCTTTCCCTAACTCTACTTCCAACTTCTTTAACCGTTTCAGTTCAGGACTTGAAGCTGTATCATCAAATGACCGCTTTAAATTAGAAATTTTATCCCAGATTTTAGCTTTAGTTCGCTTATTATTTGTTTCTTTATATTCCCTTACTAAAGACAAATACTCTTTAAAATCTGTCCGTCTCATATCGAACTCATAGTCCAAATCAAACTTATGTAGAAGACTATCACCAACTTTGATATTGATATCAATATTTGGCAAGGTTGTTAAGGTCTTAGGCCCCATTTTATTTTGGTAGTAATAGGATGATTTTAATAACTCTATCCAGAGACGCAAACGACAAATATTTACTGAGCTTGGATTTATATCTACTGCGAAAAGGCAATTTTCAAGAATATAACGTTTCTGATTAAATATTGCTTTCTGAATTTTCTCAGACTGGCGATTATTTACTTGATAAAGGAAGTTATTCCCTGCCATATCCTGAATTACAAGCTCATCATTAATAACATAACATTGGATAAGGTTGCCGATATGGTTTCCTTCATCATCAAATAGTACATTTAGTTCACTCTTTAGAGCAATTATTTCATTTAAAATAGAAACAAGGAAGTGCCCTGAACCAACCGCAGGGTCACAAATTTTAAGGTCATTAATAGCCGAATTTACTTTTTTTGCAATTTTGATATTTTGAATAAGAAATTTAACCTCTTCGATTGTCTCACATTGCCAATTCAGAAATTCATTTACCTTATCTACAACTGCTGTTCGAATTGCTTTCCTAGACATATACATTGTAATGTGACCTGGAGTAAAGAACGAACCATCTTTATAACCATTGATTTTTTCAAAAATTAATCCTAGCACAGAAGCATTAATAAGGTCATTTTTAGATTTTTTATGATGTGAAATAGTAGTAGAAAAATCATAAGAATCTAAAAAGTCAAAAAGATAAGCAATGAAGTTTATTTTACCTGATTTACGTTTTTTATCAGCCCCTTTAAGTGCCGTTTTTGAAAAAATATCAATGTTACCTTCAGGCAAGCGGTCAATCCCTATACCATCTCTTGAGGTTTCTAGTTCAGTCTCTTCAAATAGTGATGAGTTGAGATAAGGAACATAGCCAAATTTTTCTTGTACACGCTGATTCCTATCCTCTTCTTTTTTAGCAAGCACCGCAAAGAAAAGACTGTAAATTTCTTCAAAACTATCTAATTTTTCAAATGTTAAAAATCTGAAATCCTCACTTTGATTAAATTGAATCAACTGGGATTCAAGGAGTTTCAAGAATAAAATACGATTCATCCAAACTACTGTTAGCTGAATGGCAATTTCTTCTTGCTTCTCCCTAGGGACATCTTTCATCTCAAGCTTATCAATAATATTTTCAACAAACGAATAACGTTGTCGCTTGGCAGGTTTAAGACGAGAAATTATTTTACTTGTTCCCTGTTTAGTTTCTTCTAACCCCATCAAATACAACAGTTCATCATAAAAATTCTTATTAAGCTTATTGGAATCTGTAAAGATTTCTTTATTTAATAAGTTTTCTGCTGTGAAAAATCGGTAAAGTTGTGTTAAGTTACTTTTCTTTATTTCAATAGACTTACTTGATTTAACTAAAGCTTGACTCAAATCAAAGTGGGCAACAACAATACCTTTTTCAATCGCTTTATCAATTTCAGGCGCAATTACTTCAGAGTACAGAAAATCTGTTCTATTACTTGAAAGCTGATTTTTACTAAATTTTGTCACAAGCTCAATCAAACACTTATTCTTAAAAAAATATTTTTCAAACTCTTTAGCTTCTATCACAAACCAAGATAAGCCATTAGTTATAATACATTTTTTTATTTCAAGATTTTTTGAAAATAAACGTTCAGACAAATAGTAAGCTACAATCTCTTGAAAAGCCTTAGTATTTAATCTTTCCTTAGTCATCATTTCTGATTTATTAGTTAAACTTTTACACTCAAAAATAACACCCAATGTTGAATCTGATGTCTTCCCATTGTAAATAGCCAAATCAATACGACTAGAAGTATTTATAAAATTATAAGGTAAAACTTGCTCCAAAAAATGTTTAAGCAAGTTTTTCTGATACTCTTCGCTTTCGGTTTTATTATTTTTAAGATGATTCAAATACTCAGTTAAGTATTTTTCAAAACGTAACTTTTCATCATCCAACGGCATGATTGCTTGGACAAACTTATTCATGCTTTCCTTTAAACTAAGTCCTTTAATTGCCATACACAACTCCACTAATAATTATATTCTTTAGCTGATAGTTATTAGTCTTTTGTGTAAGCAAAAGACTAAGCTAGC
>NZ_KV811169.1:93503-99360 GCF_001813035.1 Streptococcus sp. HMSC071H03 | reverse complement strand
TCTTTTGTGTAAGCAAAAGACTAAGCTAGCTTAGAAATTTCGATAATCTTATTATATCATGATTTTGAGTAAAAAAATAAACCCCACCAAGATTAAACCTTGGTGGGGTTTTAGTGGGGAATGAAATCATTCCACCGATTTTTAATCGCTCTAAGCAATCATTAAACCTTGATTTACTAGGCTTTCGCAATCAAATTGCGGTACTCTATTATTTAAGAGTAACTGAAGCTCCAGCTTCTTCCAATTTAGTTTTGATTTCTTCTGCTTCTGCAGTTGCAACACCTTCTTTAACAACAGTTGGTGCTCCATCAACAAGTTCTTTAGCTTCTTTAAGACCAAGACCTGTGATTTCACGAACAGCTTTGATAACGCCGACTTTCTTGTCGCCTGCTGCAGTCAATTCAACGTCAAATGAATCTTTTGCAGCTGCGGCTTCACCAGCACCAGCAGCAGCTACAGCTACAGGAGCAGCTGCAGTTACACCAAATTCTTCTTCGATAGCTTTTACAAGGTCGTTCAATTCAAGGATTGAAGCTTCTTTAATTTCAGCAATAATATTTTCAATGTTCAATGCCATTGTTATTTCCTCCAAATATGTTTTCGTTATTTATTATTAGTTTGTAGCATAGACTACGCGCAACTTAAAATTAAGCTGCTTCTTCTTTGTTGTCTGCAACCGCTTTGACTGCAAGAGCAACATTGCGAACTGGTGCTTGAAGCACAGATAGTAGCATAGATAGAAGTCCTTCGCGATTTGGAAGAGTTGCAAGAGCAACGATTTCTTCTTTAGATGCAACAGCACCTTCAATAGCTCCACCTTTAATTTCAAGTGCATCAGCTTCTTTAGTAAAATCATTGATGATTTTTGCTGGTGCTACAACATCTTCATTTGAAAATGCAACAGCAGATGGTCCAACAAATGCATCAGCAAGACCTTCAAGTCCAGCTTTTTCAGCTGCACGACGTAAGATTGAGTTTTTAATGACTTTATACTCAACTTCGCTTCCACGAAGATTACGACGAAGAACTGTGTCTTGTTCAACTGTAAGACCACGAGCATCAACAACAACGATACTTGCAGCTGCTTTCATTTTTTCAGCAACTACATCAACTAGTTCCGCTTTTTTAGCAATACTTGCTTCACTCATTTAGTGTTTCACCTCCGTAATTATTTTGCTTGGGGAATTTTTCCAAAAGAAAAAACGCGCCCAAACCTAGACACGAAAGTACAATACGTTTCTTTTACATGATCCGTTTTGTCCTCGGTAGGATCTTTATGAGTCGAGCTCCCCTACTGTCTTAGGCAGTTTTTTCAAACCATTAATGATTGTAACATAAGAAAAAAAAGATTGCAAGAGTTTTTAATAATTTTTATAATTAGAACGAAAATCTATTCTTTTTAGTTAGCAGATTTATTAAATTATTGGAAAAATAAAAAAGCAGACCATAAAGATCTGCTCTAACTATCTTATGTTTATTATGCTTTTACAATTGGAATCCAAAGTTCCATTTTGTAGTCTTTGCTATCCATATCCCCTTCATAATAATATTCAAAGTCAGGTTTTCCTGAATGAACATAACCATGTTCTGGAAAAAATACTTCCATTGCATATTTCCAACCATTATGAATACATTCCGGAACACTTCCTGTTAACTCTACAATGGCATATTCTGCTTCTTCAACTTTCAAAACATCTAAGCCCATACTTTTTGCTTTATCTACATCTGTAACGATATACCCTGCTATGTAATTAATAGTACTTGGTTGTTCTACATTGTAACAAACACCGACACTTTGACCTTCTCCCAATCTTGCTAATTCATCATGACGATATTCTCCATATAGTTTATTCCAAACACTCGGACATAATGATGAATTGATATTTTGTTCATTCCTACCTGCAACTGTAAATGAATTTTTCTTTTGAATTGTGATGTTCATACTTCTTCCTCCTCTTACACTTAGTGCTAGCTGTACTCGTGAAACTATTTTGAATGGTTTTCCATTTCTTACCTCTGAAGGTGTAAATCCATGAAATTTTTTGAATGCAGTCCCAAATGAATCAGATGATTCATATCCATACTTCATCGCTATATCAATAACTTTAATATTGGTATCTCTCAGTAAAAAAGCCGCTTCTGTCAACCTTCGACTTCTAATATACTCTGACAATGTTGTATCTGTTAATATAGAAAAGAGTCTGCTAAACATAGGATAAGAATAAGTGGATAAATGGGTAATTTTATCTTCATCTATTTCGCTATCCAGCACACTTTCAATGTAGTTAATTGTTTCATTAAAAAATTGAATTATCTGCATATTTTACTTCTATTCATTTTTCTATCCTATGTAAAGATACCAAAATCTCTAACTTCTTTACCTTTAGTACAATAATCTTTCAGAGTTTTATCCCTTGATACATTGAAGGCACAAATCCCTAAACTGTCCATCCAATTGGGCAATCTCCATCAGGGTATCTGCTAAAGAACTATAGGCTTCCTGCCTGCTGTCCAGATAGGCTTGGCTAAAAAGCATAGCAATTTTTTCCTTCAAGTCTGCTCTGACAGGATCATAACCTTTCAAAAATTGACTCAAGTAAAGACTTCTAACTGCTGCCAAACGAAATGAAAAAAATTGATGAAGTTGTTTTTGTTCCGCATTTAAGCCGTTTGCTCGAATAGTTTTAGCATAGTCCTCAATTATACCAACCTCACCATTTTCATATCGTTGTTTCATGATAATAGAGACACTGTGATAAATCTCCTGACTTGTTGGAAGCTTATTTCTTTGCAAATTTCCCCACATGGAATAAGCTCCTCTTTTATAGTCAATCGCTTCTGCTTTCCACGCTTTACAAAAATCACGAAAATCCATTTTCACACAAGGATAGCCTGCCGGATCATGGAAATAAATCCAATGCTCATCCATGTCATAAACTGAAACAAAATGATCCACACCTCGTAGATGGCTATGATTGAGATTATAAGTCAGATATCCCATATCCAAAGGACCTACAATAACAGATCCATGGTCTAGATATGTCTTGAGTTTTTCTTTTAGTTCTATCACATTGACTGGCTCTGAAGAATCACAGAAAAACTCCTCATAGTCAAATCCAAGAATTTGTAAACAATGACTAATGGACTCATCTGGCATGCCATTATCAAAGAAAACCAAAGGATGTCTGTCGTCTTTTTTCACAAGGGTAGCTCCATTACCCATGACCATGATCGCTTCTAGGTAGTCCGAGCGAAAATCATAGCCCGCAGCATGTAAGGCCATAGCCGTCGAATGAGAATAACAAATCGGAATATCACCAAAGTATAAATTCATCTTCCTACCTCCTTGCCTATAGTATAAACGATAGGAAAATTTATCCCCCATCAAATTTGTACGGAATTTATAGGTTTGCGCAGAAGAAAGAAATTTCACATGTTTTATTGTAAATCAAAAAAGCTATTAAAAAATGAAACTATTGTCTAAAAACATCAAAGGCTAAGCTTTTACTGCACTAATTTTACAATTTTTTCTAACTATTAACAATCGTAACATAAGAAAAAAATTACAAGACTTTTTGATCATTTTTTATAATTGGAGTGAAAAGCTATCCCTTTTGATTCGTAGATTTATTAAATTGTCGGAAAAAGAGAAAATGGTAAGAACTAATACGAAAAGACGATAGAATGTTTCATTCTACCGTCTAATGTGTTTTTATTCCTTGTTCAGTTCGACACTGGTTTTTTAATCTTCCCAAAATCAACGGTAATCTATTAAAGTCTTTTCTTTTAGAATGACAGGTATGTTAAAAGCTATGATTTCCGCTAGTACAGTAGCAAGCGCATCGTATACGTCAAATACTACACTAGTATTACCTAATGGTAATAACTCATTAATAAAAGACATCAGTACAACCGCTATACATATATACATAGGTGTCTTTTTAGAAAATTCAATAGTTGAGACTTCATTTACACTGAATGTTGGACTAAAAGGTTGTTTTAGCATAGCTGTTCCAATCCATGCTCCTCCAAAACTAGGGTGTGACATAAAATATAGGAACAACTGAATTAATTGAATAATATTTTCTTAAAAATATTGTGAGTAGCCAAATTAATAATCCTAAAATCGCCATAATTTCAATGGAACTGATTCTCAATTTTCTTTTCTTCATATGCTCCAACTTCTCATCAACTTTCAATTTATCCATTTCTATTATACTAAATATCCCACTCTTATCTCATCATAACAGAAAATATGACAATCTAGTAATATCAGTCTTTCCATTCAGCCTAGTTTTGTCTTTTCAAACATTTCTTCTTGCAGATTTAAATGCTAAAGTCCTACGTAATAAAAAATTCACTAGTTCATCGTAAATGTTCCCAACATTTTACAAACCTAAAATGCTTCCTTCAATCTTCAAAAAATGAAAGAATAACGGCTTTTTCTTGCTCTGTACAGGCAACAAGCGGGAGGCGGAGTGGTCCGACTTCAAATCCTTGAGAATTTAGCACAGCTTTAAGTGGTGCTGGGCTTGTCACAGAAAAGAGAGCTTCTATTTTTGGTGACAGCTGACGTTGAATCTGAGCAGCTTTTTTCAGATTGCCCTCATCTAAGGCTGAAAACATTTCATAAAAATCATCACCATTGGTATGAGCCGCAACAGATATAACACCCTGTGCTCCAATTGCCTTTGCATGAAAAGCTTGTCCGTCTTCCCCAGTATAAATTAGAAAGTCCTGTGGCGCGTTTTCAACCAAATGAGTAAGAGTATCTATACCCGTACAGTCTTTGATAGCAATAATATTTGGCAACTGCGCCAAGCGCAAGGAAGTTTCTACTGTCAAACCAGCAACCGTTCGGCTAGGAACATTATAAACGATGACTGGCAGATTTGAAGCTTCCGCAATCGCTTTATAATGCTGATATAGACCTTCTTGAGTCGGTTTGTTATAATAAGGAGTCACTGCAAGTCCGGCAGCAAAACCACCAAATTTGTCAACTTCACGCGCGAATTCAACTGAATCTCGAGTATCATTTGTACCAATTCCGGCTATCAGCGGAACTCGCCCTTTTACAATCTTTTGAACTACTGCAAATAATTCCAGCTCCTCTTCATGCGTCAGAGTTGGGCTTTCGCCTGTCGTTCCTGCGATAATCAATCCTTCTGTATGATGCGCTAGAAGGTGTTCAATCAGCTTAGGAAGAGCCTCAAAGTTAATGCTACCGTCCTCTTTAAACGGTGTTACAAGTGCTGTTATGATTCTTGCTTTTTTTAAATCTTCTATAGACATAACTATCGTCCTCCTAGCCTGCAAAATACAACTATACGAATATTATCTCACATTTTACTTCAATTTGAAAATGACCTCTGCTGTTGGATGGACCAAGCCACGTTCATGCAAAGTCTCAGCGATTTGAACAGAATTCCAAGCAGCACCTTTAAGCAGATTGTCTGAAACCACCCACATATGGATGCCTTTTTCAGCGTCCAAATCCTTGCGAATTCGTCCCACGAATGTCTCGCGTTTTCCGACAGCATTGACAGCTTGAGGGTAGACTTGATGAGCAACATCATCCTCTAATACTGCTCCTGGGAAGTTCGCAATAGCTGCTTTGACCTCTGCGATGGGTGCTACTTCTTTTGTCTCGATGTAGACAGACTCTGAGTGCGCTGAAAGAACAGGGATACGAACACAAGTAGCAGAAACCGCAATCGTGTCATCTTCCATGATCTTCTTGGTTTCATTGGTCATCTTCATCTCTTCGTAGGTGTAGTCATTGTCCGTAAAGACATCGATTTGGGGAAGAGCATTAAAAGCAATCGGATAGTGCTTCTTGTCGCCGCCAGAAGGCAAA
>NZ_KV811169.1:82850-93403 GCF_001813035.1 Streptococcus sp. HMSC071H03 | reverse complement strand
AAATCTCAGCCTTGACATCACGCGGATTGACTCCGTCATTTAAGACCTCACGCAGTTCACGCTGAGTCTCAAGAATAGCTCCCATACCAGCACCGGACACAGCTTGATAGGTCGATACGATAATGCGCTCCAAGCCCCATTTCTGACGAACAGGTTCCAGCGCCACCATCATCTGGATGGTGGAACAGTTAGGGCAAGCAATAATCCCGTTATGAGCATCAAGTGCATGAGAATTCACTTCCGGTACCACCAGAGGCACATCAGGATTCTGACGGAAATGAGAGGTATTGTCAACGACAACAGCTCCTGCCTTAACAGCGTAAGGAGCATACTTGGCAGACGTTGAGCCACCTGCTGAAAAGAGAGCGATATCTACACCTTCAAAGGCAGTTTCCGTTGTTTCTTCAATTGTGATGTCTTGGTCTTTGAATTTCAAAACTTTCCCAGCAGAACGAGCTGAAGCCAAGTAGCGTACTTTCTCAATTGGAAGACTTGATTCTTCCAGCATTTTAATCATTTGAGCTCCAACGGCACCTGTAGCACCAACCACAGCAACTGTATATCCCATAACATACCTCTCTGAATTTTCAAAAAATTTGTGTATTGCTGGTATTATACTACTTTTCTAAAGAATTGAAAAGACTTATAAGAAAAAAATCCCCACTAAAAAGTAGGGATTGAGGGCACTTACGTGTGATGAGCAGGTTCACACAACTCATCAAGGTCCGCTCCTGCGTATATGACCTCCCATGCTCAATATGTGGCTTGCGCCACCTATCGACTCATCGCATATCTAGCATTCTACTATAGAGAATCCTAAAAGTCAAACTATTTTTTATGAGAGATTTTCTAGCTTATCCATATTTGAAATTGGTGCCTTAAAAGAGTAAAATAGTTTTTAGGAGGATAAAGTTATGGATACTACGAAACAGCCTGTCCCCATGCCTCAAGATAGGCGAACAATGGCTATCTTGCTAGGAGCTGTAGGTGGCTGCCTTGATGTTTTCTCGCATATGCAATTTAGTACGCTAATCGCAACCCAAACAGGGAATATTCTTTTAATTGTAGCCGACTGGGATGGTCCAACCGTAAAGACGGCTTATCGCATTCTTTCACTTATCTTCTTTACTTTTGGTTTTATCCTTGGTATTCTACTTAAAGAACAGGCTCAAAGTTCACATTGGCGTACTTGGGGAATCTTACCGTTAACTCTCATCACTTTCCTCTTTCCGTTCTTTCACTCTCATTATTTTATCTGGGTGATATTATTTGCAACCTCTACAGGAATGGTCATGTTAACTTATACAGGCTCAAAAATCGAGTCTTATCCCTACATGATTATGATGACTTCAGGAAACTATCGGAGAATGGTCACTGCTTGGTATGAATATATTCGTTTTAAAGATCGTAGACATATTATTAAAAGGCAAGCGGCTAATTACTCTATGATTGTCGCTAGTTTCATCGGCGGTGCTATTTTTACTGGATTTCTCACACGTTTCATTCATCAATACGCTATCTGGACAGTCACTACTATTTTGACGATTATTATCATTCATTATACCAGATACAACCATATACATCACTTAGAGCAAAAAAATATCTAACACTTAATGAAAATCGAAAGCAAACTAGGAGCTAAGTAAGAAAAAAAACCGAACCAATCCTCTTGGGTAATGCTCACAAAGAGAATTGGTTCGGTTTTTGCTAGTTCATCAATACTTGCCTGCGATATTTCATTTATCGATCCTCTTCATCAGTTTTTAACTACTGATAGAAAAACTTCCTCATCTATCAATCTCACAAATACTTGCTTCCTTCTTTAATGCTGAGTTTGCTCAGCCTATCTTTGTATTTTTCGATAAATTCCCGCACCCAGTCGGGATTGGTCTTGGAGTAGTCCCGAAGTGCCCAACCAATGGCCTTATTGATGAAAAACTCGGTCTGATTAAGATTATTAATCAGGATTTGCTCCAGCAGCTGGACATCCGTTTCTTCTTTTTGAAGCAATTGATGTTCAATGGCAAGGCGCCGCAGCCAAAAATCTTCATCCCTGCTCCACTCCAACACAAATTTCTTTGTCTCAGGATAGTGCAGGCAAATAAAGCCTACTGAGCGGCACAAAAAGTCAATGGTGTCCCACCATGGCTTTGTTTGTGCTAATTTCTTTATCTTTAGCAAATCGCTTGGTTTCAAAGCTTTTTGTTTCAATTGCAAATAATCCAGCACCGCATATTGCATTTCACGATAGGGGTTCTCCCAAGTCTGATTGACAAATTCCCAATCTATCGTAGACTTGTGATTTTTCTTAAAAAATATCTTAGAAACTTGGCGTCTAACAGGTGTTTTAACTCCTAAAAACTCAAATTGGTCTTTCATGTATGCTTTCATGTGAATAGCATCTTCAGGGTTTGCTACTTCTTTTAATCCTTGTAAAATATCTTCTACTTTCATATTACCATTCACTTTCAACATTCATATCTTTGAATAATTTAATTGGTCTTGCTGGTTTATCTAAACTCTTCTGCAACCAAACTGTATCATGCCAGCAGCCAAATTTATAGCCGATTTTTGGGAAATGCGCTACTTGCTGATAACCACGTTTTTTATGGAAAGAAATACTGACGTCATTCGGCAGAGCAATACAAGCTAGAAAATGAACAAACCCTTGCTGTTCAAGAATTTCTTCCAATTTGTCATAAAGCTGCTTCCCAATCCCTCTGCCGCAATTCTCATCAGCTACATAGACCGACAGCTCAACAGCCCAGTTGTATGCCTCTCGACCATAATAAGTCGAAGCATAAGCATAACCCAGAATGACTCCCTCTTCCTCTGCCACCAGATAAGGATACCTTTCCAAGGTCTTCTCAATCCGGCCAGAAAATTCCTCCACCGACGGAACATCATACTCAAAAGTAATGGCTGTTTTCTCCACATAAGGCGCGTAAATAGCTACAAGAACAGCGGCGGCGTTTTTATTTGCTAATCTGATGTTCATCCGAACGTTCCTTTCTTCTTATTACTTTCATAAAAGTGAAGTATATCACCATGTATATTTTACAAAATTCAAAAAGAAAAGGCTCTCTCGAACCTTTTTCGTTTTAAAATAGTCCAATAGCTGTACCATCTGGTGCAACATCCATATTGAGGGCTGCCGGGCGTTTTGGCAGACCGGGCATCGTCATAACATCACCAGTTAGGGCGACAATAAAACCTGCACCCAATTTTGGAACTACTTCGCGGATAGTGATTTCAAAGTTTTCTGGCGCTCCCAGAAGATTTGGATTATCTGAAAAACTGTACTGGGTCTTGGCCATACAAATTGGCAGCTTATCCCAGCCGTTCTTGACAATTTGAGAAATTTGAGTTTTTGCTTTCTTTTCAAAATTAATTTTTGTTCCACGATAGATTTCCTTGACAATTTTCTCGATTTTTTCTTCAACTGTCAGATTATTATCATAGAGTCGAGTGTATTTGGCAGGTCTCGTTTCAATCGTTTTGACCACAACTTCCGCAAGAGCCAATCCACCGTCAGCACCATCTGCCCAGACACTAGCCAATTCCACAGGTACATCAATTTGAGCACAAAGTGCTTTCAGCTCAGCAATTTCAGCTTGGGTGTCCGTCACAAATTCATTGATAGCCACCACGACCGGAACACCAAATTTACGGATATTTTCCACATGACGTTTGAGGTTGGCAAAACCTGCTTTAACCGCTTCAACATTCTCAGTTGTCAGATCTTCTTTGGCGACACCACCGTTCATTTTCAATGCTCTAAGAGTTGCAACAATAACCACTACATCTGGAGCAGTCGGCAGATTGGGCGTTTTGATGTCTAGGAATTTTTCAGCCCCTAGATCCGCACCGAAGCCAGCTTCAGTCACCGTGTAGTCCGCCAAATGCAAAGCTGTTGTCGTTGCCAAAACGGAATTACAGCCGTGAGCAATATTGGCAAACGGTCCACCGTGAACGAAGGCAGGGGTTCCATAAATAGTCTGTACTAGATTGGGCTTTATAGCATCTTTCAAGATGAGAGCAAGAGCACCTTCTATTTCCAAATCTCGAACATAAACAGGCGTCCGATCATAACGATAACCAATAACGATATTAGCTAGACGTTCTTTCAAGTCTTCAATACTTGTCGCTAAACAGAGAATAGCCATGATTTCAGATGCAACCGTAATATCAAAACCATCTTCCCGCGGAATTCCATTAACCGGACTGCCCAGACCGACTGTCACATGCCGCAAAGCACGGTCATTCAGATCTACCACGCGCTTCCAGATAATGCGACGTTGGTCAATTCCTAGAGCATTTCCTTGATGTAAATGATTATCAATTAAAGCAGAAAGGGCATTGTTGGCAGTGGTAATCGCATGCATATCTCCTGTGAAATGCAAATTGATGTCTTCCATTGGTAGAACCTGTGCATAACCACCTCCAGCGGCTCCGCCTTTGATTCCCATTACTGGTCCAAGAGATGGTTCACGAATCGCAATCATGGTTTTCTTGCCTATTTTGTTGAGAGCGTCTGCTAAACCAATAGTAATAGTCGATTTCCCTTCGCCAGCCGGTGTTGGATTGATTGCTGTTACCAGAATCAGCTTACCAACTGGATTCTTTTGTAATTCCTGAATCTTATTAAAAGACAATTTAGCCTTGTATTTACCGTAAAGCTCCAAATCGTCGTAATCAATTCCAACTTTCTTCACTACATCAGCAATCGGCTGTAAGTCAACGCTCTGAGCAATTTCTATATCCGTTTTCATTTGGAATCCTCCAGTTTTGATAGGATTATTATACCAAAAAATAAAGAAAACAAACACTTTCAAAGCTAAACTTCTCAAAAACGTTCGGGAAAGTCTTTTCTATTTACGAATTAAGTTTTTTTGTGTAAAATTTAGTTATGAAACTATTGATTACTTCTGGCGGAACAAGCGAAAAAATTGATCAAGTTCGTTCTATTACGAATCACTCAACAGGAAGACTTGGTACTCTTATTGCAGAGAGTTTTTTAACACAAGGTGATCAGGTCACCTTAATCACTACACAGAGTGCTGTCAAACCTGCTGCTCATCCAAATTTAACCATTCAAATCATTGAAAATGTTCAGGATTTGCTAGAAACAATGCAGTCTTTGGTCAAAATTCATGATGTTTTGATTCATTCAATGGCCGTCTCTGACTACACGCCTATTTACATGACAGGTTTTGATCAAATTACTGCTTCACAGGATTTAACAGAATTTTTGAATAAGACCAATGATCAAGGCAAGATTTCATCAAAAGATGAATACCAAGTACTCTTTCTCAAGCAAACTCCAAAAATTATTAGCCAAGTCAAAAAATGGAATCCCGATATCCATCTAATTGGTTTTAAACTCTTAGTTGATGTTTCTAAGGAAGAACTACTGTCAGTTGCTCGTGCTAGTTTCATAAAAAACAAAGCAGAAATAATTGTGGCAAATGACTTGTATGATATTTCTAATAATCAACATCATGCTTACTTGGTCAAAGAAAATTCTGTCATAGAAGCCAGCACCAAAGAGGAAATCGCTCAACAACTCGTAACACACATTCACGCAAAGGACAATCTATGAAACATATTACTTTAGCTGTTACAGGAAGTATCGCTGCATATAAAGCTGCCGACTTGGTCAGTCAATTGACAAAAGACGATCTAAATGTAACTGTTCTGATGTCTCAAGCAGCTACAAATTTCATTACACCACTGACTTTGCAGGTATTGTCGAAAAATGTAGTACATGCAGACGTCATGGACGAGCCTGCGCCAAACAAGGTCAATCATATTGAAATTGCCAAGCAAACGGATCTTTTCTTAGTTGCACCTGCTTCTGCCAATACAATCGCTAAATTAGCCAATGGCTTTGCAGACAATATGATAACCAGTACCGCACTTGCTCTGCCATCAATAGCTAAAAAAGTGCTGGCTCCCGCTATGAATACAAAAATGTATGAAAATCCAATCACTCAAGAAAATCTATCTAAATTAGAAAAATATGGCTGGCAAATCATTCAGCCTATAGAAACCGTCCTCGCTTGTGGTGACAAAGGAATCGGCGCACTTGCTGATATAGAAACAATTATAAAAAAAGTAAAGGAAATGATTTATGAAGAAACAATCTAATATTGCTCAAATTGCTATCTTTTTGCGATTATGCTCGTCATTCATCTATTGAGTTCAGTAATATTTAACCTATTCCCTGTTCCGATCAAACCAACGATTGTCCACATTCCCGTTATTATTGCAAGTATTTTATATGGACCAAAAGTAGGTGCTATTTTAGGGGCGCTAATGGGTATCATTAGTCTGGTTACGAACACACTTGTTCTCTTGCCAACCAGTTACTTGTTTAGCCCGTTTGTACCTAATGGGAATATTTATTCACTCCTCATTGCCCTCGTTCCACGAATCTTAATCGGAGTCACTCCTTATTTTGTTTATAAATATCTTAAAAATAAGACCGGACTTATCTTAGCTGGAACAGTCGGTTCGTTGACAAATACCATATTTGTTTTAGGAGGGATTTTCCTGCTATTCTCCAAAGTGTATAACGGAAACATTCAGTTGCTGCTTGCCTCTGTCATTTCAACCAATTCTATTGCTGAAATGATTATTTCTGCGGTTCTGACAGTTACTATTATCCCAGCTCTTGAAAAAGTTAGAAAATAATCACGTGAAAACGTGATTTTTTTATGGAAAAATGCTATAATGAAAACGGTTAAACATATGCAGAAAGCTGAAAAATTGAGAAAAATGGATATGCTCGTTCCTTTATTAAATAAGCAATGATATTTCCTGTTTTCACTGATTTTTCATAAGCTTTCCTATTTTAAAAAGGAGATTTCGTAATGACTTACCAAGAAAATTTCAAAAAATGGCTTGATTTTGCAGAACTTCCAGACTATCTTCGTAAAGAATTGGATTCAATGGATGAAAAAACAAAAGAAGATGCATTTTATACTAATCTTGAATTTGGTACTGCTGGTATGCGTGGTCTGATAGGTGCTGGTACGAATCGTATCAATATTTATGTCGTTCGTCAGGCAACTGAAGGTTTAGCACGTTTGATTGACGAAAAAGGCGAAGATTTCAAAAAACGCGGTGTCGCTATCGCTTACGACTCTCGCCACTTCTCACCAGAATTCGCCTTTGAATCTGCTGCTGTTTTAGCAAAACATGGCATTAAATCTTATGTATTTGAAAGTCTCCGTCCAACACCAGAACTTTCATTTGCAGTTCGCCATTTAGGAACTTTTGCTGGAATTATGATTACTGCTAGCCACAATCCTGCTCCATTTAATGGTTACAAGGTCTATGGTGAAGATGGTGGTCAAATGCCGCCTCATGATGCTGATGCTCTAACAGCTTATATTCGTGCTATTGAAAATCCATTTGCCATTGAAGTAGCTGATGTTGAAGTAGAAAAAGCATCTGGATTGATTGAAATCATCGGTGAAAATGTCGATATTGAATACCTAAAAGAAGTTAAAGACGTCAACATCAACCAACAATTGATTAAAGAATACGGCAAAGACATGAAAATCGTCTACACTCCGCTTCACGGTACAGGTGAAATGTTAGCACGTCGAGCATTTGCTCAAGCTGGTTTTGATTCTGTTCAGGTTGTTGAAGCTCAATGCGTGCCAGATCCAGACTTCTCCACTGTCAAATCACCAAATCCAGAAAACCAAGCTGCTTTCGCTCTCGCTGAAGAATTAGGGCGTAAAGTTGGTGCGGATGTCCTTGTCGCAACAGACCCAGATGCTGACCGTGTGGGCGTTGAAGTTCTCCAAAAAGACGGCAGCTACCGCAATCTTTCAGGAAATCAAATCGGTGCAATTATGGCTAAGTATATCCTTGAAGCGCATAAGACTGCTGGAACACTTCCTGTCAATGCAGCACTTTGCAAATCCATTGTGTCTACCGATCTTGTAACCAAGATTGCTGAAAGCTACGGCGCAACCATGTTCAATGTCTTAACTGGTTTCAAATTTATCGCCGAAAAGATTCAAGAATTTGAAGAAAAACACAATCACACTTACATGATGGGCTTTGAAGAAAGCTTTGGCTACTTGATTAAACCATTTGTACGTGACAAAGATGCTATCCAAGCTGTTTTGGTCGTAGCTGAGCTTGCAGCTTACTACCGTTCTCGCGGCTTAACTCTTGCAGACGGAATTGAAGAAATCTACAAAGAATATGGTTATTATGCTGAAAAGACGATTTCAGTTACTCTGTCTGGTGTTGATGGCGCGGAACAAATCAAAGCTATTATGAGCAAGTTCCGTGACAATGCACCAAAAGAATTTAACGCTACTGCTGTTGCAATCACAGAAGATTTCAAAGCACAAACTGCTACTGATTCTGACGGCGATGTAACGAAATTAACAACTCCACCAAGCGATGTATTAAAATACACACTTACTGATGGTTCATGGATTGCTGTACGTCCTTCAGGAACTGAACCAAAAATCAAATTCTACATTGCTGTTGTCGGAAATTCCAGCCAAGACGCTCAAGCAAAAATTGCAAAAATTGAAGCAGAAATCAATGATTTTGTAAAATAAGCAAAAAGTAAGAAGGCTTTGATTTCTCAGTCTAACTTCTACAATATTCAAACTTCGAGTCTGGGACAAGAGTGTCTCAGACTCGAAATTGTCTTGTAACAAATGACAGATAATTGCTCAAACGCTGCTTTAAGATGGCGGACAGAGCTTTCGAAGTAGGTCTCAAAGTCTTTTCGCTTTTTAACATTTGCTCAACGTTACAGGGGAGACTATACAAAATAGCTGGGAAACATTTTATAGCGGAGTCTTGAGATAAGAGGATGACAATTAAAATTTTCAGTTTCTAGTTCTGTTTCACTTCTCTTTCAATATTTTACATTTCATTTCAAATCTCTGCATTATTTTCCTATTTGTGGCATACTAGAATGAGCAAAAGAAATGAGGTTATTTTATGGATAATTTTACGCAAGATATCAAAGATTTAGAAGTCACGACTGTAGAACGTGCCCGACAAGCCATTGAAAATAAAGAAAACGCAACTTTTTTCATTGGGCGTAAAACGTGCCCTTACTGTCGTAAATTCGCCACTACGCTAGCTAGTGTTGTCGCTGAAACCCAAGCATACATTTTCTTTATCAACAGTGAGGAACCTAGTGAACTGGAAGAACTCCAAGCTTTTCGTTCCGAATATGGAATCCCAACTGTGCCAGGATTTTTACACACAGAGAATAGCCAAGTAGCTGTCCGTTGTGACTCTTCTATGACGGCTGAGGAAATCAAGTCATTCGCTAACTTATAAAAATGAAGCTGGAATTAAAATTTCCAGCTTCAAAGTATATTATAAACTAACTAAGCAGTAACTTTTTACTATCACCAAACGAGGCAGAGATCATATCGTCCCTGTCTCTTAATATTTAATTTCCTTTTAATTTTCCTTTTTGAAAGGCTTGCCACATCTTTTGCTGAGGTTTAGCAAATGGATAGTTGTCAAATTCATCAGGATGCAACCATAAAACTTGTTCCTGTTTAGGCATTTCCGTAGCATTTACTACCTGACCATAAAGCAAACGAATCTGCCACTTGCGATGACTGAACACATGTTGAATTGTCGGAAAAGCTTGCTCCTGCCAATTCACTACCACATCATAATCCTGCTCAAAGCTTTCTTGAGGAGATAATTCAATTGCAACTTGATTTTCTGCTACTTCAAAAAGGGATAACTGTTCATCATCCGAAAATTCGTCTACTTCAATCAAAGGAAAGTGCCAAAATCCTGATAAAAGACTGCTTGCTTCATTTTTCTCTAAAAGAAATTCTCCTTGATTATTCTGGATAATCAAACCATACAAATAAACTGGAATAGGTTTTTTCTTAGGAGCTTTGATAGGGTATCTATCCATTGTTCCATGTAAGTAAGCAGCACTAAATTCCCTTACTGGACTGTCCTCAGGTCTAGGGTTGACAGGCGCTTCAATATCTGAGCCCAAATCCATCAAAGCTTGGTTGAAATCTCCCGGTCTTTGGGGGTCAATCAGAATTTCCATCATCGCTTGAAAAACCTTTCGGTTAGCAGGGACACCAATATCCAAATTCACCTCAAATAAACGGCTCAGGACCCGCATAACATTCCCATCAACCGCTGGCTCAGGCAAGCCAAAAGCAATACTTGCAATAGCTCCTGCTGTATAAGGACCAATTCCTTTCAGACTAGAAATCTCCTCGTAAGTGTGAGGAAACTCGCCACTAAAATCTGTCATAATCTGCTGAGCAGCCTGTTGCATATTGCGTACTCGCGAATAGTAACCTAGCCCCTCCCAAGCTTTAAGCAAACGTTCTTCTGAAGCCATTGCTAAATCTTTAATTGTCGAAAACCAGGCTAAAAAACGCTCATAGTAAGGAATAACCGTATCTACCCGTGTTTGCTGAAGCATAATTTCTGAAATCCAGATATGATAAGGATTGCTGCTTCTCCGCCAAGGTAAATCGCGCTTATTTTCATCATACCAAGCTAATAATTTT
>NZ_KV811169.1:57256-82750 GCF_001813035.1 Streptococcus sp. HMSC071H03 | reverse complement strand
TTTTGGCGAAAAGAGATAATCTTTTCATCCTCCCACATCTCAATCCCATATTTTTTCAAATCTAACATAGCTTTAGTATAACACAAAATAAAAAGAGAACCCAGAACTTGAATTCTGGATTCTGTCTTGGCTTTCTAATAATGACCAACTGCTTGGCTGGCAGTAATCAATGTTAATTTATAAACATCATCAGCATTGCATCCACGGGAAAGGTCGTTTACTGGGTGGTTCAATCCTTGCAAAATAGGACCGACTGCTGAAAAGCCACCGAGGCGCTCTGCCATTTTATAACTGATATTTCCAGCTTCAATACCAGGAAATACAAAGACAGTCGCTTGACCAGCTACATTGCTTCCAGGAGCTTTTAACTCTGCCGTTTTAGGCACAAAAGCTGCATCAAATTGTAATTCTCCGTCAATAGCCAAATCTGGTCGCATTTCTTGCGCAAGTTTCGTTGCTTCGACGACTTTATCAACCTTTTCACCAAATCCAGAACCTTTAGTTGAATAGCTCAGCATCGCCACTTTAGGGTCAATGTCAAAGATTTGCGCGGTCAAGGCAGAGTTAATAGCAATTTCTGCTAATGTTTTAGCATCTGGGTCAATATTGATTGCACAATCACTGAAAACATAGCGTTCATCACCGCGAACCATGAGAAAGGCACCAGATGTGCGAGAAACCCAAGGAAGTGTTTTGATAATTTGAAGAGCTGGGCGAACCGTGCTTGCTGTAGAATGAATCGCACCAGAAACCATACCTTGTACTTTACCAAGATAAACAAGCATGACACCAAAATAATTGACGTCCTCTTTCAATAATTTACGCGCTTCGTCTTCTGTGATTTTTCCTTTACGGCGTTCTACAAAAGCTGCAACCATTTCTTCAAAGCATGAACAATTTTGAGGGTCAATGACTTCATAACCTTCTGTCACACCTTCAATTTCAAGGTAAATACGAATTTTTTCAGGATTTCCCAATAAAACAGGTGTGATACTTGTTTCCTTTACCAAACGTTTAGTAGCTTGAAGAATACGTGGTTCTTCACCTTCTGGTAAGACAATCTTCACTTCTTTGTCTTGCAATGTTTCACGAATTGTTTCAAAAATTTTCATGTTTTACTCCTTAATTATTGCTTAATTTTTGAATGACTGTTTGAAAGTCTTCCGGAAAAGGACTTGATTTATTCACAACTTCCTCATGGAATGGATTGTAAAAACGCAATGAATGACAATGAAGCGCTTGTCGCGTTATTCCGTCAGTCATGCTTCCACCATATAAGTCATCTCCCAAGAGCGGAAAACCAATATAAGAAAAATGAACCCTAATCTGGTGTGTTCGTCCTGTATGAAGATGAATATCCACGAGATAAATATCATCATACTGCGCTAAAACTTTATAACTCGTATGAGCATATTTTCCATTTTTTGCCACACAGCGAGTAATGATACTACTATCTTCACGCGCTATGGGAGCAATAATATCTCCTTCTGGCTTTAACGGTGCCGAACCCTTGACCAAAGCATAATAATGCTTCTCAATGACTTTCTTTTGCAATTGTTTATCTAATCTTGCATGAGCATAACCATGCTTTGCAAACAACATCAGACCACTCGTATCACGGTCTAAACGAGTCACAATATGAATCTGCTGATTTTCATAATGATTTGCAATATAATAAGCCTTCACAAAATTGGCCATTGTATTGGAATGATTCACACTAGGAATGCTGGCCACGCCTGCTGGCTTGTTCAAAATCAAAAAATGTGCATCTTCGTAGACAATTTCTAAATCTTTCTCTACAGCTTGCAAACTGCCAAAACCTTCTTCTGCAGGAATATCGACGGCAACTTTGTCGCCAATATCTAACAAATAAATGGCATTTTGCTTTTTGCCATTTACCTGAATATCCCCACCAGAAAACTTAATTTTTGCGAGCAAACTTTTGGAAATTTCGTGCTTTTTTAAAAAGGTCTTAACTTTAACATGTTCATCTGCAGTAAATTCAAACCTCATTCCTCCACCTCGCCAATAAAAGCATCTTTTACACGATTCCAGAAACTCGTATGACTCGGTGTAGCAAGAAAGTTAATCTTATGTTGATCAATTTGAAATTCAATTTTAGAAATATTGTTTATCATAAAATTCTGATTGTCAATCGAAATCGCATGTCGGTCATTCCAAGTCGGCACGATTTCAATTTTATCTTTCTTAGGAACGATAATTGAGGAGCCCAGGGTTCGAAACACACGATTATTTAAGCTTGCAACTTCTGCAATCTGAAGAGCTTCAATAGTCGGGTGGAGAACAGCTCCGCCTAGCGATTTATTGTAAGCTGTGCTTCCTGTCGGAGTTGATACTGAAATGCCATCACCACGAAAGCGCTCAAAATGCACTTGATTGATAATGATATCAGCGACCATTGTTCGTCCAGAACGCTTGACTGTCGCCTCGTTCAAAGCACGTTTTATACAAACTTCATTATTTCCGTGGAAAATTTTCACATTCAAAATCGGATAAGACACCTTTGCGCCTGTATCTAATTTTAAATTATCAATTAGTTTGTCCAACTCAAAATCTCGATAATCTGTATAAAAGCCCAAATGTCCTGTGTGAACACCAACAAAGCGAACTTTGTCTAGCTGATCTTCATATTTGTGAAAGGCTGACAAAAGCATCCCGTCGCCACCGATTGAAATGACAATATCAGGATTATTATCATTCAAAATAAAATGATTTTGCTTTAATTTTTGTTTTAATTGGCGACAAAGTTCTTGACTTTGCCGTCTGCGATTACTGATAATCCCTATTCTTTTACCTGTATTCTTCATCTGTATCGTCACTATTTCCTACGCCATCATTTAATTTACGACTAATTGGGTCAAATAAAGCTTGTGCCTCTTGAATATCATCGCGAATTTTTCCCATTTCTTCGTCTAATTGATAGGCGATTTTTGCTGTAATTTCCAAACGTTTCTTAATCTCATCTGGAAATTCTCCTTTATACTTATAATTCAGAGAATGTTCAATCGTTGCCCAAAAATTCATGGACAGAGTACGAATTTGAATTTCTGCTAAAATGATTTTATTGCCATTAATTGTATCAACAGGATATTCAATAATGACATGGTAGCTTCGATAACCACTAGCCTTACGGTTTTTAATATAGTCTCGCTCTTGAACAATCCGCATATCATGCCGCTTTCGCAAAACATCCAAAACTTCTTCCACATCATCCACAAATTGAACCATGACCCGCAAACCTGCTATATCCTGCATATCTTGCGCTAGATTTTCCTCTTTAATCCCGCGCAAAGCCATTTTTTCTTTGATGCTTTCTATCGGTTTTACACGACCTGTCACAAACTCAATCGGAGAATGCTTTTTTTGTTTTCGATACTGTTTACGAATCCCACGCAGTTTGATCTTTAATTCACCAACCGCTTGAATATAAGGATCCAGAAACTCTTCCCACTCTAATTGCATACACTCACCTTGTCATTTTACTTAATTTTTTATAAAATAAACACAATACTTATTATAACATAAATCGCTTTCAAACAAAAGAAAAGGATTGGAAAATGGATCATTTGGAAATTGAATACAAAACGCTTCTGACAAAAAATGAGTACCAACAGCTGTTACCACTGTTTTCAAAGATAAAAGCTACCAAGCAGATAAACTACTATATTGACACAGCCGACTTTTCAATTCGAGATGCAAAAATGGCACTTCGGATTCGTACTTTTGAAACTCGTGCCGAATTAACTTTAAAAATTCCGCAGCAGGTCGGTAATATGGAATACAATCAATTTCTCACTTTAGAAGAGTCTCACACTCTCATCAATACATGTGTGCTACCTGAAGGAGAAATACACACTCTGCTGACTCAGGCTGCTATCAACCTCGAGAAATTAAAGATTCTAGGGAACTTGACAACTATTCGCTATGAAAAAGAGACTACTATTGGCTTGATGGCACTTGATGAAAATCATTATTTTGACAAAACAGACTACGAATTAGAGCTAGAAGTAACAGATGCTAAAATTGGAAAAGAACAATTCAATCACTTTTTACAGGATCATCATATCCATTATAAATATGCAAAACCTAAAGTTGCAAGATTTGCTCAAAACTTATGAATAAAAAGCTGAAATTTTGCTTATTTTTTGATAAAATGGAGTGTAGAAATCAAAAGGAGTCTTAATAAGTTATGATGG
This sequence comes from Streptococcus sp. HMSC071H03, assembly GCF_001813035.1. NCBI lineage: Bacteria > Bacillati > Bacillota > Bacilli > Lactobacillales > Streptococcaceae > Streptococcus > Streptococcus sp. HMSC071H03. Next base: position 78,533 of record NZ_KV811169.1, on the reverse strand, counting down.
ATATACTGACGGATAAAGCACAGATGAAGTTGTTTGCACTAAATTCCAATCACGATATTGCCGAAAAAATCGCTAAAGCTGCTGATGTGCCTCTTGGAAAACTTTCATCACGTCAATTTTCAGACGGAGAAATCCAAGTAAACATCGAGGAAAGCGTGCGTGGCTTTGATGTATTTATCATTCAATCAACGAGTTTCCCTGTCAATAATCATTTGATGGAACTTCTCATCATGGTGGATGCTTGCAATCGCGCCAGCGCTAATTCTGTCAATGTTGTGATGCCATATTTTGGCTATGCTCGTCAAGACCGAACGGCCGCTCCTCGCGAACCAATTACAGCCAAGCTCGTAGCGAATATGCTGGTTAAGGCAGGAGTTGATCGTGTTCTAACCCTAGATTTGCATGCTGTCCAAGTCCAAGGCTTCTTTGATATCCCTGTTGATAACCTTTACACCGTTCCTCTTTTTGCCAAACATTACTGCGAAAAAGGCTTGTCTGGCGAGGACGTAGTTGTGGTCAGTCCCAAAAACTCTGGTGTTAAACGTGCTAGAAGCTTAGCAGAACATTTAGATGCTCCAATTGCGATTATCGACTACGCTCAAGACGATACCCACCGTAACGAAGGATACATTATCGGAGATGTTGCTGGGAAAAAAGCTATCCTTATTGATGATATTTTAAATACCGGACGTACCTTTGCGGAAGCTTCAAAAATCGTTAAACGTGAAGGTGCAACAGAGATTTATGCAGTTTCTAGTCATGGTTTATTTGTTGAGGGAGCCGCTGAAAAGTTAGATAACTCTCCTATCAAAGAAATCCTGGTTACTGACTCAGTTGTAACGAAAGAAAAAACTCCGAAAAATGTTCAATACATTACTGCAAGTGGGCTAATCGGAGATGCAATCGTTCGTATCCATAAAAGAAAACCAGTCAGTCCACTGTTTGCTTACAATAAAAAGAAATAAGGAGAAATCTTGATTTATTTCGATAATGCAGCAACAACTCCCATGTCAAAAGCTGCTATTACTGCTATGACACAGGTTATGGAAAATACCTTTGGCAATCCATCTAGCATTCATAGCCACGGAAGAGCTGCTAGTAAAATTCTTCGCAAAGCCCGACAAGAACTTGCTGACCTACTTCATACTAAAAGCCAACATATCATCTTTACATCAGGTGGGACAGAAAGTAACAATACAGCCATAAAAGGATATGCCTTAGCCCATCAAGATCAAGGAAAACACATTATTACTACTGCTATTGAGCATCATTCGGTTCTTGAAACGATTGAATATCTGGTGAATAAATTTGGCTTTGAAGCGACTTATATTCAACCCCAAAATGGAGAAATCACAGCTCAGCAGATAAAAGAAGCTCTTAGAGAGGATACTATACTTGTCTCCACTATGTATGCCAACAATGAAACTGGCTACCTGCTTCCAATCAAAGAAATTGCTGAAGTTTTGAAACATCATCCCACTGCTTATCATGTGGATGCAGTACAAATTATGGGCAAATTACCTGTCTATCCTGAAGAACTAGGAATTGACTTCATGAGTGCATCAGCTCATAAATTTCATGGTCCAAAAGGCATCGGCTTCTTGTACTTCAATCATGTAAAATTTGACAAATTTTTACATGGTGGAGATCAAGAGGATAAAAGACGTGCAGGAACTGAGAATTTAGCGGCTATTGCCGGTATGGTTGCGGCTCTAAAAGAGAGCCTCAATTGCTACCAAGAAAACATGGAACATGTTGAAAGCTTGAAACAGCAACTTCTCTCTGAACTTGACGGAATCCATTACTATATAAATAATGATTCTCATACACTCCCCTATGTAATAAATCTCGGCTTTCCTAAACAAGCTAATGACTTACTACTTATGCGTTTAGACTTAGCTGGAATCTCTATCTCAACTGGCTCTGCTTGTACAGCAGGTGCCGTTGAGCCCAGTCATGTTCTTGAAGCTTTGTATGGTAGTGATTCAGAGCGATTAAAGGAATCTATCCGCATTAGCTTTTCAGAACAAAATACTTCAGAAGAAGTTCACCAATTTACCACAATATTAAAAGAAATTTTAGGAGGATAAATAGATGGCTTTTCAGACCACTATTCACTTAAAAGATTGCCCATACAGCTACTCTCTTGGAGAAAACGTAAAAAAATTTACTTTGCGTGATAACACTTTTTCTGAAACAAAAGTTGGAAATTATGAATTAACACGTTTATTAGAAAGTGTTCCCAATAGTGGAGACGGCTTTTTGTTGAAAATCATTATCAACAAAGAGCTTTCAGGTGTGAAAATCAATATTACAGACAAATCTGGTCTTCGGTTAGTGAATATTTTTAAATCAGAAGACAATCACATCATTCAAGAAAAGTTTTATTTCTTAATGGATAGCTTGGTAGAACGTGGTATTTTCACTAAACAAGAACAATAAACAAATAGCTTAAAAACTCATTTTTAAATCATTAGTAAAACAATAAAGAGTAGGAAACAAGCCAAAAATCTTTGATTTTGTCCTACTCCTTTTCTATTTTTATCAAATAAGTTGATTTTTTCACAAACTTTCTATAAAATAGTCTTTGAAAGGATGTGATTTTGTGAAATTTGAAAAAAATACAACTATTCCACGCGCAACTGCTAAAAGGCTCTCTCTGTATTATCGGATTTTTAAACGATTTAATTCTGAAAAAATTGAAAAAGCCAATTCAAAACAAATTGCAGATGCGATCGGTATTGATTCTGCCACTGTCCGTCGAGATTTTTCTTACTTTGGCGAATTAGGTCGTCGTGGATATGGTTATGATGTAAAAAAACTCATGAATTTTTTTGCTGACTTACTTCATGACAATTCCATTACCAATGTGATGTTAGTTGGTATCGGTAACATGGGACATGCTTTGCTCCACTACCGTTTCCACGAACGGAACAAAATGAAGATTGTTATGGCATTTGATACAGATGATCATCCTGAAGTTGGGACTACTACAAATGACGGGATTCCTATTTATGGTATTTCACAAATCAATAACAAATTAAAAGGTGTGGATGTTAAAACAGCTATTTTAACAGTTCCTAGTGCAAAAGCGCAAGAGGTTGCAACTGTTCTTGTGGAAGCTGGTGTAAAAGGTATTCTCAGTTTTTCTCCTGTTCACTTAACCGTTCCAAAAGATGTTGTCGTTCAATATGTTGATTTGACAAGTGAGCTACAAACACTCCTTTATTTTATGAAAAAAGAGCATTAAGCAATTAGAAAGAGCAGACATTTATTTATGAAGAAACCTATTATCGGCATTACTGGAAACGAAAGACCAAACCCTGAAGATGAATTTGCCATCATGAGTTATGCTGCTAAGGGATTTGTAGAGGGCGTAAAAGAAGTTGGTGGAACTCCTATCATATTGCCGATTGGAGATGCAGATATGGCACGGTGCTACATCCAGATGATTGACAAACTTATCCTAACGGGTGGGCAAAATGTATCACCACAATTCTATGGCGAAGAAAAAACAATTGACAGTGATGATTACCATTTGGAGCGTGATTTGTTTGAATTAGCCTTAATCCATGAAGCTATCCAGCAACAAAAACCAATTTTTACCGTTTGCCGCGGTACGCAATTGTTTAATGTTGCAATGGGTGGAACACTTTATCAAGATATTGAGCACCATTGGCAAGACAGTTCTGCTGAATATACTACTCAAAAACTAGTCACTAAATCCGGCTCTGTTTTGGAAAAGATTTACGGCGAAGTATCTCATATCAACTCTTTCCATCATCAGAGTATCAAAGATTTAGCAGAAAATGTCGAAGTCATTGCCCGTGATCCGAAAGACAACACCATTGAAGCCATTACAACAACTGATGAAATCGCTTATCTGGGAGTCCAGTGGCATCCAGAATTCTTATTTGAAACACGCCCTAAAGATCGAATGTTATTTGACTATGTTGTCAATAGACTTTAAATCAAGTCTGTTTCTTCGCGATAACTATAATAATCTTTCTCTGCGACGATGAGATGATCCAGTAAGATGAAGCCCATTAATTCACACGCTTCTTTTACATGTTTGGTCACTTCATCGTCATTTTTGCTTGGCAGTACAGCTCCTGACGGATGATTGTGCACCAAAATAATGGATGTCGCCATGTGTTTCACAGCATAATGCAGGATTTCTCGTGGCTCTGCAATACTGCGTGATACACTACCGATAAAAATCGTCTGCTGATGAATGATTTTGTTTTGAGTATTCAGATATAAAGCCACAAGGTGTTCCTGCTTCTTATGCCCCAATTCTTGTTGCATTTTTTTCGCCAGCTTTTGACTACCTAAAATTTGCTCTTGCGTAATCAATTCTGCCTTACTGACTCGCTGGCCTAATTCAATCATAGCTTGTAATTCAATAGCCTTGATACGACCAATTCCAGAGATTGATTGCAATTCTTGTAGCGTCATATTGCGCAAATCATTCAAACTAGAAATAGTTGATAAAATCCGTTGAGAAACTTGAAAAACAGTTTCTTTTTTATTACCTGTGCGGATAAGAATGGATAACAATTCTTGATTGCTCAATTGTTCTGCACCTTCTGCAACTAAACGTTCCCTTGGCAACAAAGAATCTTCCTGAAATGAAATACTATACATAAAAAACCTCCTCATATCCTTATTCGGAAAAAGAAGAGGAAAATAAAAAATCTGAGAAATGATTGGCACTAGCCCCATAAAATGAGACACAAGAAAAACCCTCCTGTTGAAATCTAGTAAACTAGAAACAGGAGTATTTTGTTATGGTCAAAAAGGCGTATTCGGTAGAAACTAAGTTAGCCTGCATTGAAATGAAGAAAGCAGGTAAGTCCAATAAGGTTATCATGGAGACTCTGGGCATCAAAAATGTTAGTCAGGTCAAAACCTGGTGGCGATGGTATCAGAATGATGAACTGCACCGTTTCCACCAACCTGTGGGGAAACAATATACCTACGGTAAAGGAATGGAACAGCTATCCGAAGTGGAACAGTTACGACTACAGGTGGAACTACTAAAAAAGTATCGGAGCTTGATAAGACCATCGACAAAGTAAGTCTTATCAAGCTGGTGGAAGAATACAAAAACGTCTGCCCAATATCCGTCATTCTGGACTGTTTTGGTATCAAACGATCCACTTTCTACCGTTGGAAAGCAGAAGGTGAGAACCCTAAAAAAGGGACGAGGTTGTAGAAAAAATCGAGCGAATCTGTATGGGAAATCAGGTTATCTACGGCTACCGTACCATCACTCGATTGCTCAAGAAGAGGGATAACCTTGTCATCAATCCTAAAAAGGTTTATCGTATCATGAAGGAGAATGGTTGGTTCTGCCGTGTACTTCCTAAGAAGGGGCCGAGTCTAGGTAAGCCCTACTATGTAACAGAGAATAAGCTAGACCGTGATTTTAAAGCAGAAAAGCCACTGGAGAAGCTAGTCACAGACATGACCTACCTCTACTTTGGAAACTGTAAAAACTCTACCTTTCCTCTATCATGGACCTCTATAATCGTGAGATTGTGGCTTATACCATCTCAGATTGTCAGGATACGGACTTTGTGTTGGATACTTTGAACCAACTGAATGTGTCTCAAGGAGCGCTCTTGCACAGCGATCAGGGCTCTGTCTACACCTCAAAAGCATATTACCAGGCTTGCACAGAAAGAGGCATTATCCGCTCTATGTCCCGTAAGGGAACACCAGCAGATAATGCCTGTATCGAATGGTTTCATTCTGTCCTAAAGTCTGAAACCTTCTATCTCCATAACTGGAGAAACTTAACTAAAGATAGTATAACAGATATTGTTAATCTTACATCATATTTTATAATGAAACTAGTATTCAACAGAGATGAAACGACCAGTCTCCTGTAGATTACAGAAAACGGGTCGCATAAAAAGGGGGGAGGGGGGTTCTGTCCCATTATTGGGGTGCAGTACCGATTCTCAAATTTTTTAAGTTAGTATTTACATTTCAACAATTTTACCTGTTTCAAAATAAACAACCCATTCACAGATATTTTTGGCGTAATCACCAATACGTTCTAAGTACGAAATAACTTGGAAGTAATCACGACCTGTAACAATCAAATCTGGATTTGACTTAATTTCTTGCGTTGCTAGGTCTCGAATATCATCAAAGTACTGATTGATTTTCTCATCCATAGCAGCTACTTCATAGGCCTTATCCACGTCGCCATTAAGGTAAAGATCAAGCGCTGCTTCCACAAAGTTTTTAACATCACGCCCCATCTTGCTGATTTCTTCCTCAACAGACTGGATGCGAACTTCTCCTTTCATGCGGATCGTCGCTTGTGCAATGGAAACGGCATGATCCCCCATCCTTTCCACATCACTACTTGCCTTCAAAACTGTAATAACGGTTCGTAAGTCTTGTGAAACTGGCTGCTGCAAAGCAATGATTTCTAAAGATTTTTTCTCCAACTTTACTTCATATTCATTTACTTCTGCGTCTTCTTCGATAACCTCTTTTGCTAATTCACGATCGTGGGTCACAAATGCACGAACTGTGCGATTAATCTGTGACAAAACTTCATTTCCCATTGCATAAAATTGGTTATGAAGTTTTGCTAAGTCTTCTTCAAATTGTACTCTAAGCATAAATTTTCCTTTCGTCAGATATAAATAGGATTAATAATCCTCGTGATTGGCTGAACTAACAAAAAGTAGCATCCATCTTTCTAGCCAAATTTTCCTGTAATGTAATCTTCTGTTTCTTTATGAATTGGACTGAGAAACATTTCTTTTGTAGTATTAAATTCAATTAAATCTCCACCCAGGAAGAACGCTGTCTTGTCTGAAATACGGCTAGCTTGTTGCATTGAGCGGGTCACGAGTAACATTGTATATTGAGCTTTCAGCCCATGAAGTGTTTCTTCAATTTTTCCTGCAGAAATGGGATCAAGCGCTGATGTTGGCTCATCTAAAAGGATGATTTTCGGACTTGTCGCCAAAACACGAGCCACACAGACACGTTGCTGCTGACCACCAGACAAGCCAATTGCTGAATCATTCAAACGATCTTTCACTTCATCCCAAATAGATGCTCCTTTTAATGATGTTTCAACTACTTCATCTAGTATCTCTTTGTCTTTAACGCCATTGATTCGCAAACCGTAGACAACGTTTTCATAAATCGTCATTGGAAATGGATTGGGCTGTTGAAAGACCATTCCAATTTCTTTGCGAAGCTCTACCGTATCTGTTCGCGGACTGTAGATATTGTGTCCATTATAAATCACAGTACCTGTCGTTGTCACCTCGGGATTTAAATCACCCATGCGATTGATCGCTTTTAAAAGGGTTGATTTTCCTGATCCAGAAGGACCAATCAAAGCGGTAATCTCCTGCGGTAGTATATCTAATGATACACTATTGAGAGCTTTCTTTTTATTATAATAAACCGATAAGTCCTTGATTTGTAAAATAGGTTCTGTCATTCTGATAATCCTTTAATAAATTCTAATTAAGCAGCAATTTTCTTAGCCAAAATGACCAGAAACATAGTCATTTGTAGACTGTAACTTAGCATTTTGGAAAATATTGGCTGTTTCATCATATTCGATTAAATCACCAAGATAGAAGAAACCAGTATAATCGCTCGCACGCGCCGCTTGCTGCATGCTGTGGGTCACGATGATAATCGTATAGTTCTTCTTCAATTCTAACATCGTTTCTTCTAACTGCGCTGTTGCGATTGGATCGAGTGCAGAAGCAGGTTCATCCATTAGAAGTATTTCTGGCTTCACGGAAATGGCTCTGGCAATGCAGAGACGTTGCTGCTGACCGCCTGATAACATCAAAGCAGATTTATGAAGGTCATCCTTTACTTGTTCCCACAGAGCTGCTTGTTTTAGAGATGTTTCTACAATTTCATCTAAGATTTTCTTATCCTTAACACCGGCACGTTCATGAGCAAAGGTGATGTTGCGGTAAACAGATTTGGCAAAAGGATTTGGTCTTTGAAAGACCATTCCGATATGCTTCCGCATTTCATAGACATTGATATCTGGGCGATTAATGTCAATACCTTCATACCAAATCTCACCAGTGACCTTAGCAATGTCAATCGTATCATTCATCCGATTCAAGCTGCGAAGATAGGTTGACTTACCAGAACCTGAAGGCCCGATAAGAGCTGTAATCTTATTTTTCTTGAACTGCATATCAACCCCTTTAATGGATTCGTTTTTACCATAGTAAACATGCAAATTCTTCGTTGATAAAACAACCTCTTTCTCAGGAAAAGTAACGATATGTTTTTCATTCCAGTTATATTCTGTCATTTCTTCTCCTTTTAGGCAGATGTTAATTTCTTATGCAGATAACCTCCGAGCTTACGAGCTCCAAGGTTAAAGATTAAAATAAAGATAAGAAGTACTGCTGCTGATCCAGCTGACACTTCTACTGCATCAGGAATCGTTCCTTCACTATTGACTTTCCAAATGTGAACAGCCAAAGTTTCAGCCTGGCGGAAAACAGAAATTGGGCTAGTTACACTGAAAATATTCCAATTTGACCAGTCAAGTGCTGGGGCAGACTGACCTGCTGTATAGATAAGCGCAGCAGCTTCCCCAAAAATACGCCCAGAAGCTAATACAATCCCCGTCACAATACTTGGTAACGCTTCTGGAACGACGACATGGACGATCGTTTCCCAGCGAGAGATGCCAAGTGCAAGCCCAGCCTCACGCTGTGTATGATGTACATGCTGTAAGCTGTCCTCCACACTACGTGTCATCTGTGGCAGATTAAATACAGTCAAAGCCAAAGCACCAGAAATGATTGAGAAACCATATTGAAATTGAATAACAAAAATCAAATATCCAAAGAGACCCACAACAACAGAGGGCAAGGAGGATAAAATTTCAATACAGGTTCTGACAAAATCTGTTACCGGACCTTTTTTTGCATACTCAGATAAGTAAATCCCTGCTCCCATTGATAGAGGAATGGAAATGATTAAGGTGATAACTAACAGAAACAATGAATTATAGAGCTGAATCCCAATTCCACCGCCCGCTTGGTATGAAGACGATTGACCAGTCAAGAATTTCCACGAAACATGAGGTAAGCCCCTTACTAAGATATACAAAATCAAGGAAGCAAGAATAGCAACAATGATTCCTGCAATGGTATAGAGGACGCCTGTTGCTAATTTATCCATTTTTTTAGCGTGCATAGTTCTTCTTACCTCTTTCCTTTGTAATCAATTTAATCACAGTATTGAAGGCTAAACTCATCAAAAGCAGAACCAGAGCAAGCGACCACAGAACGTTATTATTAACAGTTCCCATAACGGTATTTCCAATTCCCATTGTTAAAATAGAAGTCAAGGTTGCAGCAGGTGTTGTCAGAGAAGTTGGGATAACCGCTGAATTTCCGACAACCATTTGAATCGCCAAAGCTTCACCAAAGGCACGAGCCATTCCAAAGACAATAGCTGTAAAAATACCTGAGCGAGCTGCTTTTAGCGTCACACGCCAAATCGTTTGCCAACGAGTCGCTCCCATTGCCATACTAGCTTCTCGATAATGCCGCGGTACAGCACGCAGGCTATCTGTTGTCATAAAGGTCACCGTTGGTAAAATCATGACAAAGAGAACAAAAATCCCTGACAAGATTCCAAAACCTGTTCCACCAAAGATACTGCGAACAAATGGAACAACTACCTGTAATCCAATAAATCCATACACAACTGATGGAATTCCGACTAGAAGTTCAATAGCTGGTTGCAGAATTTTTGAGCCTTTAGGGGAAACCTCCGTCATAAAAACAGCTGCTCCAATTGCAAATGGTGTTGCCAATAAAGCTGATAGGAGAGTTACGAGGAAAGAGCCCAGAATCATTGGTAAAGCACCGAATTCCTTACCGGATGGATTCCACCTTGTTCCAAAAAGAAAACTGAAGATGTTTACTTTATTAACAAAAAAAGTCGAAAGTCCTTTCTCCGCTACAAATAATAAAATCATTGCGACGACAAAAACAATTAAACTCATGCAAAGAAAAGTAATGGTTTTTCCAAATGTTTCTAAACGAGAGTTTTTTGACTTTGTCAGCATTTTTTTTGCTACTTCGTTCATGTTATTCCTAAATTCTTTCTTTTACTTTGAGCTGATAGTTCCGTCAAGACTACGAGTAACCTTCATATCGTTAATCGGAATGTAGCCCATTTTACCAACAATATTATTTTGGACTTCTGCTGTCATCATGTACTCTAGAAATTTTTTAGCTAATTTGTTAGGTTCTCCCTTAGTATACATGTGCTCATAAGACCAAATAGGCCAGTTGTTCGTCGTCACATTCTTCTTCGTTGGCTTATAACCATTCAAGTTTAATCTTTTCACACTCGTGTCCACATAAGAAAAAGCTAAATAAGAAATGGCACCTGGAGTTTGCGAAACAATCGTTTTGACCATTCCGTTAGAATCTTGCTCTTGCGCTTGCTTAGCTTCTTTGCCATTCATAATAACACTATCAAAAACTGCTCGACTACCAGAACCAACGGCACGGTTGATGATGGTAATTTCCAAATCTTGACCACCGACCTGTTTCCAATTGGTGTATTCTCCAGTAAAAATTTTGCGTAGTTGATCTGTTGATAAATTATTTACCTTAATTCCTTTATTTGCAATAATCGCAGTACCCGCTACAGCAACTTGGTGATCCACCAAAGTTTTCGCCTTGATTCCGTCTTTTTCTTCTGCAAACAAATCACTATTTCCAATATCTACTGCACCTGATTGAACTTGCGATAATCCTGTACCTGATCCACCACCTTGCACATTTACAATTTTTTTCGGATTTTCTTCGGTGTATTTGTCCACGACTGCTTCAACCAACGGTTGTAGAGCTGTTGAGCCAACTGCTGTTATCGCCTCACCGCGGTTAATCCAGGAAGAACAAGCTGAAAGACCGATGCTGCAAATCACGAGAGTGACTGCCCAAAGTATTTTTTTGTGTTTAATCACATGAAACTCCTTTTCAGATGTGAAAGCATTTTCATTCTAAGATTTCCCTAATCTTTTCACATCTAATCTCACTATAACATATCTTTAGACATTTGGAAAGATTCTTTATTGAAATCTCAGGCCTTTTGGAAAATAATTTTTCAGAATATTTCCAGTCACTTTTGCAAACCCTAAACCATTACCTTGGACAACAACTTGATACCAACCATTTTCAGGGTTCTGATTGAGATTGACTGTCTCCCCAGCAACGTACTTTTTAAACTGCTCTTCATCAATTTCAATTATGTGCTTTACTTCACTTGGTTTTAAAGCCAGTCCCAAAGCAAAACTCGGTTCAAATCGTTTTTTCTTAAAAACACCTAGGTACAAGCCATTTCTGGCAATTTTAAGTTTCGATAGATCTGGAAGACCTAGTGGCAATAGATATAAATGATCTCCAAAAGTCTGTAATTCTCCAGTCAGATCTATAGCTAGATGTTCTCTTTGAAACTTCTGCCACAACATCTTCTGCTCAGATGTCAGATGGCTCTTTTTTACTTTTAATTTTTTTGCTGACTGCTTACTACAAAGGCGAAATTTTGCAACAAATTGACCTTCACCTTTGAAATGGTGAGGATACATACGTGCAGTTTCTGGAAAGTTAATACCTGCAATCATCCCATTGATTTTAGGAATTTCGACTAATTCAAGTGGATAGTTTTCTAACAGCCAGTCAACTATTTTTTCATTTTCTTCTGGTGCCCAAGTACAAGTGGAGTAAATCAACTCACCATTCGTCGCCAACATTTTTATCGTATCTTCCAATATCTCACGTTGAAGCTGTGCACATTGAGCAGGATAAGATTCACTCCAATACTCCATTGCTTCTGGCTGCTTTCTAAACATTCCTTCACCAGAACATGGTGCATCTAAGACAATCAAGTCAAAATAACCTTGAAAGACTTGACTTAATCTGCCAGCTGATTCATTTGTCACCACAACATTTCTCGCTCCAAATCGCTCAATATTTTCTACTAACACTTTAGATCGTTTTGGATTGATTTCATTGGAAACAAGAAGGCCTGTGTTGTTCAAGTATGACAATAGATGAGTGGATTTTCCACCCGGCGCTGCTGCCAAATCAAGTACTTTCATATTCTGTTGTGGCGCTGCAGCTTGGGCAACCATTTGTGCAGCAGGTTCTTGTGAATAGACTAATCCTGTGACATGCTCTATTGATTTTCCAGAAACTTTGCCATAATAACTCCAGTTCGTATTTGGAATAGGATTTGGAAAAGTTTTTTGTTGTTCTTTTAATGGATTGACCCGAAAAGCGGAAACTGGCTCCTCATCGAAAGTTAGAAAAAAAGAGGGAGCCTCCTCTCCCAAAAGATTGTTGTACTTTTCTTCAAATCCTTTTGGAAAATTCATCTAATCCTCTCGCTTTCGATATATGTATTTTTTAATTTCGTCCAATTTCATAGTTGGAATCATCATAATACCTTGATGGCTTTCAAAATCAGGCTCCTCACCCTCAAATGTCAATGTCGTATAACCTAGCTTATCTCCCATAATGGAAGCTGCAGCATAATCCCAAGGCCAAATATAGGAAATATAAGTCAACAGTTGACCCGACAAAACCTTACTAAAGCTGATCGCAGCACTTCCGTACACTCGAATGCCCAAGGTTTCTTTTGCAAAATCCGCAATTCCCCAATCATTGCGCTCAAAAATACCAGCATTTGATGCCATTAAAAACTGGTTTAAAGGGCGATCTTGGTAGGGAAGCAATTTCTGCTCATTGCAATAGACATCAAATTGACCACCGCCGTGATACAATTTATCTCCTATCACATCATAAATGACACCAAATTGACCAATGCCATTTTCAAAATAAGCCAGAACAACAGCAAAATCTGCTTTTTGTGCTACAAAGTTATTCGTGCCGTCAATAGGATCAATGACCCAAACATTGCCATCTGAAATAGAATGTCGTAAGCCATTTTCCTCAGCTAAAATGTGATCTGCAGGATAAGCTTCTAAAATCCAGGTTACTAAATTATCTTGAACTTCTTTGTCCATTTGAGTTACCAAATCAGTCGGACTGGACTTGGTCTCAATTTGCAACTGATCATTCAAATGCTCTTTAATATAAGAAGCCGCATTCAGTACAATGTGCTTGGCAAAATTAAATTTCTTTTCCAAGAGAAAACGTTCCTTTCTCCTTTTGTTTTGCAGCTTGAACGGCTCGATATAAAGAATAGCCACTCGCTGTTTCAAATTCACGTCCGATACGCTTTTCTTCAGCTTTGCTTGGAACAATTTTTTTGAATCGTTGATAAGATGCTAATATCTTTTCTGCTGCTATTTTCGCTTCATAAACCTGCTCAACATCATTCAAAAAAGAAAGCACTGAAGCAAGCTCTTCAGTGCTCCACGACATGTCTAGTGGGTAACGATAATTTTTATTCATATTATTCAATCTCAGCTCTCAAAGTTGCATCGCGCAATTCTTGTTTACGATAACCACGAGGCAAAAATGCACGGATTTCGTCTTCGTTAAATCCAATTTGCATTCGCTTGTCTTCCAGAATAATCGGGCGACGTAAAAGACTTGGATTTTCCTCAATTAGACGAAGCAATTCGGAAATTGATAAACTTTCAACATCTAAATTTAATTTTTGAAAAATTTTTGAACGAGTTGAAATAATGTCATCTGTCCCATTCTCCGTCAGAGAAAGGATATGTTGCAATTCTGGTGCAGACAGTGGACTAGTCATGATATTGTGCTCCTCAAAAGGAACTTCATGATTGGATAGCCATGCACGCGCCTTGCGACAACTTGTACAACTCGGTGATAAAAATAGTGTAACCATGCATTTCTCTTCTTATTATTTGTAACTGTTATCATTATACTAAATTTTATGTAAGATTACTAGGTATTTTTACAAATTTTCTCCTATTTTTTTAGGAAAAATAAGAAGCTTAATACATGATTTAGTGGTTTTCGTTTTTAGGTGTCCAATATCTTGCGATCTCCTCATCAGCTTGCAGTTGTTTGACTAGTTCATCCACATTGTCGAATTTTACCATATCTCGGATTTTATCCAACCAAAAAATACGAATAGTATCACCGTAAATATCTTGTGAAAAATCAAAAATATTAGCTTCAAAACGAAGTTCATCACCTTCAAAAGTGACATTTTTTCCAACGCTAGCCATTCCGCGATATATCTGCCCATCGTGCTCTACATCAACCACATAGACCCCATCTGCTGGTAAAATAACCCGATCTAGCGGAGCAAGATTTGCCGTTGGATAGCCAATCGTCCGCCCTCTTGCATTGCCATGAACGACAATTCCGCGGGTGGACAGCGAATAGCCCAGTAATTGATTGCTTTCGGCGACATTTCCTGCTAGTACCGTTTCTCGAATGCGAGTTGAACTAATTTTTGCTCCATTAAAATTTACAGAAGGAACTACGATAACTTGTCCTTCAAACAGTTTCTCCAAATCTTCTGCACTGCGTCGATCAGAACCAAAATGATAATCAAAACCTGCAATGACCGCTTTTGCTTTCAAACGCGAGATGTATTTTGTAAAAAATTGTTCAGCCGTATTGCGAGCAAACTGACTAGTGAAATCAACCAAATAAAGATAATCTACGCCAAGATTTTCTAATTGTTGTAAGCGCTCTTCTGGGCTGGTCAAATGAAGCATTAGCGAAGGCAGGTACCGTACAAAGGCTAATTTGGGAGATTCTGGAAATGTCAGCACTGCAATCTTCAAATGCTTTTCTGCTGCCATTTTTCTCGCTTCAGCAAACAAAGCTTGATGTCCTTTATGTAAGCCGTCAAAATACCCTAACACTAGAACTGTGTGTTCAATTTGCTGAATGTCTTTTTCATTTTTTATTCTAATCGTTTTCATCACTTAACTATTTTATCACAAAATTTTAAAGAAATACTTTTCTAGGTTTATATTCTTTGTCACGCTTTTCTAAAATGGCTTGTAATTTCCCTTGATAAAAGCCAGCCACCTGTTCTGCCTTAGTATCTATATGAATAAAGCGTCCAAATCGCACTTCTTCAACCTGCTCTTCCGTAAGGTTTACCTTAGGTAAATCTCCTATGCCAAATTCAATGGGCTGCAAAAATGAAAAGTCTCCTTTATTCACCTTCTCATCAATTTCTGCTAAAGTCAAAGCTTCTTCCAAAGCCATGCCAGCCGCAGCAGTTCGAATCAGTTGAGACATGTGGGAAGCATATCCTAATTTCGCTCCTAAATCAACTGCCAACGTTCGCACATAAGTCCCCTTGCTGCATTTAACCCGAAAAGGAAAACGTGCCAAGTCGCCTTCATAGACAATAGCCCCTGTCCGCTCAAAGTTATAAATTGTCACCTGACGCTTCGGTCGCTCTACTGTCTCTCCAGATCGAGCATACTCATAGAGTTTTCGCCCATTGACCTTGACAGCCGAGTACATAGGCGGCACTTGAGTCTGCTCTCCAACCATACTAGCAATGACTTGATCCACTAAGTTTTCATCCAATATTTCCGTCACAGGGCTGAAAGCAATCTGCTCCCCACTAGCATCCTCTGTCGTTGTTGAGCAGCCCAGGGTAATCTCCCCCTCGTAGACCTTGCCTTCCTCCTGCATAAACTCAACCAAGCGCGTCGCCTTGCCCACAGCAATCGGAAGCACCCCGACCACATCTGGATCCAAGGTACCCCCATGACCGATTTTTTTAGTTCCTAAAATTTTACGCAGTTTAAAAACCGCATCATGCGAGGTCATTCCCGCTTCTTTTTTTAAGTTGATAATTCCGTTCATTGATTCCTTATTCTGCTAAAAATTCTATTAGTAGTTGATTAAATTTTTTATTTCTTTCAGCCCCACAAGAGCCGTAATGAAGCTGTATTCAAATATCTAGTCAGACTAGAAGCAGTCGTCGGATGGCCTAAATCTTCATAGAGGGGTAGCAAGGCTTCTATATCTTTCAAGATTGCTTGTCGTATCTGCATCGTTTCCTCCTAGTCGTTCTTCAACGCCTCAAACTTAGCTTTCATAGTTGGATTTTTGCGGGTCAGTTTCTTGACGGAGACGTCATCAAGCTTGTTGTTGGCGAGGCGCAGTTGATTATCTGATGTCTGAAGTGCCTGTTTGACTGCTTCCATTCGCTTAATGGCTTTGTCAATTTCTTCAATTGCCTTGTTAAATTCTTAGAAGCTGAATTGTAATTCTTCGCAAACGCGACTTTAAAGGTTTCTAAATCATCTTCAAAGTGGGTAATGTCAATATTCTGCTCTCGAACAAGAGCCAACTCCTGCTTGTATTTAAGAGAATTGAGCGCTGCATTGCGTAAAAGTCCAATCAGCTGGATAAAAAATTGAGGACGAACCACATACATTTTTTCATACTCATGGCTAACATCAACAATGCCAGTGTTGAAATAGTCATTGTCTGCTTCCAGCATTGTCACCAAAACAGCATACTCGCATTTCTTTTCTCTGCGATCCTTATCCAGTTCTTTGTAAAAATCAGCGTTTCTATGCTTCTTCTCAGTACCATCCGCTTCATTTTTCATCTCAAACATAATAGAAATGATTTCTACTCCGTTTTCATCTTCCTCACGGAAAATGAAATCTCCTTTAGACCCTCGTGCAGAAACCTGATTATCTTTCTCAAAGTAAGCATTTGGAAAGGCAAAACTGCGAACCTTGTTAAACTCGCTTTCAGCGTAATGTTCTAAACTTTCTCCAATCGCCTTAGTAGACTGTTGTGCTTTAAAATTCTTGTAAAATTCTACTTGCTCATTAGCCGCCTTTAGCTGAGCTTCATAATTTTGTTTAACAGATGCAAGGGATAATTCATTTTCTTTCTCTTGCAACAAAAGCTGGTTTTGGATTTGGTCGCGTTCTTTTTCAATATTTGTCAGCGACGTTTGCAGTTCATTTTGATGTTCCAACTTCATACGATCCAGTTGCGACTGCAAGTCCAGCAACTCCTTGTCTTTATTAATGAGTTTTTCAGACAGCACCCGCTCTGTATCCTTTTTTATCAGTTCTTTTTGTGATTCAAAATTGGAAATAGTCGCCTTGAGTTCTTGGATTTCAGATTCTTTCTGACTTAAGACCTGCTGTTGCTCATTCTGTGCTTTTTGTTTTTCTAAAGCTAACGCCTGCTCAATTCGAGCATGGATTTCCTTATCAAATTCTGTCGTCCGTACCTGAGCCAAGAGCTCGCTGTATTGACTTTCGTTGACTGTAAAGACTTCCCCGCAGTTGGGACATTTGATTTCGTTCATGGACACCTCTTCATTGATCGTTCTTTATAACATCTTATTATACCATTTCTTATGGTTATTTTAAATCAACAGCTTAAATATAAAAAAGACCGTTGCACATGAACAACAATCCTTTTGCTTGTAAATTAAGCCTGTATTCGCCAGCTAGCAGCACTGCGTCTTTCCTGAATAAATCTACTGTACAAGCCTTGTTTGGCAAGCAGCTCTCGGTGTTTTCCTTGCTCAACAATGCGTCCTTTATCAAGAACAACAATTTGATCGGCACGTTCTACCGTTTTTAGTCGATGAGCAATCATAATAATAGTCTTATCCTTTGTCAAAGAATGAATAGCCTGCATGAGTGCTTCTTCATTTTCAGGGTCGACATTAGCTGTTGCTTCGTCCAAAATGATAATTGGAGCGTCCTTGATAATGGCACGAGCAATGGAAATCCGCTGCCGTTCTCCACCAGAGAGACTGGCTCCGCCTTCACCAATCTTGGTCTGATACCCCTCTGGCAAAGACAGGATAAAGTCATGACAAGCAGCTTTTTTTGCAGCAGCGACAACTTCTTCATGACTAGCGTCTGGATTTCCAAATTTAATATTATTTTCAATGGTATCTTCAAACAAATAGACCGTTTGAAAAACAAAACTAAAATTACGAATAAGGCTGTCATAACTGTATTCTTTCACATCATGACCGTCTAAGCTAATACTGCCACTCTCTATATCCCAGAAACGAGCAATGAGATTGCAAAGAGTTGTCTTTCCAGAGCCAGAGGGTCCCACAAGAGCTGTCGTCGTCTTTTCTGGAATATCCAACGATACATCATCAATAATTTTCTTACTCTCATAGGAAAAATTGACATGATTCAGCTTGATATTGCTGGTTTTTGGCTGCAAATCTTTTCCGCTAATATCCATTGGTTTAATCGACAAAACTTTGTTGACCATATCAACTGATAAATCAACAATGCGAAGAAGAGAAGAAAAACTGCCAACTCCATCCAGACTTTCGTAAATCATAAAAGCACTGATGAGCATCATGATACAAATCAAAAGGTTCATACTGCCTTTTAGGTAAAAGTAAATAGAGAACAGTCCCATAATCGTTCCAGTCAGCTTGGTAATCATCCCTTGCAGAGCGATATAAGGCGAGGTAACCCAAGTCAGCTTTGTATCTAAATGCCTTTTATTCTCAATAGCATGCGATAGCTTTTTAGCAGATGATTGAACAATATTATAGTTCTTTACTTCCGCAATCCCTTGACTGTATTCCAGTACAATTGCTACCAAATCTGTATCAGCTTGTTGTTTAGCTTCTGATACATTCCCAGCTTGCCAACGCATCAATCCATTTGGCAAGAGAAACAGTATCAATCCTGCCAACAAGATTAAACCAATTCGCCAATCGTAGATAAATACAAAAACCGTAATAGTTCCTGCCGTTAGGAATCCTTCCAACGTCATCATAACAACCCGAGTAGCAACATCTGCTAGACTTTCAAGTGTATTGGTTGTAACGCTGGTAATTTGTCCCAGACTATTTTGATTAAAATACCCCATTGGCAGGTAGCGCATGTGTTCAGCAATTTCAATCCGCTTATGAGTACATGTATGATAGCCCGCTTCTGTCTGCAACATCGTAACTTTCAGGCTAATCAAAATATTAAGAATAACAGACAAGAGCATCATTCCAAGAGAGAGCCCTACAGTCTGCATAGAAACATCATTGTTAATGATAGCCATAACAACCAACCCAATAGCTGGAATCCGAAAAGCAATAATGAAAGCTTTTAGAACCCCTAAACAAACAGAAGTGTAGAATTTCTTACGATCTTCTTCCGTACAAAAATCAAAGAATTTTTTCAATGTACTAAGCATCTGCCAATCCTCCTTCTGTCATTTGATCGCTATCCTTTACTGCAAGATGAGCCTGCCACATAGAAGCATAAAGCGGACAAGTCTTCTGCAAATCTGCATGTTTTCCTTTTGCCTCAATACGTCCGTCATTAACTACGACAATCTGATCTGCACTTGCAATCGTTGAAAGACGGTGAGCAATGACCAGAAGCGTACGACCTTCTATCAAACGAGCTAAACTAGACTGAATGAGAGCTTCATTTTCAGGATCGGTATAAGCGGTTGCCTCATCCAAAATAATGACTGGTGCGTTTTTCAGCATAGCTCGTGCAATTGCAATCCGTTGTCGTTCTCCACCAGATAAATGATTACCACCAGTTCCAACACGGGTCTCAAAACCATTTTCTAAATTACTAATAAAATCATAGCAGCCGCACTTGCGAGCAATGTCAATCACTTCTTCATCCGAAGCAGCGGAATTACCCATACGAATATTTTCCATAATCGTTTCATCAAAAAGGTAATTATCCTGTGTGACATAGGCAATCTGACGACTGTAATAATCAAGAGGTAGGTTTCGAATGTCCACGCCACCGAAGGTAATACTACCAGAATTGACATCCCAGAAAGAAGCTAGAAGTTTAGCAATCGTAGATTTTCCTGAGCCAGAAGGACCGACAAGAGCAGTCACTGTATCAGGCTCAATCGTTAAGCAAATACTATGCAACACTTCTTCCTCATCTGAATAACCAAAACTAACATCTGTCATTTGAAGTTCTGTTCCTTTTGGAATGTCCGTTAATTCTGTCGGACGAGGCAAATCAGGTTTTTCCAAAATAGTAATCACTTCACCAAAGATTGTCGCAATTTTCCGTAAATCATCCATATAGGAAGCCACTAAAATAAACGGCGTCAAAAGGCTAAGAGACAGAATGATTAGTAAAATAAAGTTACTAGCTGTTAGGCTACCTTGAAGGTAAAAGAGAGTTCCAAAAGGGAGTAAGAAAAGCAAACCGGACGGTAAGAAAGCTGTAACAATGCCCATTTCAACTACGCACTTGCGCATCCATTCAATAAAGCAATCAGCTCCTTCTTTGGCAGCCTTGACAAATTTATCGTAAGAAAATTTCTCTTTTCCAAAAACCTTGATGACTTCAATCCCATTGATGTATTCTACTGCTTTATCGTTGAGTTTCTTCGTTTTCTCAACTGTATTTTCAAAATCACCTTCGCTCTTGCGTAGCATATTCCCATAAGCTAAGATAACAATCGGGATTGTCAGAAGCGAAAGCATGGTTAGGCGCCAATCAATCACTAACATGGCAATTAAGATAATAAAGGGACCAAATAGCCCGGATGTAAACTCAGGAATTAAGTGTGCCAAAGTTACTTCTGTGGCATCCACTCGCTCAACAATGATATTTTTGTAAGTTCCAGAAGATTGATTTAAAACCGTTCCCAGAGGCAATTTGGCCAATTTCTCTGTCAGACGATAGCGCATTTCTGCTAAAATCTTAAAGGTTGCTGTATGAGACAAGAGCGTAGAAATCCCGTGAAATCCCCAATGTGCTATCCATGCCAGTCCTATCCAAATGGACTGAAGGACATAAAAATTCCAATCTCGATTGCCTTGTAAGAGCTGATTGATGATATTTCCTACAAAAAAATAAGGCAAAAATCCGCATAAAACAGATAAAAAGGCAAAAACAAGACTAACAATAAAATAAAATTTGTGAAGAGAGACAAATTCCAGTATCCAAGATACAACTGACTTTTTCTTCATACAAATCCCTTCTTTCTCCTAAAAAACAAATAAAGAACCCTAGTCAAACAATTCATGATATGCTGACAATGCTGTCATTTAATTTATACTTATATTATAAATTCTGACAATTCTAATGTCAAACAAAAATAAAAAAGTGAGACAGAAATCAGTAGTTTCGTAGAAACCTGATTTCTATCCCACCTCCGCACAGCTCGAAAGGTTTGAGAAACATTTCGAGGTTGGAATGAAGCTTGACGTCAAAAAGGCTGTAAAACTTGATTTATCAACATATTTGAGTCCACTCAGCAGTGATTGATTAGGCACTTTAGTGCCAATCAATTGTGCATGGGAAACTCTACATTGACTA
>NZ_KV811169.1:36538-57156 GCF_001813035.1 Streptococcus sp. HMSC071H03 | reverse complement strand
GACTAAAGTCAATAGAGCTTCTCCAAACTACTGCATCTTATAATCATGACTATGTAAACAAAGCTGAGCACTTTTGTCTCTGCTTCAATGTAGACCGAAAAAGTAGACACTGCTATCAGTTTTTATATTTTTGTGCCATACGTTCAATCATTTCTGTTATTTGCACACGAATCTTTGTTGGCTCCAGCACTTCCACATTGTCTCCAAAAGAGAGAATATAGCAGTACAGACTATAATCATTTGGAATTTCTATATCTACATACAAATTTCCTTGCTCATCTTCTTTGACTGGACAATCCAGTTCATCATATACTCTAAAAGCAACTTTTTTATTAAATTTCAGCTTGACTCGTACGACCTCTTCTAATCGCGCTTCTTTTCCCAAGCTAACATTGTCAAAGTTATCTGCAAAATGTTGTGGTAAAAGCTTTAGCTGGCTTATGCGAGAAAGTTTAAAATAACGAAAATCATTTCGGACTAAGCAAAATGCATAAAGATACCAGGATTGTCCTTTAAAAAGCAGGCGGACTGGTTTTGCTTGACGCTGGGTGCACTCTTCTTTGTTGCTAACATACGAAAAGGAAATCACTTGCTTTCTGATGATTGCATTTTTCAAATTCTGAAATAGCTCTTCATATTTCTTGCTATTGGACCAGCTGGTAAAATCTACTTCTATCCAGTTTGGTTGGTTCAATTTAAATAAAGCCGATAGTTTGGTCAAAAGCTCGTTTTCATGCAGAAGACCCGTAACCCCTAATCCTTGTAAAGCAACCAACAGTTGCTCTTTTTCCGATTGATTAAGCAAAGAACTATTTAGGACAAAATCCTCCGTCAGTCGAATGCCTCCGTCTCTGCCTTGTGTCGTGTAAATTGGAATACCTGCGCTGCTAAGTCGGTCAACATCTCGATAAATCGTTCTAACAGATACTTCAAATTGTTCTGCCAGCTCCTTCGCTGTAACGTTATCCCTTTCTAAAAGAACATACACTATTCTAAATAATCTACTCTCTGTCATAGACCGTGCCTTTCCATGAACACCTTATCTCAATTTCTCTAAAATCTTTTGAAAAGTCTCTTGATTGCTCTGCCAGTATAATATATCAGGCACCTTTTTAACTTCTGTCCACATAAAATCAATGTGCTCATCAGAAATACGAATATCTTTTTGCTTTGTTTCCACAAGAAAAAGTGTTTTAAAAATGGTCAAGTCTTCATCAATAACAACTGTGTGATGACCGACTTGCAACAGTTTTGTTAGCTCGATTTCCAGTCCAGTTTCTTCAAAAATCTCACGAATACAAGCTATTTCAGAACTTTCACCATTTTCAATGCCACCAGTAATCGGTTGCCAGAAAGAAAGTTGTTCAGTTTTAACTTTTAAGAGCAAAATTTCCTTAGCAATCGGGTTATAAATCCAGGCTTCAATGGAATATTTCATCGCAGTAGTCCCTTAGATTTCACTTTTTCTCAATTGGTGCAACACTTGCCAACAGTTTCTTTAATCCAACCTCTGGGAAATTGATTTTCAATTCTTGGCTACTATCGCTGCCTGACACTTCCAATACCGTTCCGTCTCCCCATTTTTTATGGTGAGCAATATCACCGATAGCCCAATCAATAGTCGGCTGATTAGCAGCTACATTCTTACCAAATGGCAACTGGCTAGAGGAAATGCTGCTCGGTGCAGCTTGCCGCTTGCGTTCTTGTAATGCTTGAGCGAGACTCATTCCTTGACCAAACTGAACAGCTTTGCCATTCACATAGGAAGCTTTAAAGGATGTATTAGCAGGTCGAGCCAAGCCTTGATAATCTAGCAAGCTTGAGCTAATTTCATTGAGAAAACGAGTTGGACGATTGTAGTTGGTTTTTCCGTATAGTAGGCGCGAGTTTGCATTGGTTAGGAACAAGACTTTTTCAGCACGAGTAATTCCAACATAAGCCAATCGACGCTCTTCCTCTAGCTCGTCTTCATCTTCAGCCGCGCGACTAAGTGGGAAGACATTTTCTTCCATACCGATAATGAAAACCACTGGAAATTCTAACCCCTTGGCAGCATGCAGTGTCATAAGTGTCACTTCCGAACTTTCCTGATCACCATCATCTGTATCCGCAATCAAAGCCAAATCATTGAGAAAACGGCTAAGTCTGTCTAAACCAGTCTCTTCAGTATCATTTTCTGAATCTTCGTCAAAATTCTTAGTAACAGAAAGAAATTCTTCGATATTTTCAATCCGAGCCTGACTTTCCAGCGTAGCTTGAGCTACTAATTGCTCGGTGTAACCAGTCCTTTCAAGCACCAGCTCTACCAATTCTGTCACGGTCAATTCGTCCAATTGCTCGCGCAGATTCAAAATGAGATTGGCAAAGTCAAAAACAGCCTGAGCAGCTTTCCCCTTAACAAGTGAGAGCATAATCTGCGAAGAAGCATCCAAAAGAGACATCTCTTGACCAGCTGCAAAATTACGAATTTTCTCCACTGTACCCGGTCCGACTCCCCGCTTGGGCTCATTGACCACGCGCTCAAAACTAATGTTGTCGCTAGTGTTAGCAATAAGATTGAGATAGCTGATGACATCCCGAATTTCCTTACGGCTATAAAACTTAGTCCCCCCCACCATGGTGTAAGGAATATTAGCTTTGAGGAGAGCTTCCTCAATATTCCGAGATTGGGCGTTGGTTCGGTAAAGAACAGCAAAATCCCGATAGACATAGTCAGATGTGCTAGATAGTTCATCAATGGTTTTAGCTACAAAGAGAGCTTCGTCTTGCTCATCATTAGCCCGATAATAAACAATATCTTCACCATCAGCATTTTGTGTCCAGAGATTCTTTGGACGGCGGTTGCGGTTGTTTTTGATCACATCATTAGCAGCTTGCAGAATGGTCTTAGTTGAGCGATAATTTTCTTCCAAAAGAACAACTTTAGCTTCAGGATAATCCTTTTCAAAATCCAAGATATTTTGCATATCAGCACCTCGCCAGCCATAAATAGACTGGTCGGCATCACCAACTACACAGATATTTTTAAAGCGTGAAGCCAACAGTTTAACTAGTTGGTACTGAGCGTGGTTCGTATCTTGATACTCGTCCACATGGATGTATTGATAGCGCTGCTGGTAATAAGTCAACACATCTGGATTTTTATCAAAAAGGCGCAAGGTCAGCATGATTAAGTCATCAAAGTCCATCGCTTCTGACTGACGGAGTTCTTTTTGGTACATCTCATAGCACTTCGCCACAATCTCTGTATACATGTCTCCTGCTAAAGCTGCATAGGCCACTTCATCAATCAAATCATTTTCGCATTGGAAATCGTGCCTAAAATAGCTCGTTCATTCCACTTTTTAGGATCTAAATTGAGCGTTTTAAGAATTCGTTTCATCAGAGTCCGTTGCTCACTAGGATCGACAATCGTAAAATTGCGGTTATAGCCAATATGGTCAGCTTCCCTACGCAAAATCCGCACGCACATCGAGTGAAAAGTCGCAATCAAGCAATCTTCTGTTGCTGGATTGAGAGTATAAGCACGCTCCTTCATCTCACGAGCTGCTTTATTGGTAAAAGTAATCGCCAAGATATTCCAAGGATTGACTAACTTTTCATCAATCAAATAAGCAATACGGTGAGTTAGGACACGGGTTTTCCCAGACCCAGCTCCTGCCATAATCAGCAAAGGGCCTTCCGTTGTTTGAACTGCCTCCGCCTGACGGTCATTCATACCAGTTAATAAGGGATTCATCTTTTTTCCTCTTTCAAAGTCAATGACTCTATTATAACAAAAATCATCCATAAGCTAAACCAGAAAGGAGAGACTTTCTATCATTTCTTCCCTTATAAACGTTTGAAAAATCAATAAAAAAGCGTTATAATAAACATTCTGAAAGGAAAACGCATGAATAATCCAACAAAGAATCTTAAACTCGCAGAGCGTGGCGCTATCTTAGCCATTCTAGCCTATATCGTTTTATCCATTGCTAAAATCATTGCCGGATCTGTCTTACAATCCTCCAGTTTGACAGCCGATGGTTTTAATAATGTTTCGGATATTGTTGCTAATATTGCCGTTTTGATAGGACTTCGTATGGCACGCAAGCCAGCTGACACGGACCACAAATTTGGTCACTGGAAAATTGAAGACTTAGCTAGTCTTGTCACCTCTCTTATCATGTTTTTTGTCGGATTTGATGTTTTGATTGATACCGTTCAAAAAATTATTTCTCGCCAAGAAACAACTATTGATCCTTTAGGCGCTATCGTCGGGATTATTTCCGCCTTAGTCATGACAGGAGTGTATTTTTACAATAAAGCTTTAGCAAAAAAAGCACAGTCTAAAGCGCTTGATGCTGCTGCCAAAGACAATTTATCTGATGCTATTACTTCGCTTGGCACAACCATTGCAATCATCGCAAGCGCTTTAAATTTCCCGATTGTAGATAAATTGGTCGCTATCGTTATTACCTTTTTCATCCTTAAAACAGCTTACGAAATTTTCATGGAATCTTCTTTTAGTTTATCAGACGGCTTTGATGAAAATCTTTTAAAAGAATACAAAGAAGCCATTTTAGAAATTCCCAAAATTTCCCGTGTTAAATCTCAAAGAGGGCGGACTTACGGTAGCAACATCTACCTTGACCTCATTTTAGAAATGAATCCTGACTTATCTGTCTATGAAAGTCACGAAATTGCCGATCAAGTTGAAAATATGCTCAAAGAACGCTTTGGTGTCTTTGATATTGACATCCACATTGAACCTGCTCCTATCCCTGAAGATGAAATATTGGACAATGTTTATCGAAAGTTATTTATGAGAGAACAATTGGTTGAGCAGGGAAGCCAATTAGAGGACTTACTAGCGCCTGAATTTGTGTACATTTCCCAAGACGGTTGCCAAATGAACAAAGAAGAATTTCAAATCGAAAAAGGAAAGCAATCTCCTATCAAAAATTTCCAATTAACTTCTATCAGTCAAAAAACCAAACTAATTTGCTACGAAGAAGACGGGATTATTCATACCAGCCTTTGGCGTCGTCACGAAACATGGCAAAATATTTTCCACCAGGAAACACGAAAAAACGAGAGCGAACAACAGTCGTAATTCCATAGAAATCGGCTTTGTTATTTCACTCCCACAAGGCTAACAAGGAGTTTTGCTATAAAAAACAAGGCTGAGATAAAAATATTCTCAGCCTATTTTTTTAGGAATTTATCAGTAAAGCAAACTAATTTGTCCCCCGTTTCTCACAATCAATAAATCATAAAACCCAAAGCCCTCACTAAGATGATACTACTAGTGAAAACTTTGGGTTTTATCTTTACTTCTTCTGTGGGGGCTGATGCAACAATCAGATGTTCTTTCATTTTTTGACTTCATCTGTCGCAATATCCTCACCAAACCATTTGTTTGCTATTTTTTGAAATTGACCTGTTTGATATAATTTTTTGAATGCTTGGTTTATGTTTTCAACGAGCTGCTTATCCGTTTTTCTAGCACCAACCGCAAATGATTCGCTATCAAATCCGGCTGGGAAAACATAATAATCCTGCAAAATCCCCTCTTCTTTTAAATAATAATTGGCATAAACTCGGTCAATCAACAATCCATCAATCCGGCTATTTTGCAAATCAATCAACGCCTCTGTAAAACTTTGATATTGAGCAGCTTTATGATTTTTAACTAGATTCTTCAAAAGATCCGGATGAGCTTCAAACTCATCGTAACCCGAAGAACCCGTCTGAGCACCAAGAATTTTATCCTTCATGTCAGCTGTTTTTGCAATGTTCGATGATTTTTTAGTAACCAGTACTTGTTCATTTTTCATATAAGGAATGGTGAACTGTACTTTCTTTCGTCGATCATCAGTTGCCGAATACCCATTCCAGATAAGATCAATCGTTCCATTTGTGAGCTCAGTTTCTTTCATGTCCCAATCAATCGGCTGCCAATTCACTTTTATCCCATATTCTTTAAAAACAGCATTTGCCAAATCAATATCAAAACCAGCATATTGACCATTTTTTCGCTCAAATCCCATAGGAACAAATGTATTGTCAAAACCAATAGTAATGCTCTTTTTTTGTTGGTATTTTGACCAATTATCTACTTTAGGGTTGCTAACATTGCTACAAGCTGTAAGGAGCAAAAAAAGAATCAAACCACAGATCGCAAGAACATAACGTTTTATCTTCATATTCTCCTCCTATTTAGGCTGAACTTTAAGAATCGTATCTGCGATATTTTCCGCAAACTGCAAATCATGGGTCACTACAATTTGCGTCATTCCTAGCTCACGATTCTGAAGAATCAACTTTTCAACTTCAAGACGCAATTCCGGATCCAATGCGGAAGTTGGCTCATCATAACCGATAATTTCTGGGTCAATCATCATCGCACGAGCTAATGCTACACGTTGTTTTTGACCACCTGATAAAGAATAAGGATAAGCATTTACATGTTCTGCTAACCCCAATCGGGTCAATAAGCTAATTGCTTTCTTTTCTGCATCCTCTTTTGCGACATTTTTTGTTTTAATGGGTGATAAAGTTAAATTCTCAAGAACCGTTAAATGTGGAAATAGCTGAAAATCTTGAAACACAAATCCCAATAAATTACGTTTTTCAAGTTCATCCAAGGGCAGCTCTTCTCCATTATAAATAATGTCACCCGAATCAATTGTTTCCAAGCCAGCTAACATCCGCAATAATGTCGTTTTCCCGCCGCCAGACGGTCCTACAATGGCAAGGATTTGCTTTTCTGGCACCTTTAAATTCAAGTCGGAAATAATTTGCTTTTCGCCAAACCTTTTGCTAATATTCTTTAATTCTAACATAAGCGCCTCCTACTTATAATAGCTATATCTATTTTCAACTTGCTTCGATACAATCGTCACAAGACCGATCGAGATAAGGTAGATAGCCCCCGCTATAAACATCGGTGCTAAACTCGCATCACGATTGGTTGCAGTCCGACTAGCCAAGATTAAGTCGGAAACACCAAGCGCATAAACAAGGGATGTATCTTTTACCAACGTCATTACTTCATTAAAGACACTAGGAAGCACCACTTTGACAACTTGCGGTAAAATGATAAACCGTATCGTTTGAAATGGTGTAAACTTCAAAACCTTAGCCGCCTCATATTGTCCTGCAGGAATAGATAAAATCCCACCACGGAAAATTTCGGCGAAATAAGCAGCATAATTTAGCGTGAATGCTATGATAGCTGCTGGAAGCCGATCCAAACGTACACCAATACTTGGCAAAACATAATAAATAAAAATTAGTTGTAACAAAAGAGGTGTACCGCGCATAATCCAAATATAAATATTTATAAGCCAATGAAGCAGCTTAAAGTGGATTTGCATTAAAAAGGAAATCACAATTCCAAGTGGTATGGATAAAACTAAGACTAAAACAAATACTTGCAAAGTCACCAATGCGCCATTTAATAAGCTTGGTAAAACTTCAAAAATATAGTTCATGCGTACACCTCCTAAATAAATATTTATCATTATATCAAAAATTTTTATATTTTCAACATCTTTTTGCAAATATATCCATAAAAATTTAATAATTACCGCAAAAACTTCCTTTTCTAAAGAATAAAAAAACAAAATAGTTGAACTACTTTGTTTTAATAAATCCAAATTGATTAAGCGGGAGTACTCTAAATGAGATGACTCCTTTAATTTGTTTCTCTGTAATCAAGCCAAACTTCCGACTATCTTCCATATCTTGCCGATTATCATTCAGAATCAGATATGACTGCGCTGGAATTTTATTTGCATTCGATTTAGTTAATGTCTGAATGGTGAAATCATGAGTAAAATAACCCGTACTAGTAGCTTTTGCTAAGTACTCTTCCTTAGCCTTCGTTAAATAATCTTCTGACTTGATTTTATTATTTAAGTAAAGAACATCATCCATATAAACAACGGAGTCATTTTCTAGACCAATGACACGTCCGACATGCTCTTTTCCCTTCACCTCGTACAAGACAAAATCATCTCTTTTGATTGCTTCATTTTTATTGGCAATAACAACATCTTTATCTTGCAAAAAATGATTCGCATCTTTTGCAGTAATCCTGTATGGTGTAAAAATAAAAATTCGCAAACAAGCAATGATTATCACAACAATAGATAAAAAAATAACATTCCTAATTAAATCTCTTTTAACCATAGTCTCTCCTCTTCTTCTACTCATTATATCATGTTTTCAGAAAATAAACAAAGGTAGGAAAGTCAACTCTTATCTCTGCTCCCATTTACAACTAAAAAGCCTATCAATCAGATAATCGTTGGATTGATAGGCTAGTTTTCTGAATGAAATAGATTAACGCACTGTACGGATACGCATTGTGTTTGTTCCACCAGTTCCGACCGGAACACCAGCTACAATCACAATATTGTCGCCAGATTCCACAAGACCACTTTCAAGAGCAACTTTTTCAGCAACTTCAAACATATCATCAGTAGATGCAGGTTTTTCAGTTACTACTGGAATAACACCCCAGTTCAACATCAATGAACGTTGTGTCAATTCATCAAATGTAATTGCCAAGATGTCAGCATCTGGACGATATTTAGAAATCAAACGAGCTGTATTTCCTGATTCAGTCATTGTTACGACCAATTTGATGTCCATTGAGTTTGTAGCATCTTTAACAGCTGATGCCACAACTTCTGTTTTAGAACTACGTGCGTAATCAACTGATGACAAGCGTCCATACTCGTTCAATAGAGTTTGAGCGTTTTTATCAATTGTAGCCATTGTTGTTACAGATTCAAGTGGGTATTTACCATTTGCAGATTCGCCTGAAAGCATTGTTGCATCTGTTCCGTCAATAACAGCGTTAAATACGTCTGATACTTCTGAACGAGTCGCACGTGGTTTTTCAGTCATTGTTTCAAGCATGTTTGTTGCTGTGATCGCAATTTTACCTGCAGCATTGACTTTTGTGATAATCATTTTTTGGTAAACTGGAACCATTTCAAATGGTACTTCGATACCCATGTCACCACGAGCAATCATGATACCGTCCGCTACTTCAAGGATTTCATCCAAGTTTTCGATACCTTGTTGGTTTTCGATTTTAGCGAACAGTTTCACATGTCCATTACCAGTTTCTTCACAGATTGCGCGAACTTCGTTAACGTCTTTTGCAGTACGTACGAATGAAATAGCGATAAAGTTGATTCCCTGTTCAAGACCAAAACGAATATCGTCATTGTCGCGTTCAGCAAGTGCTGGGAAAGGAATTTTTGTATTTGGAATATTAACACCTTTTTGTTTAGCGATAATACCGTCGTTTTCAACTTCTACTTCAAATTCACGTGTAGCAGGATCTTTTGCAATAACGCGAAGACCAAGTTTACCGTCATCAACAAGAACTTGTTTTCCAACTTCAACATCGTCATAGATATCAAGTGCACCAGCAACATTCAATGCGATAACTTCACGAGTTGATTTGATACCTTGTTTAGTTGCAACACGGATTTTTTCACCTGTTTTGTAAGAATATTCTTTAGCATCGCCTTCAAATAATTCTGTACGGATTTCAGGACCTTTAGTGTCAAGAAGGTAACCAACTTTTTGACCAGCAATTTCTTCAGCACGATGAACAGTAGCCATACGGTCACCTTGCTCTGCGTGGTCACCATGTGAGAAGTTGAAACGGAAAGTGTTAGCTCCAGCTTCGATCAATTTAGCGATATTTTGCGCTGATGCTTCAACGTCAAGCTTTTCGCCCCAATATCCGTCTTCACCGAATCTTTTACCACCACGGATTTCTACCGCAGGACCTAAAGTTGCAACGATTTTTACACGTTTATTCATGATATATGAAAACTCCTTTTTATTTAATGGTCTTTATGACCAGGATAACAAATTAAAATTACATTGAAATGCTACGGTTTAATTTAGCGAGATCAAGGTCAGCTTTATGTGGATTATTAACAATAATCTTACCGTCTTCTGTTAAACTAAACAAAGCACCTTCTTCTGCTGTACCGAGGATTGGATTTTCAACCATTTGTTCGTTGCGAATACCAACTGCAACACCACCAATACCTTTTTTAAGAAGGCTAACAGCATGCGCCCCCATACGTGAAGCAAGAACACGGTCACGAGCAGTTGGTGAGCCACCACGTTGGATATGTCCAAGTTCGGTCACACGAAGATCGCTCACATCACCAGCTTCTTTCAATTTCTTGCCAAACTCATTCGCTGACATGACACCTTCTGCAAGAACAATAATATTATGTTTCTTACCTTCTTCATAGCCACGTTTAATACTTGCAACGATATCTTCGATTTTGAAGTCTTCTTCAGGAACGATGATTTCATCAGCACCTGTAGCAATACCAGCCCAGAGAGCGATGTCTCCAGCATTACGTCCCATGACTTCAACAACAAAAGTACGACGGTGACTAGATGATGTGTCACGAATCTTATCAATGGCGTCCATTGCAGTTGTTACAGCAGTATCAAAGCCAATCGTGAAGTCTGTGCCAACAATATCATTGTCAATCGTACCAGGAAGTCCAACAGCTGGGAAACCATGTTCTGTCAAACGCATAGCACCATGGTAAGAACCGTCACCACCGATAACTACGACTCCTTCGATGCCATGTTTTTTAAGTTGCTCAATTCCTTTTAATTGTCCTTCTAATTGGGCAAATTCTGGATAACGAGCTGAGTGAAGGAAAGTACCACCACGTGAAATAATATCTCCAACTGATGCGGCATCAAGCGGATAAATTTCACCAGCAACCATGCCGGCATAACCGTCATAGATACCGTAAACTTCCATTCCTTCTGAAATTGCTTTACGAACAACTGCACGGATAGCAGCATTCATACCAGGGGCGTCTCCACCACTAGTTAAAACAGCAATACGTTTCATTCGTTTGTGCTCCTTTTTCTTTTTACATTCACCCTTGATTATACCACAATCAAAATCAAAATTCTTCTTTTTTCCTAATTTTTTATTGATAAATCGTTTTCATGGTTATTTTTTTCAATTCTTCTTGTAATTTATCTGATTTTTGAACACGATATTGAGGAATTGCTACTGTCTTTCTTTCATTTTCATAACGGATAACGACTGGAATATCTCCTCGAAATTGCCGTAAAATAGCGGATATTTCTGCATCACTTTCATGATCTTCTACTTGTATCCAAAAACGTTCGGTGATAGCTTCCTGCAAATCATTTAAAATTAACTGCAAACGCTCCTCTCGTTTTTGAACGCGACCAGTCAGATAATAGAAGCCTTTTTCATGTAAACCTTTGCTGAACTGTTTGAAAGCGTCTGGAAAGACTGTTACCTCCATTTTTCTTTTAGCATCACTTACTTGCAAGAAGGCCATATTTTCCCCCGTTTTGGTACGGATGACACGAATGGACAAAATCTCTCCTAAAATCGTTGCATGATTGTTTTCAACTAGCTCTTGAATAGGGGTAAAGGATTGAGTAGCAGTTTTTGCAAGCTTTACCAAAGGATGCTCGCTCAAACCGACACCGATGATTTCTTTTTCTAACTCGAATTTCTCTGCTTCTGTATAATCCTCCGCTTCTGTCCAGCTGTAATTTGTATCTGCAAAAAGACTGCCCAGCTCATCCGCAAAGACAAATAAGTTCGGAAGATTTTGTAGAATTTTTTGGCGATTCTTTTCAAATACATCAAACAAACCGACTTGTACCAAAGGGGTTATCAACTGAATCTTATGATATTGCGTTGGCAACTTCATAATAAAATCTTCCACATTTGTAAATGGGCGGTTTTCAATAATCCAATAAGCAAAATCTCGTGGCAAACCTTTGATATTTTTCAGTCCTAAATAAATCTGCTTATCTTGAAACTTATCTCTATAAGGAATGTTATTGATATTTAAAGAAGCAACTTGGAAGTCGAATTCTAGCGCATCTGTGATGTAATCACTGCTTGAATAATTCAGCATAATATCAAAGAAAATATCAGGATAATGCGCCTTAAAATAAGTCAACTGAAAAGCAAGCGCAGAATAGGCATAAGCATGACTACGGTTAAAGCCATAACCTGCAAATTTTTCCATAACTGCAAATACTTCTTTTGCTTTAACTTCAGAATGCCCAAGTTCGAGAGCTCCTGTGACAAAATCTGCTTCCATTTTATGCATTTCGGCAACATTTTTCTTCCCCATAGCACGACGTAAAATGTCAGCCTTCCCCAGTGAAAATCCTCCAAATCGTTGCGCCACTTGCATTACTTGCTCTTGGTAAAGCATAATACCGTAAGTTGGCGCCAAGATATCTTCCAAACTTGGATCCAGCATTTCCACCTTTTCTTGTCCATGCTTTCTTCTGACAAAATTGTCTATATAATCACTAGCTCCTGGACGATTGAGTGAGGTTGTTGCAACCACTTCTTCAAATTGAGCAGGCTGCACCCGTTTTAAAAGGTTAATGGCACCTGCTTGCTCAAATTGAAAAATCCCTTTGGTTCTACCAGCAGCAAAGAGCTGTAAGGTTGCTGTGTCTTCTAAGTTAATCTTTGCAATGTCAATAGCGACACCGTATTTCTCCAAAGCTGCTTCTTTCATTCGTTGAACAAAAGTCAGATTGCGCAAGCCAAGGAAATCCATCTTGAGCAGACCGTTACTCTCAACACCATGTGCATCGTATTGCGTGATATACATATCTTCCCCGTATTTAAGTGGAATGTGATCTGTCAAATCATTGTCACTCATCACCACACCCGCTGCATGGATAGAGGTTTGACGAGGGTTCCCTTCAATTTTTTTCGCAATTTCAAAAGCTTTTTGATATTCCAGCTTACTGTTAATAATCTGACGAAAAGACATATTTTTTTCATAAGCTGAAGTCAATGTGTCACGAAAACTGATTTTACGAGTAATGTTAGTCAATTCATATTCTGGCACCCCGTAGCGTTTAAAAACATCACGAATCGCTTGCTTAGCTCCAAAGGTCGAATAGGTCACGATTTGAGCTGCATGCATGGTTCCATAACGATCGCGGACATAACGAATAAATTCTGGACGATAGACATCAGGAATGTCAATATCAATATCGGGCATAGTATAACGTTCTACATTTAAAAAACGCTCAAAAAGAAGATTTTTCTCAACAGGATCAATCCCTGTAATCTCTAGCGCATAGGCAACCAGACTTCCAACTGCAGACCCACGCCCCATACCCATATAATAGCCCTGACTACGACCAAAACGCAATAAATCCCAGACAATCAAAAAGTAGTCGTCAAAACCCATTTGGTGGATGACAGACAGCTCTTTCTGCAATCGCTCTTTATAAACCAGACTATTTAGCCTTTTTTTCTCTAGCCCTGCTTCTGCTCGTTCTTGTAATTCTTCTGCTGCTGGTCGTTCTGGATTAAAACGTGGTAATTTCAACTCTGTATTGATTTCGTAATGAATGCCTGCAACTAGCCGCTTTAAATTATCCAGACTTTCTGGATAATTTTCTTGAAAGGATTGTGTGAATTGCTCAGATGATAAGAGATACTCGTGATTTGGCAAATTTCCAACTTCCCGCAAGCTACTATTTTCACGAATGGCACATAGCATTTGCAAGGTTTCTAAATCGCCTGCATCAAAATAGCGAACTGTCTGCAAAGGTAAGGTTGCATGAGAAAATGCCTTCTTAGGAGTGTCAGGAAATACGCCAATATAAAACTCTCGTCCCAAGTCTAAGGCTTCAATGTCCTCAAACACAGGCACAATAATCGCTATCCCTTCCAATAAGTGCTGAAATTCTTCCCACTTGCTTTTTCCTATCATCTTTAAAGTAGAAAGTTTCATTAAATTGCGATAACCTTGACTGTCAAGAGCTAGAAAGCGAAGATTAAGAGGAAGTCCAGTATAATCCAAGGTCATTTCCACGCCTAAAAGCGGCTGAATCCCTTGCTCGGTCGCCGTTTCCATGAAATGATAAGCCCCATAGAGATTGTCAATATCCATTATCCCTAGAGTTTGATAACCTAAATTTTTAGCTGTTTCTACATATTTTTTTATAGAAATCAAACTATCCATAAATGTATAAACAGTTTTGGTATCTAATTGAGCAACCACGGCATCCTCCTTTGATCCTTCTTTTTTCTATTATACTAAATTTCTGGCTTGCTTGCTAAAGAAAAAATAATAGAAGTTTTTTCTAAAGGCTTGCTATTTTTAAAAAAATATTGTATTATTTAATTGGTACAAAAATACAGAAGGAAGGAGAAATTATGAGTTGGACTTTTGATAATAATCTTCCCATTTATTTGCAAATCATGGACAGGATAAAACTACAAATCATCTCCAATCAACTGCATGCTGGCGAAAAGCTACCTGCTGTTAGAGAATTGGCTGCTGAAGCGGGGGTCAATCCAAATACAATCCAGCGTGCTTTATCTGACTTGGAAAAGAAAGGGTTTGTCTATTCTCAACGAACATCAGGACGTTTCGTTACAGATAATCGCGACTTGATTTTACAAGCAAGACAAAAACTTTCTGAGGAGGAAGTGAAAAATTTTGTAAACAATATGACTCGCTTCGGCTATCACAAAGAAGAACTACCAACTATCATTGCAGATTATATAAAAGGAGTTTAGGAAATGGTATTACTTGCATTTGAAAATGTCTCAAAATCATACGGTAGCACACCGGCTTTAGAGCATATCAATTTTGAAATTGAAGCCGGAAAAATTATCGGCTTACTTGGTCCAAATGGCTCTGGAAAAACAACCATGATAAAACTAATCAACGGTTTACTTCAACCAAATGACGGAAAAATCCTCATCGACGGGCTTCAACCGTCTTCAGAAACTAAGAAAATCGTATCTTATTTACCAGATACAACTTACCTAAACGAAAATATGAAAGTCAAAGATGCTTTGCAGTATTTTCAATCTTTCTATGCAGACTTTGAGATAGAGCGTGCACAGGCACTCTTGCAAGATCTTCATATTGACGAAAATTTGACATTCAAAAAATTGTCTAAAGGAAACAAGGAAAAAGTTCAGTTGATTTTAGTCATGAGCCGCCAAGCCAAACTGTATGTTCTGGATGAACCTATTGGAGGGGTTGACCCAGCAGCGCGGGACTACATTCTAAAGACGATTATCAACAATTACTCTCCTAGCGCTTCTGTTCTCATTTCAACACATTTGATTTCAGATATTGAACCAATCCTAGATGAAATCATCTTTATTGATAATGGCAAGATTGTTCGACAAGGGAATGTAGATGATATTCGCTATGAGTCTGGTGAATCTATTGACCAGCTCTTCCGCCAAGAATTTAAGGCTTAGAACAAAGGAGATTGACTATGTTTTGGAATTTATTAAAATACGAATTTAAAAATGTGAACAAGTGGTATTTAGGTTTATACGGAATCGTGCTATTTTTATCCGTTAGTATCGGGCTTTGGCTAAGGCATTTTGCAAATGGAAGGAACTTTTTCGACCGTTTGCAGTCTTCTACTAATGAAGCAGGGAGTATGACAAGTACTTTCTTCGGTTTTACAATGCTGATTTTCTCAGGTCTCCTTGTGGCACTTGCCATTTCAACACTCTTTCTGATTATTCGTCGCTTTAAAAATAGTGTTTATGAAAGAGAAGGATATCTAACGCTCACTTTACCAGTTAATGAACATCAAATTATCCTCTCAAAATTACTCGGTGCTGTTATATGGACGATTCTTAGCACACTTGCATTGTTTCTTAGTTTTGGAATCATTGTTCTTATTGTGGGAACTGCTTTTCATACACAATCTGAAATTGAAATAGTTGTTCGATTACTTGGTAAACACTTTTGGGAAATTGCTAGTGAACTATTGAAATCATTTGGATACTATCTTGTAGCCCTTATTCCAAATATCCTATTGATTTATCTTTCTATCTCTATTGGTCAACTTTCCCAAGACCACCGCGCCGCTATAGCTTTTCTAGCTTATTTTGGAATTCAATTTGCTCTGATTATCGCTGCTAATCTATATGTTTCAGCCTTCCCGTCGCTTTCAACTTCTTTAGGTAGTGTGAGCGGAGTCATAACCTCTCTTCTTTTGGGGCTTATCTACTATACTGGAACGTATTACATCCTCAAAAATAAAGTGAATTTGCAGTAGGTAACACAAGCTGTAGCAATACTTAGATAAACAATAAAGTCATGAGATTCATCTTACTCATGACTTTTTTATTATATGACTTTCAGTCCGTCTCGCGGTCTTCAGTGCGAGACAAATAAATAGTTCATCTAAAATTTAGTTTGAAAATTCATCTTTTTCTATCAGATAATCATAAATTTCCTGCACCGTTCCTAGAGCCATAAGCTCCTGCTCCTTGACTGTTTTCTTCAGTTCTTGATAAATATGGCTGTTTTCAATAGCCTTTTTTTCTGCTTTTTTGTTTACTTGCATCATTCCATCTTGAATTGTCACAAAGTCCAGCTCTTCAAATATCTGAATCATCTTTATGAGTAGAATTGGGTCAATCTTGAGATAAGCAGCTAGTTCTTTGAGCTTATAACGAATGTCAAACTCTGGAAATTGATAAATTGTTTTATAGAGTTTTGCAAACTGGTCTCTCGTTCCGAAACCTGTCAGATAATAGGGCTGAGCAATCTCATTTTTAAAGTAAATTGCTTCAAAATGTCCTTGCTGAATGATTGCTTTGAGCTGATTTAGGCGTTCAGGCAAGTCATACACTACAACTGCTCTGCTCTTTTCAAAATTAGGAATTTCTTCTGAAAAACGCAGGACGGGCACATTTTCAGGTAAAGGAGCATTTTTACCTCGGATATTAAAGAGCTGAATCCCATTGACCCGAGCATCCACCAGCATAAGCTGGAGACTGGTCTGACCATTCCATTTATTAACCGACAGCGTAACCGCCAGCTCTAAGTTTTTAGTTTGGGAAAATTCTGTCGCAAGATCACCCAGACCAAAAGCTACGACCTCAAAAACTGCGTCAGCCTGAGAAATTTTCAGCTTAAGGTGAGTATTCCCTGCTCCCATGGTGCGGGCATTTTCAACCTTAAAATCTTTCAAATAAAAAACAGGCTTTTTATTGTCCATGCCAAAAGGAGCTAACTTTTCAAAGTTTTTGAGGGTCTCTAGTGTCAAATCTGGCAAGGATAATTCCTCATCCAAAAAGAGATCATTCTTAGTAGACAAATCCAGCTTGTTGTCCTCAATATATGCTACCAAAACCTGACTGAGTGCTTCTAACTTGCTGGCCTCTAGAGTCATCCCAGCTGCCCCTGCATGCCCACCAAAAGCCACAAATAAATCTCGATGAGGGTCTAACGCTTCAAAAATATCAACTGCTTCAATGCTGCGGGCGCTGCCTTTTGCTAATCCATTCTCAATATTCAAGACAATAACTGGCTGGTGCAATTCTTCCAAAAGCCGCCCTGCCACAATTCCCAAGACACCTGGATTCCAACCTTCACCAGCTAGAACTTGAACAGGATTATCGGGATTAACCATGGTCTTGGCTTCATCATAGATCTTCTGAACAATTTCTTTGCGTTCTTCATTTTTCTGGTTAATCATTAGGGCAATATCACGCGCTTCTTCCTCATCAAAGCCGGTCAGAAGTTCAATAGCAGGATTTGGATCATCAAGTCGACCTAGAGCATTGAGCCTAGGGGCTATCTGAAAACCAACTGTTTCTTCATCCACTTCATTTTCCTGAATACCTGCAATCTTAAAAAGCTCCTGCAAGCCGATTCGTTGAGTGTTTTTGAGGACACTTAGCCCATATTTGACCAGAATGCGATTTTCATCTGTTAGGCTGACCATATCTGCAATAGTTCCAATAGCGACTAGATCTAGCAACTCTACTTGTACTTCCTCTAAAAGAGCAGTCGCTAACTTAAAAGCTACACCGCAACCAGCTAAATGCTTAAAAGGATAATCAGCTTCCGGATGTTCTGGGTGAATAATTGCATAAGCATCAGGAAGTACCTCTGGCATAGAATGGTGATCCGTCACAATGACATCCACTCCCATAGACTGAGCTAGTTCGATTGCTTCATGTCCTGCAACTCCATTATCCACTGTAACGATGAGTGAAACTCCCTGATTTTCAATAAAATACTTGTAAACACTCGCGTTAGGGCCATAACCGTCTGTAAATCGATTGGGCAAATAGACCTGACACTCTGCTCCAAGTTGTTCTAGTGCTTCTTTAACAATAGAAGCCGAAGTCATGCCATCCGCATCATAATCTCCATAAATCAAGATCTGCTCATAATTTTCAATCGCTTGACGAATGCGCGTCACTGCCTTATCCATATCATGCAGCTCATAAGGATCATGCAGCTGGTCCAAACTAGGCTCTAGAAAATCTCGCAGTGCTTCTTCTGTCTGGATTCCTCTCTGGTAGACCAGATTAGCTACCGAAGCCTCCAAGCCAAGTTTTTTAGCTTTTTTAATAAAGCTCTCATCTGAAAAATTTGTGGCAATCTGCCAATCATATTTTGATGTAATCATGCTTTTATCTTTCTGTTGCAATATAAAGTCTATTATAACACGAAAAGACTAGCTTTCACTAGCCCAAACCTCCAATTTTATACACAAGCATTTATCTAATAGCTTTTACCTCTATAAATCAAACCCGTGCAATTCAAATCCGACAGTTCCCGAAATCCTAAAGAGCGATAAAAGGCTAAATTTTTGTCTGACTGCTCTGTTACTAGCTGAATCTGATAAACATCTGCAAATGTCTCCAGCGTTTGTCGAACCAATTCTCGACCTATACCTCGGCGCTGATAAGACGGAAAAACTAACAAGTCCTGAATGAAAACACTAGAAAATCCGTCTCCGACTGCTCGAAGGAGACCAACTAACTGTTCCCCATCATAGGCTGATACAGTAAACAGTGAATGCTGAAATGCTTGCTCTAACATATCTGCTCGTTCTGTATAGTTAGTCCAGCTAACAGATTGGTAAAGCGGAAGCAAGTCTTCAATAGCAATTTGTCTATTTGCAAAGTAACGAATCATTCTTGTCTCCTTTTTGCAACCAAATATGCTGAAAAGCCGCAATGTCCCGATAAGGAGACTGTTGGCAAACTGCAAGCTCTATCTCCAACATCTTTTCCCGCCAGTCATCAGCAGTCTTCACTGCATTATCTTGCAAGCCATAGAAAATTCGGATTCCTTGATAGTCCTGAACAGTCAGTTCAATGTCAACTTTTTGTAATAAGTCTGCTATTTCATAATAGGTTGCTTGCCCCATTGTATGTGATTGATAGGACTTACTTAATAATAAATCCAATGCTAAATTTGTATCATTTGCAAACACAACAGTCTGCATAATCCGCCCCACTTCATTGTGCTTGATGAGAGAAATCTGTCTGCCTTCTTTTAGCACTCTGCTAAATTCAGCTAGGTAAAGAGCTGGTTCATCCACATACTCCAGAACATTGTGACAAATGATAAGGTCAAAACGAGCACTTGGAATTTCCTTCAACAATTCTAGGCTGCCTTGTAGTTGATGATAATGAAAATTCTGCTTCCGCTCTGCAACCATCTCGTCATTTGGTTCTATGGCTGTTACCTGATTGTTTTGTGCTAAAAAATTCGCCACCAGACCAAAACCACTACCGAAATCCAGTACTTCCTTATTTTTTATATGGGCTAGCTGAGCAAAGAGAATCTCATAATAAAGCTTGCCCCATGGTTGATTTACAAATGCCTTGTAAGCTGTCACATCCATAAATTTCTCCTATTTATAATTAAACATTTTACTAGCTAGTTTGTCACCAATATTTGGAAAAAGTGTGTAAAGTTTGTGGGCTGCTTTCAGGGCAAAAGGCATCGTCAGCTCCCGCTTCTTTTTCCCAAAATTGTCCACAATTTGCTTAGCGACGACATCTGCTTCTAAAATATACTTATCAACTGCCTTAACATAACTGCCGTCAGGATCAGCTTTGTCAAAGAAAGCCGTCTTAATTGGCCCCGGATTAACGGTGGTCACATAGACATTGTACGGCATGAGCTCTAAGCGCAAAGCATTAGAAAAGCCAATTCCAGCAAACTTGGTAGCCGAGTAAAGACTGGATTTGGAACTGGCAATCAGCCCAGCTGTACTAACAAGATTGACAATATGCCCATGACCCGCTTGCTTCATCCGCTCTCCGAAAAGACGAGACAGATTCATAAGAGCAAACGTATTGACCTCAAACATGGCATGAATATCCTCGTTTCTAATCTTGTCAAATTCCTCAAAAATCCCGTAACCAGCATTGTTGACTAGAACATCCACCTGAGCATACTTCTGGTAAATTTCTTCAGTAAAAGTTTCTAAAGCTTTGTAATCTGTAATATCCAACTCAACGAATTCGCAATGCGTATGATTTGAATAAAGTTTTGTTAATTTTTCTTGACTGCGTCCCACTAAAATCAGCTGGTCATTTGGCAACAACTTCACCATTTCCTGAGCGACACCGCCACTAGCCCCTGTAATAACAATTGTTCGCATGTGTCCTCCTTATTTTTCTTCTAAAAAATCCGTTTGGTTTTCAACCTCAAAAACAAGCGTTTTTGTATTCAATAGACTAATGCTGCAATGTTTAACGTGGAATAGATTGCTTTTATTCGTCCATTCTATCTGGT
>NZ_KV811169.1:25713-36438 GCF_001813035.1 Streptococcus sp. HMSC071H03 | reverse complement strand
TTTGTGTCTCATCTGAATTATTATTTTCCTGCAAGAAGCGTTGAAACCAAGTTTTTATCCGTTGATAAAATTCTCTCGGACTTTCTCCATTTGGATAATGCTCGTCCATTGCAAGACTTCTAAAATAAAGACGAGGAAATTTTTGATCAGCTTCACTATTTAACATTCCTGCTAAATCACCATTATTCGTTTCTCGTAAGCTGCTTTCTTTCTCCAACGGCAGTTGAAGCGCCTCCACTAAAATTGTTGCAGTTGTCTCAGCTCTTTTTAAATCACTCGTAATCATTTTCGTAAAATGATAGTCTTCTTTGTGTTGGACTAAGTAATCTGCTAACGTTTTTGCTTCTCTTTTCCCTTCAGGAAGCAAATCGAGCTGACTCCAGCCACCTCTGTGTTGATCAGAATCTTTCCCATGTCTGACAAATAATATGTTCATGATTTCCTCTTTCCTTTAAATTTTAAGAAT
This sequence comes from Streptococcus sp. HMSC071H03, assembly GCF_001813035.1. Taxonomy (NCBI): domain Bacteria; kingdom Bacillati; phylum Bacillota; class Bacilli; order Lactobacillales; family Streptococcaceae; genus Streptococcus; species Streptococcus sp. HMSC071H03. The sequence continues at coordinate 35,972 of NZ_KV811169.1, read as the reverse complement.
TATCCTTGCCAAAAATTCATAGTTCTACTTCTTCTAAATCCTTGACCAAGTGAACGTTTTTAAAAATGGAACTGGCATCTCTGCGCATTTGACCTATATCTTTTGATAGAAAGCGTGCGCTAATATGATTGAGAAGGAGACGCTTGGCACCAGCTTCTCTAGCAACTTCTGCTGCCTGCATATTAGTAGAATGTCCGTGGTTCTTGGCGATTTTCTCGTCCCCTTTACCATAAGTGGACTCGTGCACCAAAACATCTGCATTCACAGCCAGTCGCACACTGGCATGCGTTTTACGCGTATCCCCCAAAATAGTGATAATCTTGCCAGGTCGTGGAGCTGAAATGTAATCTGCTGCTATAATTTTCGTCCCATCTTCCAGTACTACATCTTCTCCATTTTTCACCTTACCAAAGAGAGGGCCAAAAGGAACACCTGCGACTTTCAATTTCTCAGCATCCAACGTACCTTCCAAATCTTTTTGCATAATGCGGTAACCCACACAAAAAATGCTATGATCTAGTTTCTCTGCATAAACTGTAAATTTATCAGTTTCTAAAATTTTCCCTAAGTGTTTTTCGTCAAATTCATGAAAATGAATCCGATAAGGCAGGCGCGACCCTGACACACGAAGACTCGTCATGACAAAACTTTTAATACCGACCGGTCCATATATTTCAATATCTGTTTGCTCTTCATTAGCTTGAAATGATCGAGTGGATAAAAAGCCCGGTAGACCAAAAATATGATCCCCATGCAAATGAGTGATAAAAATCTTTCTAATCTTTCTGGGACGAATCGTCGTCTCTAAAATGCGATTCTGGGTTCCTTCACCACAATCAAACATCCAAATTTCATTGATTTCATCCAATAGTTTCAAAACCAGACTAGAAACATTCCGAGCCTTAGAAGGCTGACCAGCTCCTGTACCTAAAAATTGTAGTTGCATCTTTTTCTTTCTATTTTTTCTTAATATAAATCATCGCAGAGCGATTCTGAGAACGATAATAAAGCTGACCAGCATAGTCTTGAGCCAACTGAATCAGCTCTTCCTGATTGTACCCTTCCAGTTTCAGGCGACCATCTGCTAGCTTATAAAGATCTGTCAGAGCAGAGAGCGGCTGCTTTTGGACTACTTCTTCAGGAATTGCTGGCACCATCCGAATGACATTTTCCTCTTCATAAACGAGATAATGAGGGAAAAGCTGAGCAATTTCAAAGAGTAAATCCGGTTCAATCACCTCTGGAATTTCTGGAAACATTAATCCAATTCCATCTTCGTTTTCAAAACAAAAACCATAAGATTTACCTGAAAGATTCAGGCGAATAAAAGGTTTTTCCTCCTCAAAGCTAGGATGGTCGTTAAAAAGAGCCAATTCTTTATTTAGTTCTAGAAAATAAGTTGTTGCAGCTTTCGGACTCTTTTTTTGATAGAGTTCCGAAAAATACGCATTGATAACACTTGGCGGTGGCGTGATAAAAGTCATTTTTTGCGAATCGGACAGCTTGTCCAGAACCTTTTCTAGGTAAATACGGTCTAAACTCGTAAAGCCACCGTATTTAAGCGCTAAATTGATATAATCAGTCATAAAATTCTTCTAGTCTCCATTTATTTTTTTCTGCTATATAGCCAGAAATCATTTCACTTTCTTCCAGATACTCTCTCTTATCAATGATTGCCAGACTTTCCAATTCATGTAACTTATAAGCCTTGCTAGGACTAACCCTGATACGAAAAGGGACAAAAAGTTCTCTCATCTTATTCAACAGAGCATTCTGCAAAACTGTTCTGCTATTTTCATTTTTCGCCGAAATCAGGACATAGGGAGTTAAGGTTGGAGTGAAGTTCTCTGCTTTGTCTGCTTTATTATAGAGGGTCAAGCGAGGAATGTCTAGCATATCCAAGTCATTCATAATAGCCAAGACCGTTTTTTCATGTTCTTCGTGGTTAGGGTTGCTGGCGTCAATCACATGAACTAAAAGGTCCACATTTTTACTCTCTTCCAAAGTGGATTTGAAGCTAGATATTAACTCGGTTGGTAAGTCTTGAATAAATCCGACCGTATCCGTCAATGTTACATTGAATCTGCCTGTCAGATTGACGCTTTTAGTTGTCGCATCCAAAGTAGCAAAAAGTTCGTCCGCCTCATATTGACTCTTGTTGGTCAAGGCATTCATAATGGTAGACTTTCCAGCATTAGTGTAACCAATCAGACCGATTTTAAAAACACTAGAATCCAAACGTTTTTCCCGTACAGTTGCGCGGTTTTTCTCTACAATTTTGAGTTGGCGCTCGATATCGTGGATCTGATTGCGAACACTACGACGATTGAGTTCCAACTGACTTTCACCAGGACCGCGGGAACCAATTCCCCCAGCCTGACGGCTGAGCATGATCCCCTGCCCGACCAAGCGAGGCAAGAGATATTTAAGTTGAGCCAAGTGAACTTGAAGTTTTCCTTCGTGACTCCTAGCCCGCATAGCAAAAATATCCAAAATTAATTGCATGCGGTCAATAACCTTGACCCCTAGAATTTCTTCCAAATTGATATTCTGGCGAGGTGTCAGACGATTATTGACAATGACGGTGGAAATATCATCTGCTTCTACCATACGCTTGATTTCTTCTAATTTTCCAGCACCAACAAAAGTCTTGCTATCATACTTCTCTCGTTTCTGAGTGTAAGAGGAAACCACTTGAGCGCCAGCAGTCTTGGCTAAACTGGCTAATTCTTCCATAGACATGGAGAAATTTTCTATTCCCTGCAATTCCACTCCAATAAGGATCACTCGTTCCTGCTGTTTTTCTGTTTCAATCATTCAAAAATTCCTCTATATCCTGCATAATCCGTTCTTTGACATTCGGATCTGAAACCTGATAAAAAGTAGCATTCATGCGATTTCTAAACCAAGTTAGCTGACGTTTAGCAAAGCGGCGAGTGTTTTGTTTAAGTTTATTGATAGCTTCCTCCAAGGCCAACTCTCCGGCAAAGTAGGGGAAAAGTTCCTTGTAGCCAATTCCTTTGCTGGCTTGGACATGTGGATAGTTGTCATAGAGCCACTTCGCCTCTTCTAAAAGTCCAGCCTTTAGCATTAGATCCACTCGCTGATTGACACGCTCATAGAGAATCTCTCGATCATCGTCCAGACAAATCAGCAGGGCTTCATAGTCAGGCTGTTTGTTTTCAAGTTCATTCCCCAAATGAGCAATTTCCAGCGCTCGCATAGCCCGCCTGCGGTTAATCTGGGAAATTTCCAATCCAAGCTCTGCTATTTTGCCAAATAATTCCTCATCAGCCAAGGTATCTAGTTCAGCTCGATAGGCTAAAATATCCTCATGAGAAGCTGACCCCCCCAGATGATAGCCCTCCAGCAAACTTTGAATGTAAAGTCCTGTTCCGCCTGCAATAATCGGCAGTTTCCCTTTTGCTACAATCATCTCAATAGCAGCCTCGGACTCCTTTACAAAATCAAAAGCCGAATAAGACTCGGTCACTTCCCGTACATCTATCAAATAATGAGGAATCTCCTCCTGCTCATCTGGAGTGACTTTAGCCGTTCCGATGTCCAGTTTTCTATAAACTTGCTGACTATCACCACTAATAATCTCACCATTGAAACGTTTTGCGAGGTCTATGCTGAGAGCTGTTTTTCCGACAGCAGTTGGTCCTACAATTACAATTATCTTAGTTTTCATCTTTTCCCTTGAAAAAAATTTAATTTTTCGTTACTATATATTATAACATAAATAAAGTTCAGAAAAGGAGAAATCTCATGGCTAAAGGATTTGTTAAAGGTGTTGTAACTGGCGTAGCTGGTACTGTTGCTGCTGTTGCAGGTGCAGTTTATACATTCAAGAAAAAAGTGATTGAACCTGAAGAAAAGAAAGCAGCTTTCATCGAAGAAAACCGTAAAAAAGCAGCTCGCAAACGTGTATCACACTAATAGCTTATATATTATAAAAACTCCAACGAGTAACTCACTAAAAGATGAGTAGTTGTTGGAGTTTTTTTACACGTTCTTTCTCATACTATAAAAGACAGTTTTTTTATTCATAACGCAAGGATTCGATCGGATCCAATTTAGAAGCCTTATTAGCCGGCAAAATACCGAAAACAATCCCGATAGTTGCAGAAAAGAGCACACTTCCGACAGCAGATACTGTCGTAATGGTAGGTGGAGCTCCGAAAAATGCATCCAAACTATGACCGATAGATGCCACGATAAGAGCTGCTAAAGCAAGCCCAATCAAACCGCCAATCGCTGTCAACACCATTGACTCAATGACAAATTGCATCAAGATATTACCACGTGTGGCTCCAAGGGCTTTCCGAAGACCGATTTCACGGGTTCGTTCTGTTACCGATACAAGCATAATATTCATGACACCGATACCACCAACGAGAAGTGCTATCCCGGCAATCGCTCCAAAAACCACTTGCACAATGGCAACCTGACTTTGGATCGCAGCCAATTGACTGGCTTGATCAAACATCTGGTACTCGCCTTCTCTCACACCAGACAATTTTGTCATCAAGCGCGCAGCTGCGCTTCCGTCTTTCAGCACATCATCTAATTTTTTAACATGTACCACGACATTCATAATCTCAGCAACATTGTATTCAGCTGCCAACTGAGTGTTAGCCATTAGTAAATTTCCGTTGTTCATATTGGCTAAGCGATTTCGCGTTTCATTCGGATCTTTATAAACCCCAATCACACGGTAATTATTAGATCCCAGCTGGACAATCTGATTGAGCGCCTTATCTGCACCTCCAAAAAGAATATCAGCTAGTTTCGTATCCAGTAATACAACTCTTGCAAATGTTTGATAATCATTTGATTTCAATGTCCGTCCTGCAACGATTTGGTATTTCTTTACCGTAAAGTAAGTGGAATTGATACCTGTTATAGGAATATTGTCCGCCTTTTTCTTACCATAATTTACTGTAGCGGTTGTGTTATTTGTAACATAATAATTGTCAATTCCGCTAATATCATTAACCGCTTGCTTGACCCAAACTTCTTGGATTTGAGGCTCTTCTTCTGTCGAAACTGTCTCATCACCATTTCCACTTTCAGCATCGTCACGCATCTCTTGATACGTCATAACACCATCACCGTTTTTACTTCTCTTGTGTGAGTAAAATAAGGAAACATCTTGCTGTGCACCACCCAAAACATCTGTGAAGGCATTGGACATACCACTTCCTAGAGCCACAATAACCACAACAGACATAACACCAATGATAATGCCCAACATCGTTAAGAAAGAGCGCATTTTATGCCCCATAATGGAGTTGATTGCAAATTTCCAATTCTGCATCATGCTTCTCCTTTCTTACTGTCTGATGAGATGACACCGTCTCGAATAACAATTTGTCGTTTTGCAAAGGCTGCAATCTCAGGCTCATGAGTGACCATGATAATGGTTTTTCCTTCACGATTTAGCTCCGTCAGCAATTCCATAATTTGCTCACCCGTCTTGGTATCCAAGGCTCCCGTCGGCTCATCTGCTAAGATAATGGAGGGATGATTGACCAAGGCACGCGCAATAGCCACCCGTTGCTTTTGCCCACCAGAAAGTTCTGATGGTAAATGGTGCATCCGCGTTTCTAACTCAACTTTTTTAAGATATTGCTCTGCTAAAGCTTTCCGTTTGGATTGAGAAACCCCTGCATAAATCAAAGGAAGTTCTACATTTTGAAGAGCATTTAATTTTGACAAGAGGAAGAATTGTTGGAAAACGAAGCCAATCTGCTGATTACGCACTTTGGCTAGCTTTTTCTCACTGAGCTTGGCAACTTCTTCACCTTCCAAGTAATATTCACCACTCGTTGGGCGATCCAACATACCAATGATATTCATCAAGGTTGACTTTCCTGAGCCAGAAGGCCCCATAATCGCAACAAATTCACCTTCTTCAACTTCTAAATGAACATCTTTCAAAACTTGAAGCTCCTGATCTCCATTGCGATAACTTTTGCTAACATTTTTTAAATCAATGAGTTTCTTCATACGATTTCACCTCTTGACCGTCTTTCAAGCTATCTGTTGGATTGGTGATAACTTTACTATCTTTTGTCAAACCAGATGAGATTTCTTGATTTTTAGCATCTGCATTTCCTAGTGTCACTTGCACTTTTTTTGCAGTTCCTTTTTCTAGTGTCCAAACATAGTTTTTATTGTTTTCAGAAACAACGCTGCTGACCGGCACGAGAATCCCTCTTGTATTGTTTTTTACTTCAACATTGACGGAAAATCCTTGCTTCAAATCACCAATTTCGCTTGTAATATCTACTGTATAGGGGTATTTTGCTCCTGAATTTGCAGTACCTGCACCAGCTGCTGCTGTATTTTGACTGTCTTTTGGATAATTTGAGATATAGCTGATTTTCCCAGTCCATTTCTTATCTGGATAGACCTTGGACGTAATCGTCACTTCTTGTCCGACTGAAAGATTTGCCAGATTGTACTCAGATAATTCTCCCTTCACTTGGAGGTTGCCGTTATTGACAATATGAACGAGTGTTTGATTAGTACCTGTCGTAGATTTAGAAACATCACGATTGACTTCTACTACAGTTCCATTATTTGTACTGGTGACAGTCGTTGCATCTAGTAATGCCTGTGCTTTATTGATATTGTCCACAGCATCTGCGCGATTGTCCTGCAAATCGTTTAATTGAGAATCCACCGAACGTTGTGCAGACGCAGTTGTTTTATTATCTGCCGCTTCATCACCCGTCACATCAACAGTTGTTCCATACGTTTTCAAATCATAAATTTGGCGATCAATCTTGTTTAAAGCACGAACAGCAGCATCATATGTAGCTTGTGCTTCAACACTCTTGTATTGAACTAAAGCTTGTCCGGCTGTAACTTGATCTCCAACATTTACAAGAACATTATCCAAATCGCCCTTTGTCCCGTCATAGTAGACATATTGCTCATTGTTAGCTGCAACATTTCCTGACAGCAAAACAGATGAAGCAACTGACCCTTCTTTTGCTTTCTGCACTTGAATCGTTTCTTCTTTATCTTTATCAGCAGTACTATTACCATTAAACAATAACATCGTACCTATCGCTCCTAAAACGACAACCACAGTTACACCAATCAAGCTGTACAACTGCCACTTTTTCAATTTTTTCATCTCTTTCTCCTCCTGATGAAAACGGTCTATTTTTTATATTATAACACATACGATTAAAAATAAGATAACGTCTATAAGAAATCCTTTACTCTTTTAACATTCATCTACCTTCTTTCTAGTTATTTTGTGTTGTATTAAATATATAATACAATAATACAATCAAATAATCAAGCCTTTCATCAATTTTTGTAGCAGATTTTTGCAATCATTTTCCAAAAACGTTACAATAATTTCATATTACAGATAAAAGGAGACTCGTATGAGAACATTTGACATAATTGCTATTGGTGGCGGTAGCGGAGGAATTGCAACCATGAATCGCGCTGGAGAACACGGTGCAAAAGCTGCCGTTATTGAAGAAAAGAAATTAGGGGGCACCTGTGTCAACGGCGGCTGTGTTCCTAAAAAAATCATGTGGTATGGCGCCCAGATTGCCGAAGCCATTCGTGATTATGGACCAGACTATGGTTTTACTTCGGATAATCAGCAGTTTGACTTTAAGACGCTTCGGAAGAATCGCGAAGCCTATATTGATCGTGCCCGCAATTCTTACAATAATAGTTTCAATCGAAATGGCGTTGAGTTGATTGAAGGTCGCGCCAAATTCATAGACCGCCATACAGTTGAAGTCAACGGCGAGCTTATCCAAGCCAAGCATATTGTCATCGCAACTGGTGCTCACCCTCATATTCCAGCAGTATCCGGAGCAGAATTCGGTGAAACCTCTGACGATGTTTTTGCATGGGAAAAACTCCCTCAATCCGTTGCCATTCTTGGTGCCGGCTATATCGCAGTTGAACTAGCTGGACTTCTTCATGCTCTGGGTGTAAAAACAGACCTTTTCGTTCGTCGAGATCGTCCTCTCCGCAATTTTGATTCTTATATCATCGATGGTCTTGTGGAAGAAATGAAGAAATCAGGTCCTACTCTACATACGCACAAAATACCAGAAAGGCTTGAAAAACTTGAAAACGGAGCGATTCGCATTACCTTCGAGGACGGAACGAGCCACACCGCTCAACACGTCATCTGGGCAACTGGGCGGACTGCAAACACCAAAGGGTTGAATTTAGAGGCGGCTGGTGTTACCCTAAATTCTCGTGGCTTTATAGCAGTTGACGAATTTCAAAATACAGCAACATCGGGTATTTATGCTCTAGGAGATGTTACAGGCGAAAAAGAATTAACCCCTGTTGCTATCAAAGCAGGTCGTACCTTAGCCGAACGCTTATTTAATGGAAAAACTGAAGCTAAAATGGATTATTCTAACATTCCAACTGTTGTCTTCTCTCACCCAGCGATTGGTACAGTTGGCTTGACCGAAGAGCAGGCGATTCAACAATACGGAGCAGAAAGTATCCATATTTACACTTCTAACTTTGCTTCCATGTATTCAGCTGTCACCCAACACCGACAACAAGCCAAGTTCAAGCTCATTACAATGGGGATAGATGAGAAAATCATTGGTCTCCACGGAATTGGCTATGGAGTTGATGAGATGATTCAAGGCTTTGCAGTTGCTATCAAAATGGGAGCTACCAAAGCAGATTTTGATGCGACTGTCGCCATTCACCCAACCGGTTCAGAAGAGTTTGTCACCATGCGTTAATCGTAGAGACGCTTCTCATAAATATCTTCCTCCCAGAGTTTTTCCAATTTTATCTCAATAGTCAGAATGGCTGCCAACGTCTCTGACTATTTTAGTTTACACGATAACTTCTTCTCATTCCATAACTTATTCTTTCATTTTATCCGCTAATCTTACATTTTTGTAAGATTCCTTTTTCCTGTGATTTTTTAGTTAATAAAGAGGTACAGTTTGTTATGATAATATTAAAGCGATTTTACGAGGAGGTACTTTTATGCAAAAGACCAAAACAATTCTGACAACTGTCTTACTTATCTTTTTAAATGTCTTTGGACTAATTGCATTTTTGATATTATTCCTTCGCAGTAAACATAAAAGGAAAGCAATATCGCGGAAAAAGTAAATATTTTGATAAAAAGGTGAATTCAGTCTATGCTTTTGCCTTTTTATTTAACCCTTGACATTTCTCTTATTTGTTTTATAATAGTTACCATATCATAAAATAAAGGGTTACAATTATGAAAAAATCATTTACACTCGTTTTACCAGCAATTGGCGCAGCTTTGATAGCCGTTTTTGCTCAGATTACTATTCCTATCGGTCCAGTTCCTTTTGCTTTGCAAAATATGGCAATTGGCTTAGTGGCTACTATTTTTCATCGAAAAGAAGCTCTATTAGCAGTCGCTCTTTATCTTCTCTTAGGCGCTATCGGTCTTCCTGTTTTTGCAGGAGGAAGCGGTGGATTTCAAGCACTTGTCGGTCCCAATGCAGGTTATCTCTGGTTTTATTTGTTCTACGCCCTAATAACAGCTAGTCTAACTTCCAAAAATAGCAGCTTTTTAACGATATTCGTATCAAATCTACTCGGAGATGCTTTGGTTTTTGTCGGTGGTGTACTTGGTTTAATGTTTCTAGCAGGTTTTCAACTTGATAAAGCTATTACAGTCGGAGTCATCCCCTTCATTTTACCAGATTTCATAAAACTGATTGCAATTAGCTTTATCAGTAGACCTATTTTTAAAAGCTTAAAAGATCATCCCTACTTTAAAAATTGATAAAGTTGTCTCACTCCCATTATTAGAACTCACGTGTTGTGGGTTCTTTTTACATTGCTCAAAAAGATTTTTTCATTTTCTTCTTGACAAAAATGACCAACAGTCCTATTATATTTTAAAAAAAATAACCGACGGTCACCAAAAGGAGCTCACCATGCCTATTAGAAAAGCAGTCCCAAGCGATATTCCAGCACTCAATAATCTCTTAGAGCAAATCTTGCTTGTTCATCACAACGTCCGACCAGACATTTTCCAAGAGAGTGGTCGCAAATTCAACGATGAACAATTGAAAACACTGATGTCTCAAGAACATACACCAATCTTTGTCTATGAAAATGAAGAAGGTAAAATCTTGGGTCACCTCTTTTGCATCATTAAAGAACCACACAGTCTCGTATTGACACCTATCAAAACACTTTTCATTGAAGACCTTTGTATTGATGAAAATGCTCGTGGTCAAAAA
>NZ_KV811169.1:15497-25613 GCF_001813035.1 Streptococcus sp. HMSC071H03 | reverse complement strand
AAAAATTGGTGAGCAGCTTTGCCATTTTGCAGAAAAATTTGCCCAAGAAATGGGCTGTTACAACTTAACCCTTAATGTATGGAATGATAACGCTGGTGCCTTACGGTTTTATGAACATCAAGGTTTTAAACCACAAGAAACTATCATGGAAAAAGTTTTTAAAAAATAGGAAAAGTTCATGAGTAAGAGAGAAGAGAAGAAAACGGCGACAAAGCAGAACATTACGGGTTTTTCTTCGGTATCAATATTATCGGGGTTTCAATCATCAGTATGCTTAATCGTCGGTTAGTTGATCGTTTTTCTCTACGAAATCTCTTGCACATTGCCACTAGCTGTGCTCTTGCTTTTGCTCTTTTACTACTACTGTTTAATATTGGAAATTTTCGTAGTCTTTGGGCAGTCGTCTTTCCTATGCTTCTCATTTTTAGTACCAATGGTATCGTTGCAGCATGTTCAAATGCCGCAGCTCTCAATAGCGCAGAGGATTCGATGACAGGTTCAGCAGCCGCTCTCCTTGGCTCTCTCCAATACGGAAGTGGGATTCTTTCTTCCTTGCTCCTCGCTCTTTTTTCAGATGGCACTCCTAAAGCCATGGTAGTCATTATTTTTCTAGCCATTCTAGCTTCTACTCTAATGGCTTGGATAGCATGAAAATAAACTATAAAATAATAAGACAGAGGTGGTATGATCTCTGTCTCATTATTTTATCAGCAAATCCAACAAATCTTGATAGGACTGAAAATTATAAGTCGGTTTCGCTTGCGTATGATTACTCAAACTTTTAGGATTATACCAAGCCGTATCAATGCCTGCATTGTTTCCGCCCGCTATGTCTGCTGTCAAAGAATCTCCAATCATTAGAGTTCGATTTTTATCAAAATTTGGTATTAGCTCTGCTATTTTTTCAAAAAATAGAGCATCGGGTTTTTGCGTGTGGAGTTGCTCAGAGATGAAAATCTGATTAAAATAGGGGGAGATATCCGAGTGAGACAGTCGACCAGTCTGAATGAAGCCGATACCATTGGTAGCAGCGTAAAGTTCATAATCCGCCTCTGTCAAAACATCCAAGAGCTCACTAGCTCCAGTATAGGTCTGACCTTGCTGGGCAATATGCTGCTGGTAATGGAGAGCCAACTCGGCACCGTCCTTATCCATACCAAAGTGGTTAAAGAGACGAGAAAAGCGCGTATTAATCAGTTCAGATTTGGTCAGTTTTTCCTGTTCCAAGTCCCGCCAAAGAGCTTTATTCATAGGAATATAGTAGTCTTTATAAGCCTGAATATCAGCCACACTCTGCTCTTTTAGAAAAGCAGTCAAAGCCAAATCCTCCGCCAAATCAAAATCTAACAAGGTATGGTCAAGATCAAATAGTAGATATTTATAATACAATTTTGTCGTTTTCCTTTCTAGGGGATACAAACTATTTATAATTATTTGGAAAATATTCTTTTCCCAGCTGCCATAAATATTGGTCTATCTGTTTAAGATTGAATTGCTCTAGTCCGTAATAACTTCTAAAGGTCAGAATTAGGTTCTTGAATTGCTGGTAATCCTTTAAATCAGCATTCTTAAACTTTGCAAAATAATCTGTTTTTCTAAAGTACTTCAACACCTTTTCAACATAACTATCGTATATGGGATACGCTAAAGGATTGTGATGCGAGCAATGCTTAGTTGCAAAAGAATAGAATTTTCGCTGCACACCTTCTTTTATGGTTATATTTTGAATTTCATTTACTAGAAAAATATCACCACTCTTTAACCTCTCATCAATGTCAAGTGATAAAATATGTTTTGCTACAGGAAATATTGAAAAAAATATTAGTACTATAAAAGTCATTTAGTGTTGCAACCTTTAACAGAATATCTGAAATATCTGTATTTTTCGGTGATAGTTCAAAAAACAAGCGATCTAATGCAGTTTCTTGTAATTTATAGCTTTCAAGGTTAGCCCACTCTTGCAAATACTTTTCAACTTCCATGACAGTTGGTCTAGGCACAAGCATGGTACTTCGAGAAGTCTGTAAAACAGAAAGAGCAGAGTCTGCTAAAGAATCATAGGTATGTCTATCGTCATGACGAATAATAATTTCTTCTGTCTCTAGTTTTTTTTAATTCATCTAAGATATTCAATGTGTGATTTTCCTCTCCGTAGATAGATTCAGCAAGTTCACGTTGTTTCATTGACCTACTTTTCAAGAGCTCAATAATTGTTTCTTTTTGTTCCATTGTTATCTTGAACTTCCACACTATTCCTAGTTATAATTTGCTAGACTTATTATATCATACAGTATTAACAAACAGTGTTTTTCATAATCAGCTACTTCATCTTCAAATTTTGGGCTTATTAGAAAAAAGCTGGAACAACACTCTCTTCATTTATAATCTAAATTAATTGGGAATGACAAGTGCACAAAGAGTGATAAGCACTGAAAAAATTTCTGCAGCTGGGAAAATCGTCAACGAAAGAATGATTCCTAAAATCTTAATTGCAATGTCCCACTTCATCCAATGCAAACAACTGATATTCAATTGTTCAATTTCTGCTGTTTGATTGACTTCGACCAATGTGTGATAATACCAAAGGACTGAGAATGAAATCAACAGAACAAAGACTCCATAAAATACTTGCATAGTAGCATTGTTAAAATTTGAAGCCACTAATTTTGTTGTATAAGGGAAAAATGATGAAAAGAAAAGCATGATTATAGCAGTCCAGACTGTTTTTTGACTAATTTTCTCCACTACCTGCGATGAAGAGTGAAAGTTTGTCCACATAGCCCCAAGCCAGAAAAAGGACAATCCATAGGCAAAAAAATTAGTTCGGAACTCCCATAGACCTTGTAAATCAAAGGTTTTCGGCTTTTCCAGTTCCAATACCAAAATGGTCATAATAATAGCAATCACCGCATCAATAAAAGCTCCCAAACGCTCTTTACCCATTACTTGACGATTCATTTTTCTCTCCTTTTAAATAGTTCTTTAAAATATGTGACATTATACCACTTTTACAGTTGTAAATCAAAAGCATTAAAAAACGGCTTAAGCCGTTTTTTAGTCCTCAACAATTCAATTTGCAGAGAATTTTATGATAAAATTTCTGCTAAATTTGCAATCATATCTTTTAATTGTTTTTCAAGAATTTCAGGGCTAGCAGTAATGCTCATTAGTAAAGTATTTAAAGATTGCTCAAATTGATTAGGAAGAAGGTTCGCATGCGCTGCTGCATATGATATCATTCTCTTCTCGCCGGGGTGGGTCAATTCATTAACTGCAAAAATGATGTCAAAATAGGATTCTAAAAAGGCTGCTACACGATGATTGACACTGACAAAGTCTTTTCGTTTTGCTGCTTTTAAAATCTGCATATCGTAGGACGGCAAATGTCCGGTTAACAAACTAAAATTTCGTGAAATGATATTGTCTTTTAATTTTTGAGGAAAAGGAATGTCAAACCGTTTTTTCAATTTTCCGAACTCTCCATTAGCATCATAAAGAATCTTGCAGGTTTTTAAATTGTGCCAAAAGCAAGTGGTGTAGCCATTTCCTGCTTGGTGCTTTTCGACAACATTTTCAATATCTCGCGCAAAATCACGAATATTCCGATAAAGAATATCAATATCAATGCCATTATTTAAGGTACAGTCGTCTTCCAATTCCCAAAATTGATTGCTTATTTCCATATAAGAACAATATTGGGTCAAAATCAACTTCCGACTGTCTTCATCTGGAATGCTCGTGCAGTAAATATATAAATCATAGTCCGAAGTCTCATCATAAGTTTCTCCGCTACGAGATCCGCCTAAGGCAATCGCTATCACTTCTGGTAAATTGGAAAATGCTTTCCAAAGTTGTGTAAAAACTGTCATTTTCTCCTCCGATATAAAACTTTTCCTTATTATACATTATATTACTACAAGAAAAAACTCCTAAACTTCAATTTAGGAGCTTTTCATGTCTTACCGCACTTCTGCACCAATCGTTACTTCAAGAGACTTTTGGATTTTTTCCATATAACGAGCTACTTCCTCATCTTCCAGAGTATCCTCTGGATTTTGGAAAGTTAAGGTGTAAGCCATTGATTTCATGCCGAGTCCCAGTTTTTCACCTGAGAAGACGTCAAATAATTTGATATCTGTCAAGCGTTTCACACCAGCAGCCTCAATAGCTTCAACGACTTCTTTGTGACTGATTTCTGCTTTCAGAAGCAGTGCTATATCACGTGTTACAGCTGGGAATTTGGTAATTTCTACAAATGGTTTTGCTGGTTGCATTACTTGTTCAATCGCTGTCAAGTTGATTTCTGCTACATACGTTTCTGGGATATTATAATCCTTAGCAGTTACTGGATGAACTTGACCGACAAAACCAACGACTTGTCCGTCTAGTGAAATAGTCGCTGTACGACCTGGGTGCATACCAGCTAATGCTTGTGTCGCTGTGTACTCTACTTTTAGACCCAGACGGTCAAAAAGTGCTTCCAAAATTCCTTTTGCATAAAAGAAATCAACTGGTACAGCTGGAGTTTGAAAATCCTTTTCAGTAACCAAACCTGTCAAAGCAAAGGCAAAGCTGTTGATTTCAGTTGGCAATTCTTCCTGTGGATTCCCCGTTTGCTCGAAGACTTTTCCGATTTCATACAGAGCCAAGTCCTTATTTTTACGTGCTACATTATAGGTAACAGTATCCAAAATGCCAGCTACCATATTTTGACGAAGAACGCTGCGATCTACTGTCATCGGCCACATCAGCTCTGTCAAGTTACTTGGATTAGTGCTAAATTGCACAGCTTTTTCAGGAGTAGTCAAAGCATAGGTGATAACTTCTATCAAACCAGCACCTTCTGCAACTGTACGAACTTTGCGACGAAGTTTTTGGGTTTCTGTCAATTGGCCAGCTGTTCCGTCACCTTTTGGAAGAGTTGCTGGTAATTTATCATAACCATAGATACGCGCAATTTCCTCATAAAGGTCTGCTTCAATGTGAATGTCCCAACGGCGACGTGGTACGCTGACCGTGAATTTCTCTGCATCGCCAGTAAGACCAAAACCAAGGCGACGGAAAACATCTTCAATATCTGTATAGGTTAATTCCGTTCCAAGTACACGATTGACATCTGATAATGTTGAAACAACTTCAACATCTGATGTGTCCACTTGACCCGCTGAGACGATACCGGCTTGTACCGTTGCACCTGCAAGGTCTGCAATCATGCTAGCCGCAGCATCTAGAGCTTCTGTTACTGTCGCTAGGTTAATTCCTTTTTCAAAACGAGAGGATGATTCTGAACGAAGATTGAGACGTCCGCTCGTCTTACGAATGGAAGTTCCGTCAAAAACTGCTGCTTCAAGCACTACACGGCTTGATTGAGAAGAAATTTCCGTTGCAGCTCCACCCATGACACCAGCAAGAGCGACTGGCTTATCTGCTACCGCAATCACAAGATCGCTCGTTTCTAATTCGCGCTCTTCGTCATCAAGGGTTACTAATTTTTCGCCCGCACACGCTTCACGCACCACAATTTGATTGTCCTCAAAAGTATCTAAATCAAAGGCGTGCATTGGTTGTCCAAAGTAAAGTAGAATATAATTTGTCACATCTACCACATTGTTGATAGGACGAATCCCTGCATTCATAAGCAGATTTTGAAGCCATTGCGGACTTGGAGCAATGGTTACATTTTCCAAAATACGTGCTGCATAAAAAGGAGCCTTGTCCGTTTCAATCGCAACAGAAAGTTGTTCTCCAGCTTGCTCTTGTGTTTCCAACAACGGAAAATCTTTAAAATGAACCGACTTGTCGTAGATAGCTGCTACCTCATACGCTACTCCACGCATTGAAAGCGCATCTGCACGGTTCGGCGTGATAGAAAGCTCAATAATTTCATCATCCAAGTCAAGATAAGGAAAAACGGAATCCCCCGGTACAGCTTCTTCTGGCAAAATTTGAATACCGTCAGAAAATTCTTTTGGAACAACCGAGTCCGAAATGCCTAATTCTCCAAGGGAACAAATCATTCCAAGGGATTCTAACCCACGGATTTTTCCCTTTTTAATCTTGTAATTATCTGCAATACGAGCTCCTGGAAGAGCTACCATAACCTTGATTCCCGTTCGTACATTTGGAGCGCCGCAAACGATTTGTCGAAGCGCTTCTTCGCCAACATTCACTTGACAGACATGTAGGTGCGTCTCAGGAACCTCTTCACAGCTAACCACTTCACCAACTACAATTTTTGACAACCCCTCAGCAGGAGAGCTAACCCCTTCTACTTCAATCCCTGTCGTTGACATTTTTTCAGCTAATTCTTCACTCAGAACAGTTACGTCAACTAGTTCTTTTAACCATTTATAACTTACTAGCATAATTCATCTATATGAGTGCATAGAAATCTTTGAGAACTACTGTTTCTGCTCAAAAATTTTGCCTCATATTATTTCCTTTCTTTTTGAGGCTGGGACAAGTGCCCAAGCCAAGTGCTTTTTCGCTTAATTTAATTCTTTCCGAATGAGCCAGTCAATATCAACCGTTTCACCAGTCGCATATTCATGCTCACTAAAACGCTCAAAACCATATTTAAAGTAAAAGTTTTGGGCCTTAAAATTCTTTTCCCAAACGCCTAGCCACACCCATGAACATTTTCGTTTCATAGCTTCCTGCAGGGCAAATTCAAACATTTCCTTGCCAAAACCTTGTCCTTGATACGGTTTCAAAACATAGATACGATGCACCTCAAAAGCATTCCTCATTGAATAGTCTGCCTCTACTGGTTCAGTCTGTTCCTGCCCCCAGTTAAATTTGAGAAAACCAACAATCTTCTCTGTTTCATCTAACGCAAAATAGGTCTCTGACTCTACCAGTGCCAAATCCTTCTGAATCCGCTCAAGTGAGAGCTCATGCGCAAAATAATCTTGCATGTCTTCTGCCTTGATGTAAGGGCCAAAAGTTTCTAGATAAGTCTGCACTTCTAGTGCTCTTAGAACTTCAACCTGTTCTTCTTTTACTTTTATTAACATACATTTATTTAAATTGTTCTGAGAACCGAACATCTCCTTGATAGAAGCCACGAATGTCATTGATACCGTAGCGCAACATAGCCACCCGTTCTTGACCCAGCCCAAAAGCAAAACCAGAATAAACATCAGCATCAATGCCACTCATTTCAAGGACGCGTGGGTGTACCATTCCAGCTCCCATAATTTCAATCCAGCCAGTCTTTTTGCAGACATTGCATCCTTGCCCACCGCATTTAAAGCAAGAAACATCCACCTCAACAGACGGCTCTGTAAATGGAAAATAAGACGGACGCAGACGAATACTGCGGTCTTCTCCAAACATTTTTTGCACAATGAGCTGCAATGTTCCTTGAAGGTCTGCCATAGAAATATTTTTCCCGACAACCAAACCTTCAATTTGATGAAATTGATGAGAATGCGTCGCATCGTCCGTATCCCGTCGGAACACACGCCCTGGCGAGATCATTTTCAGAGGACCTTTAGAAAAATCATGAGCGTCCATAGCACGAGCTTGAACTGGACTGGTGTGAGTACGCAGCAAAATTTCTTCTGTAATGTAGAAAGTATCCTGCATATCACGTGCTGGGTGGTCTTTTGGTAAATTCATCCGCTCAAAGTTGTAATAGTCTGTTTCAACTTCAAAACCATCTACGACTTGATAGCCCATGCTGATGAAAATATCTTCAATTTCTTCACTTGTTTGGCTAAGAACATGACGATTCCCAGTAGGAATTTTCCGACCAGGAAGGGTGACATCTACTGACTCACTCGCCAACTGATTAGCAACTTTTTTCTCTTCTAGTAATTTTGCAGATTCTTCAAAAGCAGCAGTCAACACATCTCGTGCTTCATTGACATGTTTCCCGATAATCGGCCGCATATCAGCAGAGACATCTTTCATACCTTTTAAAATTTCTGTTAAAGAGCCTTTCTTTCCAAGGACAGAAACACGCAGATTCTGCATTTCTTTTTCATTTTCAGTTGAAATTTTTTTCAGCGACGCCAGAGTTTCTTCTCTAAGCTTATTTAATTGTTCTTCAATGGTTGACATAATTCCTCCAAATATAAAAAACCGCTTATCAGACTCCATAAGCGGAGCGTCGACACGCGGTACCATCCGTTTTCATCTGGTTTTCCAGACCTTAATTCTAAATCCCTTTGCAAGTGAATTTACCTAGTTTTCATCTAAAGAACTCTCAGTCTCTGGTTCTTCTCCCTGTCAAACTTCCCCTAAGCTACTAGTCTTGCGGATTCTTATTTAATTAGTTGATATTATACCAAATTTTATAGGACTTGTAAATAGACCTTGTTTAAAAATGCAATTGTATTCGACACACATTATAAACAGTAGTCAATTCTATACTAACTCGCTCAAGTATTCATAGCGCTCATATTTCTCCAAAAGTAAATCGTTTTTGCCATCCAACTCTTTTTGGAGTTCAGCGAGCCGACCGAAGTCCGAAGCATATTCCTGCATTTCCCGCTCAATAGCTGCAATGTCCTCCTCAAGCTTCTCTATATCTCCCTCAATAGACTCCCACTCCTGTTTTTCAAAGTAGCTTAAGCGCTTCTTTTCTTCTCGCACTTTAGCTACTTTTTCCTTTTCCGACTTTTGGGAAATGGCAGAGCTCTCTAGCTCAAAAGCTTTTTCATCTAAATAATCCGTGTAATTCCCGAAGTATTCTCTGATAGTTCCCTCTTCAAAGGCTAAAATCTTATCTGCTACTTTATCAAGGAAATACCGATCGTGACTAACAGTCATAACTGGGCCGGCAAAGCTTTGCAAAAAGTTTTCCAGCACCGTTAATGTCGCAATATCTAAGTCATTAGTCGGCTCATCCAACAGCAAAACATTCGGCTTTTCCAATAATAACTTGAGAAGATAGAGCCGCTTTTTCTCTCCTCCGGATAATTTTTCAATCAAAGTTCCATGAGTGGAACGAGGAAAGAGAAATTGTTCCAAGAGTTCGGCAATTGATGTCGTCCCCGCAGATGTCTTAACTTCTTCTGCGACCTCCTGCAAGAAATTGATAACGCGTTTGGACTCATTCAACCCTTCAATTTGCTGTGAGAAATAAGCCACACGAACTGTCTCACCAATGGTCAGTTGACCAGATTGAGGTGCTAATTTCCCAGCAATTAGATTGAGCAAGGTGGATTTTCCAACACCATTATCCCCCACAATCCCAATCCGATCTTTATTTTGAACTAACAAATTGAAATGAGAAAGAATCTTCTTGTCACCATAAGCAAAGCCCACATCTTTAAATTCAATCACTTTCTTCCCAATACGACTGGTTTCGAAATTCATTTCTAAGTCTTTCTGAGTCGCTTGATCAGACAAATCCTTTTTCAAATCTTGAAAACGATTGATTCGAGCTTGCTGCTTGGTTGCTCTAGCCTGTGGCTGGCGACGCATCCAGGACAATTCCTGCTTATAAAGCTGTTGTTTTTTATGGAGAAAGGCAGCATCTCGCTCGTCTTGTTCTGCTTTCAAACGGACGTAATCTTGATAATTTCCTTGATATTCAAGCAAATCTCCGCTGTCCAATTCAAAAATCCGCGTCGAAACATGGTCTAAAAAATAGCGGTCATGGGTAATAAAAAGAACTGTCTTTTGGGAATTTTTCAAAAAATTCGTCAGCCATTCGATACTATCAATATCCAAATGGTTGGTCGGCTCATCAAGGAGCAATAAGTCATCGTCTCCTAACAAGACTTGCGCCAATTGCACTCGGCGTCGCAAACCACCTGACAGGTCGCCGACCTTAGCAGATAAGTCGGTCAAACCCAGCTTAGACAAAACGGTCTTAACTTGACTTTCAATTTCCCATGCTTGAAGAGCATCCATTTCAGCCATAATCTTCTCTAAACGAGATTGATTGCTTTCATCATAGTTAGACAGCAATAACTCATACTCACGAATGAGCTGCATTTCTCGCAGATTGCTTGATAAAACCGTATCTAGTACCGTTTTGTCGTCATCAAAGTGCGGTTCTTGGGTTAAGTAGCCAATCTTATAGCCCGATTTAGCTGAAAAAGGATTAACGTCCCCATCAAATCCAGATTTTCCAGACAGAACATTCAAAAGGGTCGTTTT
>NZ_KV811169.1:11558-15397 GCF_001813035.1 Streptococcus sp. HMSC071H03 | reverse complement strand
TTTTCCAGTTCCATTAACCCCAATCAAGCCAATCCGATCCAAACCATGAATAATAAAGGAAATATTTTTAAAAACAGTCTTATCTCCCACCGTTTTAGTCAACTTTTCAACAATAAAGTCACTCATCTTCTCTCCTCTACAAAAGCCAAAATAGCCTCCAGACGGTTGTCCAAGGTACCATTCACAATAGCTGTCTCGATCTCAGTCAAGAGCTGTCCTAAAGCAGGACCCGGCTTAAAGCCAAATTCTTTGATTAACAGACCACCATTGACGACAATTTCATGTTTATCATGAATCGTTAGTGAATCATAAGTAGAATGAATCTTTTCAAAATCAACAGCTAATCCCTGTGCTTGACGAATTTCTTCTGCTTGTATCATCAGGTCCAGTTCAAAACGATAGCATTCTTCCTTATCCAGAAAATGCCTTTGGCGAATATTATAAATCGTGACAATTTGCTCTACGCGCTTTTGAAATTCATTTGAAGTTTTCCAATGCTTGAGGAATTTTTTAACATTTTTTACTTGAAGAGTCATTAAAAGAGTAGCCCAAGCTTGCTCTGAACTCGTAAATTGAAAATCTGCTTTAACATCAAACATCTTTTCCAACTGAGATTGGCTGCTGCGCATGTCAGGCAAATAGTCTGTTGCACCACTGGCAAGCAGACTTTTCAATCCTTTACGCCAATAAGACGCTGTCAGTAGTTTGTCAAATTCAATGAAAGTCCGCTCTACAGAAATTTTTTCTAATAGTGGTGCACACAGTTTTATAGCCTGAAATGTATCTGTGTCCAAATCAAACCCTAAAGCTGCCTGAAAACGAAATCCTCGCATAATGCGCAAGGCGTCTTCGTTGAAACGTTCCGAAGGTATTCCTACAGCACGTAAGATCTGATTTTCTAAATCAGCTAACCCTTCAAATAAATCAATCACATTCCTTGCTTCATCCAAAGCCAAAGCATTGATCGTGAAATCGCGCCGTTTTAAATCTTCTTCGAGAGAACGAACAAACGTGACATGGCTCGGTCTGCGATAATCTACATAGATATCCTCTGTCCGAAAAGTCGTCACTTCGTATTCATGATTATCTTCTAAGACTAAAACTGTCCCATGCTCAATACCGACATCAATCGTTCGCTCAAAAATACGTTTGGTTTCTTCTGGATAACTAGAACTCGCAATATCCACATCATGAATCGGTCGATTCAATAAAGCATCGCGGACTGAACCACCGACAAAGTACGCCTCAAAACCGGCATTCTTAATCTTCTTTAATACTGGTAAAGCCTCCTGAAATTCAGAAGGCAGATTTTTTAATCTCATAACAAATATTCCAATCCGTAGACAAGCTCTTTTTTCTTGACCACTTCCTTAATACCTAAATTCACCCCCGTCATGAAAGACTTACGATCGTACGAATCATGACGAAGTGTCAGTCCTTCACCTTGACCGCCAAAGATGACTTCTTGATGAGCCACCAATCCTGGTAAACGAACCGAATGAATGCGCATGCCGTCCATTTCTGCACCACGTGCTCCTTGTAATAACTCTTTTTCGTCCATTGCACCTTGATGCTTCTTGGGGCGAACCTTGCTGATCAATTCAGCTGTTTTAATCGCTGTGCCGCTCGGCGCATCCTTTTTCTGATCATGATGTAATTCAATGATTTCCACATCTGGAAAATATTTAGCTGCTTGCGTTGCAAATTGCATCAAAAGAACCGCTCCCACAGCAAAATTAGGAGCAATCAAGCCTCCTAGCTCTTTTTGACGAGAAAACTCAACTAACTCTTTGATTTCATCCGATGTAAATCCAGTCGTTCCGACCACAGGTGCAAAACCATGCTCTAATGCAAAACGAGTATTTTCATACGCCACTTTAGGAGTTGTAAAATCAACCCATACATCCGCTTCTATGCCACTCAAATCTTCTTTCTGATTAAAAACGGGAACACCAGCTACTTCTTTTCTGGAGTAAGTGGGTCAAGCAATCCAACGAGCTCTAATGCAGGATCTTCTGTCACCATGTTATAAGCAGCTTGTCCCATTTTTCCTTTGAAACCAGCAATAATGACCTTTATACTCATGGAATCCTCCTTAAATAATCGGAATATAGGCTAAGGCAATACTTCCAGCACCCAAGTGAGTTCCAATCACACTACCAAATGTCGCAATCGGAATCTCTCCAGAAACACCATCTTCTAACAATAATTGATGTAAATGTTCTGCTTTTTCCAGTGCATTTCCATGAATAATCATCACTTGGTAATTTCCTTGTGCAGTTTGCTCTTTGACAATCTCAATCAGGCGTTTCGTAGCTTTTTTCTCGGTACGAATCTTTTCATAAACCTCAATGACGCCCTCTTCATTAAAGTAAAGAATTGGTTTGATACTGAGCAAGTTTCCCAGAATTGCAGCGCCATTCGACAAACGACCGCCTTTCACCAAATGATTTAAGTCATCTACCATGATGAAGGCACCAATTCCCTTGATTTGAACGTCAAGATTGCTCAGAATTTGCTCAAACGCTAATCCTTGTTCAGCCCAGTTTAAAATATGCTCCACCATCATTCCAAGCGGCGCACTTGTGATTTTTGAATCTGGAAAAGCAATTTCTAAACTTGGAAATTCATCTTTCAAATACTGGATATTTTGATAAAAGCCAGAAATGCCACTCGATAAAAACAGACCAATAACATGAGTATAACCTTGCCCTTCTACTAAAGACAGAGTGTTCACTAAGCTGGCGATACTCGGTTGGCTAGTCTTTGGTAATTCACTAGAGGCTGCCATTTTTTGATAAAATTCGCTAGCAGAAAGATTCTTTCCTTCGATGTACTCAATCCCGTCGATACTAACGGGAATATCTAAGACAAATAAATGCTCATTTTCGATGACTTTGCTATCCAAATATGCTGACGAATCAGTAATTACGGCTAATTTCATGCATTAAAACTCCAAATTGATACCTGGCAAATCCAAGGCGATTTCTGTTACTTCATAGGTCAAACGATTTAAGACGGACAAACTTGGACGAGCTAGTTGTTCCACTTCGTCCTGCTCAAATTCACTTGGCTCATTGACAATTTGTCCCATGATATGGTTGACTTGTGAAATTGTTCCACTAATTACAAAAGCATCAAAGACAATCATAAAACTCACAATTACAACGATAGAAGTTACTTGTCCTTCTTGATCTTGATTTAACAATTGAAAATTGACATCCACTTTTGTTTCTGGGGTTCCGTTTTCTTTTTCCCACTCTAAATTACGTGCATCATAGTGATATTGACTGACAAATTCTTTTTCGCGTTGTAATTCCATTTCATTTCTCCTCAAAATATGCGTTATTAAAATTATAACATATTTTCCAGCGCCTGACTATTTTAATCAGTATGAAAATCATCTCCTTTCAATGTTTCTTTTAGATTAAAAAAGAAGCTAGAGAATTATTCTCCAACTCCTAGAACGATGAAACTCATCATTATTTATTCAATGGTTTACGAAGTGCTCCGAATAACACACCACTTACAATTGCGCCAATCAAGATGAAGATGATATAGAGAAGGGCATTTGAAGTAAGTGCAATAACGAAGATACCTCCGTGCGGTGCCATGAGTTTAATACCAGCCATGCCGACAAGTGCGCCTGCTAAAGCTGAACCAACCATAAAGCTTGGAATGGCACGGGCAGGGTCAGCAGCACCAAATGGAATAGCACCTTCAGTGATGAAGGATAGTCCCATAACAATGTTTGTCAAGCCTGAATTGCGTTCTTCTTCAGTGAATTTATCTTTGAATAGAAGGGTTGCGACAAAGACTGCAAGAGGTGGAACCATACC
>NZ_KV811169.1:0-11458 GCF_001813035.1 Streptococcus sp. HMSC071H03 | reverse complement strand
CCACCAGCCATAACCGCTGCCATTACAACTGAACCACCTGTTGAAACAGTTGCTGCAAGAGTTCCTGTACCAAAGATATAAGCCGCTTTGTTGAAGGGACCGCCCATATCAATAGCCATCATACCACCTACAACGAGTCCAAGGAGGACAGCTGAACTACCAGATAAGCCTTCTAGGAAACTATTCAAGCCAGTATTGATAGCTGCCATTGGAATATTCACCAACAACATCAAGAAGCCAGTTAGCAAGGTTCCCAACAATGGATAAAGTAGAATGGACTTGATACCCTCAAGCGATTTTGGAAGACCACTCAAGGCTTTTTTAAGGAAGTTTACAACGTAACCTGCAAGGAAACCACCCACTAGGGCTCCAAGGAAACCAGAAGGTACACCAGCAAGTGCAAGAGTTGCTTTCCCACCTTCTGCAAATGGAATTTTACCAAAAGCAAGACCTGCTGAAGCCATACTACCTGCTACAAAACCTGGCGCTAAACCTGGTTTTTCAGCAATAGAATAAGCGATATAACCAGCAAGTACAGGAAGCATAAAGCCAAAGGCCAAGCCACCAATATTCTTAAACATAGCTGCCAACTCATGATAAGTACCGAGATTTGCCAATTGATCTTTTGGTACTCCCATTGCTTGGTCAATCAAGAATGCCACCGCAATCATGATACCACCGCCAATAACGAATGGAAGCATTTGGCTAACACCACTCATTAAGTGTTTGTAGAAACCGCCTGCTGCATTCGCTGAAGAGGACGCAGCTGCTTTATTGGCTGCATGATATACTTCTGCTTTTCCTGACAATGCCAAGTTAATCAACTCTTCTGTCTTACGAATACCGTCAGCAACTGGGCGGTTAATCAATGGCTTGCCGTCAAATCGATCCATTTCCACAGCTTTATCAGCCGCAATAATAACCGCTTTTGCTTTTTGAATATCTTCTGCGGTCAGTTTGTTTCCGATACCACTAGCACCGTTGGTTTCAACCTTGATACCAACTCCCATTTCAGCCGCTACCTTTTGAAGAGCTTCTTGCGCCATATAAGTATGTGCAATTCCCGTTGTACATGCTGTTACCGCAACAAGGAAATCACCATCTTTGGTTGCCGGTGCTACCGTTGTAGGTTCTGCTGCTTTTTCAGATGCTTGGTCAAATAATGCAATCACTTCATCTGGTGAAGTTACTTGACGAAGTTTGTCTGCAAATCCATCTTTCATCAGGTACTGTGACAATTCTGCAAGTGCAGCCAAGTGAGTATCGTTCGCTCCTTCTGGTGCAGCAATCATGAAGAACAAATCTGTCGGTTGCCCGTCTAAACTTTCATAATCCACACCTTTGTTTGATTTTGCAAAAAGAACGGTTGCTTCTTTGACTGCCGCATTTTTACTGTGTGGCATGGCAATCCCGTCGCCCAAGCCTGTTGACGTTAAAGCTTCACGAGCCAAGATTCCTTCTTTGAATGTTTCAAAATCTGTCACATAACCACGGTCAACTAAACAATGAACCATTTCATCAATAGCAGCTGTTTTTCCAGTCGCTTGTAAATCAAGCAACATTACATCTTTTCTCAGTAAGTCCTGAATCTTCATATTTTTTCTACCTCTACTTTTTCATACGTTTTATTAATGAAATCGGCTGTCGCCAAATCATCAGAGAAGGTTGTTGCAGTTCCGCAAGCTACTCCCCACTTAAAAGCTTCAACAGCATTTCCTGAACGAACAAATTCACCAGTAAAGCCTGCAACCATTGAGTCACCAGCCCCAACAGAATTTTTTACGATTCCTTTGATTGGCTTTGCAAAATATGCTCCGTCCTGAGTCACCAGCAAGGCACCGTCACCTGCCATAGAAATAATGACATGTTGGGCTCCCTTGGCTAGAATTTCACGAGCATATTTCTCAATCTCATCCAGCTTTTCCAGCTTCACTCCGAAAATATCACCCAGTTCATGATTGTTTGGTTTGACCAATAATGGCTGAAATTCCAGTGAATCAATAAGTGTTTGTCCCTCGAAATCACAAACGACTTGTGCTCCAGTTTGTCTCGTCAGGCTAATTAACTCTTTGTAGACGACATTTCCTAAATTTTTATTGCTTGACCCTGCAAAGACAACTGTATCTTTCTCTGACAGCCCTGAAAGAATATCTTTTAATGCTGCCAATCGCTCTGGTGAGACGGTCGGACCCGTTCCATTGATTTCTGTCTCAGCATCTGCTTTAATCTTGACGTTGATACGCGTATCCTCTAACACTTGAACAAAATTAGTCGCAATCGCTTCATTTTCCAAGGTATCAGTAATAAATTTTCCAGTAAAACCACCTATAAAGCCAGTCGCTGTGTTATCAATTCCCAAACGTTTGAGCACACGACTGACATTGATGCCTTTGCCACCAGCAAATTTATCATCGCTTTCCATACGATTCACGCTTCCAACATTGACCTTATCCAAACGAACAATATAGTCAATAGAAGGGTTAAGCGTAACAGTATAAATCATACTTCAATAACCTCCGTTTTTTCTTTTATCTTTTCCAATTGCTCATTGGCACATGCACTCGTAATAATGCTAGCACGTTTGATAGGGGCGACTTTCACGAAAGAGGAATGACCGATTTTTGAAGCATCAGCTAAGATGTAGGTCTGCTTGGCGTTTTCAAGAATCGCTCGCTTGACTGCTCCTTCGTCCATATCAGGCGTTGTATAGAAATTTTCATCAATTCCATTCATACCAATAAAAGCTTTATTGAAATTCAACTGACCGATTTGGTTCAAAGCAACACCACCGATACTAGCATCTGTTGAGCTTTTGACAACTCCTCCGATAATAACCGTTGGAATGTTTTTCTCAACTAACTTTGTAGCATGGTGAATGGAGTTGGTTACAACCGTCATATGTTTGCTTGAAAGCTCATTGATTAACAATTCATTTGTCGTTCCAGCATCAATAAAAATAACATCCTGTTCTTGTATCAATTCCGCCGCTTTTTGAGCAATTCGCAATTTATCTTGAACGTTTTTGATAGATTTTTCTTGATTGCTTTCTTCCTCTTGAAGGAAATGAATGCTTTCTGCTCCACCGTGAATCCGGCGCAGCTTTCTTTCATCTTCCAATTCGTCTAAATCTCTACGAACTGTTGATTCAGACGTATTTAACAAACGAACTAAGCTATCCAGAGAAACAACTTGATGATGATTGATTTCCTCTAAAATTACCTGTTTGCGTTCTGATTTTAAGATAGACCTCACCTCTTCCTGCAATCGTTTACAGATTTATTATACACCAATTCATTTCAAAGTCAAGCATTTTCTTTCAAAAACTATCACTTTTTTAATAAAACAGCAAAATGCAATAAGAAAAGGCTGAAATTCGCATTCAACCTTTTCTTTTCTATACTGTTATACTGTAGCTTTGATTGCTGCTTCAACAGCTGCTTTTTCTTTGTCAATCAAATCAATAC
Source organism: Streptococcus sp. HMSC071H03 (assembly GCF_001813035.1). NCBI lineage: Bacteria > Bacillati > Bacillota > Bacilli > Lactobacillales > Streptococcaceae > Streptococcus > Streptococcus sp. HMSC071H03. Next base: position 7,994 of record NZ_KV811169.1, on the reverse strand, counting down.
GAGCGGAAATTTCTTTGATTCCCATGCTGATGTTACGGCTAATTGCCAAATCAGATAATTGTGGTTCAAAGAAGGCCTTGTATTCTGCCAAGCGTTCACGCGTTTTAAAGATATTTGCTGGATAAATGACAAATTTGTCAAAGCTCATATCTCCGCCAAGAGCTGCCTTAATCCAATCCCAATTGTCACGCGCCCAGGTCCAGACAGTTCCTTGTGTGAAATCATGTTGTAAGAAAGTAAAATACCAACTCATTGCTAAATCCTGTGGTTTCACAACATCTTTATTTTTCCATTCTTCTAAAAGATGCGCTAGAGTTGCTTCATTCTTCGTATAAGATAGAGCAGAAGCCAATTGACGTTGGAAGTTACCGTCAACCGTTGTAATGTAGGTTGATAGATATTGATCGGTCAATTCTTTTGTCTCATGGTGTTTGATTTGGTTAATCAAAATTTGCAAGCGAGTGGCTGCTGGAAGTTTTTCCATGTTTTCTTGGTAGGTTTCAAAGATTTGGCTCGCTTTTTGGCTCGCTTGTTCATCATCAGCTGCAATCATATTTGCCACAACGATTTGACGTACCAATTCATCTTCATCTGTTTCACCGTCTTTCGCTTCAAAACCAAGTCGGTCAAAGTTAGCTTGATTCAGCTTAACGAGTAATTTTTTAAAGGCTGCCTCTGTTTCTGTCCCTTCGTCCACAAAAGTCTTCAAACTAGTTAGCACAGACTTCACTGCAGATACTACAAGATAAGATCTTTCATTGGTCAATTTTTTAACCACTGGAATCAAGTCTGCAAATGAAACGAAACCAGCTTCAGCCAACAAACGACGTTCTTGCACCACTTGCAACTTACTTGTATTATCCAAGTCCGTAATAGTTGCTAAAATATTATCCAACAATTCCCCTTGATAATCAGTAATGTAATGCGCCGTATTTTCTGTATTGAAACGAAGTGCTCCTTCATTTTGAGCTGCAAGAGCTGCATAATTTGGAATTTCAAGAGTTTCGGTTTCTAAAGTATCTGGAATACCAGTCCAATTGCTATTTAACGGTACAACCCATAGACGACCTTTTTCTTCTTTTTCTCCAATAAAGAATTGTTTTTGAGAAATTTTGAGAGTGTCATTTTCCACAATCGCTGTCAAAACAGGATAGCCTGGTTGTTCTAGCCACGAATCCATAAAGGCTGCTACGTCACGTCCTGAAGCTGCACCTAGAGCATTCCATAAATCACGACCAATTGTATTACCATATTGATGTTTGGCAAAATAAGCATTCAAGCCTTTTGCAAAATCTTCATCTCCTAGCCAACGACGAAGCATGTGCATGAGACGGCTTCCTTTGGCATAAACAATCGCTGGGTCAAACAAGGTATTGATTTCATCTGGGTGTTTGACTTCCACATGGACAGATTGAACACCGTCAGTTGCATCCCGTTTTAGAGCCAGTGGAACGCCTCCTGTTTGGAAGTCCTCAAAAATGTTCCAAGTTGGCTCAATAGCGTTCACACAGACATATTCCATCATATTGGCAAAACTTTCATTGAGCCAAAGGTCATCCCACCACTTCATTGTAACCAAGTTACCAAACCATTGGTGAGCCAATTCGTGAGCAATCACAAGAGCTACTTGCTGACGGCTTGTAACAGTTGAGTTTTCATCTACTAAAAGATAAACTTCACGATAAGTGACCAAGCCCCAATTTTCCATAGCTCCTGCAGAAAAGTCTGGCAAAGCTACATGCAGAGATTGAGGAATCGGATATTTTACCCCGTAGTATTCTTCATAAAAATCAATAGAGCGAACTGCAATATCTAAGGCAAACTCTAAGTTTGAAGCAGGGTGGGCTTTAGTAGAGTATACCCCCACCAAGGTGCCATTCTTCGTTTTTGCTGTAACGCCTTGCAAATCACCAGCCGCGAACGCCAAAAGATAAGACGACATGCGAGGAGTCGTTGCAAACTTCCAGATGCCAGTTGCTTTTCGATTTTCTACATCGACTTCTGGCATGTTTGAAAGTGCGACTTCTCCCACTTCTTGGTCAAATTTCAAAGAAAGATCAAACGTAGCTTTTGCTTCTGGCTCATCTACACTTGGAAAGGCTTCACGTGCAAAATGACTTTCAAATTGAGTAGAAAGAACTTCTTTTTTGACTCCGTCAACGGTATAGTAAGAAGGATAAATCCCCGTCATATTATCTGTAATTTTACCTTTATAAGTCAGCGTTACTTCAACAACTCCTGCTTGACCAAGCTCAACGTAAACTGCTTCATTTTCATTATCTACAGAGAAAGGACGAGCTTCGCCAGCTACCTCAACGGATTGGATTGTCAAATCCTTTTGATGAAGAGAGATTTTTTCTCCCTTTGCTTCCCCGCTAATGCTGACCTTACCTGTGAATGTTTTTTGCTCCCGATTCAAATCTAAAAAAATATCATAATGTTCTGGAACAAATGTTTCAATAAAATGTGCAACTGCTTGCATGTATGTCTCCTTAATAATATAATCTGTAACTATTGTAACATAATTCACGTGTCCTAACACAATTTCTCTATCGTTTTCCTCATTTTGTGATAAAATAGAAATACGTTACTATTTTAAGGAGAAATCATGTCTGAAATTTTTGATATTACGATTGTTGGTGGGGGACCTGTGGGTCTTTTTGCTGCTTTTTATGCTCATATGCGTCAAGCAAAAGTAAATTTGATTGATTCGCTGCCTCAGCTCGGTGGACAGCCAGCCATTCTCTATCCTGAAAAGAAAATTCTGGATGTTCCTGGTTTTATCAATCTAACAGGTGAAGAATTGATTGAGCATTTGATTGATCAAGTAAAAACATTTGAAACAAGCATACATCTCAATGAGACTGTATTAGATATTGAAAAAAACGATGAATTATTTACCTTAACAACTAGCAAAGGAAAACACATCTCAAAAGCCATTTTGATTGCTATGGGAGGTGGTGCTTTTAAACCACGTCCGCTGGAGCTAGAAAATGTAGACCAATTTGAAAACATTCACTATCACGTGTCAAATATCAATCAATACGCTGGGCAAAATATTGTTGTTCTAGGCGGTGGTGACTCTGCTGTTGATTGGGCATTGGCTTTTGATAAGATTGCACCGACCAGCATCATTCACCGCAGGGATAATTTCCGTGCTTTAGAACACAGTGTCAATGAGCTAAAAGCTTCTACTGTCACGATTAAAACACCATTTGTCCCAAGTCAACTTATAGGCGATGGAAACAAACTCACTCATCTTGAGATTACTAAAGTGAAAAGCAATGAAACAGAGCTCTTGCCGCTTGATCAGCTTTTTGTCAATTATGGCTTCAAATCATCTGTTGGAAACTTAAAAAAATGGGGACTAGAACTCAATCGCCACAAGATTATCGTCAATAGCAAACAAGAAACTTCTGTCGCAGGTATCTATGCTGCTGGAGATTGCTGTAGTTACGACGGAAAGATTGATTTGATAGCCACAGGACTAGGCGAAGCTCCTACAGCTATCAACAATGCTATGAACTATATCTATCCCGACCAAAAAATACAGCCAAAACATTCGACCAGTCTTTAAAAAGCAAAAAACATGAGGTTCTCTTTTGAAGAACCTCATGTTTTTATATGTGCTTATTTCACACTATCCATTTTTTCTCGGCAAGCCTTTTCGATGAGGTCAAGTTTTTCAACACTTTCCTTTTCGTCTTTACCAATTGAATAGATGTATAGTTTGATTTTAGGTTCGGTCCCTGACGGTCTGAGTGCATACCATGAACCATCTTTAAAGTAATATTTCAAGCAGTTTTGTTTTGGAAAATCAAGATAGCCATCTTTAAAGTCAATCACTTTTTCAAGTTCCATTGCTCCAATTGTTGTCAACGGATGTTCTCTAAATTCTTCCATCATTCGAGCGATTCTCTCTTGACCTTCTACACCTTCTAACTCAAGAGAAACTTGTCTTTCATTATAGAAACCAAATTCTGCATAAATATCATTTAAAACATCTAACAGAGTCTTACCCTGTTTCTTAAAGTAAGCAGCCATCTCCACGATCATCATAGAAGCACTGACAGCATCTTTATCTCTAACAAATGTTCCATAACAGAAACCGATACTTTCTTCGTAACCGAAAACATACGTTTTTTCTTTAGTACGATCATATTCGTTGGCTTTGCCACAAATATTTTTAAATCCAGTCAGGGTTTCTACTGTTTCAATACCATATTTCTTCGCAATCGCTCTAGATAAATCACCTGTAACAATAGATTTCACCATGACAGGATTTTCAGGTAAAATATTGAGAGCAGAACGTTGTGAGAAAATATAATAAGAAAGCAAAGCACCAATCTTATTTCCGTTTAAAAAGACATAATCACCGTTTGCATTTCTTACTTCCAGCGCAACACGATCGCAGTCTGGGTCATTGGCAATCAAAATATCACAATTATTTTCTTTTCCAAGCTTTTCAGAATAGGCAAATGCTTTTGGAAATTCTGGATTGGGATAACCAACTGTTGTAAAATCTGGATCAGGAAATTCTTGTTCCTTTACGACATAGATATTTTCAAATCCTCTTCTTTTTAAAATTTCTCTAACCGGAATATTTCCTGTACCATTCAAAGGCGTATAGCCAACCTTGATAGATTTATCAACATCTTCATTGATTGTTAGATTGAGAACTTCGTGGTAGTAATCTTCTTCGACAGATGGATCAATATAATTTGCAAGACCGCTTTCCAAGGCTTCTTCAAAAGGAATGGATTTGATGTCTTCAAAATTCACAATTTCATCCATATGACCTGCAATTTGTCCTGCAATATCATCTAAAATCTGTGAACCTTCTTCCCAATACGCTTTATAGCCATTGTATTCTTGTGGATTATGGCTAGCCGTTACCATAACTCCTGCTTTACAGTGCAATTTTCTAATTGCATACGAGCACATTGGCGTAGGATGAATGCCATTGTAAATATATGTTTTGATTCCGTGTGCAGCCATAATAGAGCATGTTAGTTCAGCAAATTCTTTTGATTTGTATCTAACATCATAGCTGATTGCAACACCTCTTTTAACAGCCTCTTCACCATGATCTTTTAGTGTTTCAGCCAATGCTTGTGCTGCTTTCCTACCATATATTTATTCATGCGGTTGGTACCAGCACCCAATTTCCCACGAAGACCAGCTGTTCCAAATTCAAGTCCCTTATAAAATCGATCTTCAATTTCAGCTTCATCATCCTTAATAGATAACAAATCAGCTTTTGTTTCTTCATCGAAAAAATCATTGTTTAGCCATTGTTCATAAACTTCTTTGTAGTCCATATAACGACTCCTTTTAATATATTATTTCTCAATAATTCCATTCTATACTACCTTTTCGTTTTTATCAATCCTTTTTCCAATTTTTCTTTAAAACGCTTGCAGTTTTTTGTTTAAAACAGTTATTTATATGTAAACTTCACAGATTTTATCTCTCTGTGGGTGATTGTTGATTAGGTAAATTTTAATCAATAAATTGAATATCATTCTCATCTAATGCAAGAATATCCTGATAAGCAACATCTAGCTTAGATAATAGATCAACAGACTCAACGTAATGCGCATGTAAAAACAAGACTGCAGGATGAACTTTCTCGAATTCATAGTCTGGTTCCTGCTAAAGCTTGATATCATAGTAGCAATATTACAGGAGACATATTAGAAACTACTTAACTTGTACTAATTTGTCTTGATAATTTTCTTCAATAGCTTTTGCAATAAAATCTTTTTTTATTTTTGTAATAAATCTAATATCATTAAACAAGTGAAAAATAGTTGAAATATATCCCCCAATATCAACCTTTTTCACCAAATCTCCAGCTCCTCTCTTTACTGTAATAAGTACAATACCAGCATTTACCAAAGACGCTATGCTTTCAGAAATTATAATAACTTTTCTTGTTCTCACTTCATGTAAAGTTACATTTTTCTTTAGTGATTGAAGTAACTGATCTTTAGTTATCGTTTCGTTATTCTTTTTATTTTCTTCGCAAATAATCGTAATTCTGTGAGCAACAGAAATTACGTAATTAATCATCTCTGCTAATGCTATCTGAACTCCGACTGATCCCCAAAAATCCAATTTCGCATAGTCTATTCCTGACTCACATAATTCCTTGATAATATCCGAATCTACCAACAACTGCAAAAATGGTAAGCTTAATCCTTCTTTCGAATACTCGTCAGATTTAATATGGTAGGCTTGCTTAATAAATGCTAGACCTATTGTTGCCTTTGATTTTTTATATCTTTTTACCGTATATTCAAACATCTTTATCGGATTTGCCTCAACTATAGCAGCTGGCTTACCCGATGTGTCCTTTCCTACATGTAATGTACGAAATGCATTGTCTTTTCCAAGTGACATAGTATTTGTTAAAATATTACAAGTTCCAAATAAATAACCCAACCAAGGATCATGTCCTAATGTCTTGGCTCTATGATTCGTTCCGCTAAGCTTCACATTAAATTTTCTTGTACCACTCACCACATCGTATGGAACATGATTTATATCTGCTATTTCTTGAAGTGAGGCATGATAATATCTTGAGCCCTTTGTTTTGTCGCTCTCCGCCTTATTCTTCATAGTACTTGCTTTTGTCTTTATCATATACAGATTTCTTAGCCTCATCAGCGGTAGTATTGTGTGACGGTCTATCCTTCTTATTTTTGAACAAATCAAAATTAACAGAGGGTTGTAAGAATTGACGAATCATTTGCAATACTACTGCAATAAGAATAAAAAGAGCATCAGTTTTATTCAAACCTGTTTGACTTTTGAACTCACTTTCATTATCATCGTATTCTTTCTCAAGTTGAGCCAGATCCTCCTCAGATAACAAATCTTCCATTCTTAAAATCGTATCATACCCTTGGCTGTTAACATACTCTACTAAAGAGGCATAATTCTATATCTCAGGAAGTATATTAATTGATTCGACAACCGCTTCGCTACCAGTCATCTTCTTATGAGTATCCATAAGCTGTTCTGCAAAATCACTAGAATGATCAGCCATAAATTTCATGACCATTATCATCTCTTTTTCTCTATAAGAAATCATATTTATGTCTCCTCATTCAAGGCCTTATTGATTACAGATGCTGGGCAATTTATAGCATTCAAGAGTTTAACTAAACAATTTATCTGCCTTTCTAACTCTTGGTTTTCAGTATGCATTTTATTATATGCATCAAACAAAAAATCTACTTTTTCTTCCAAGTCTTTTTGTAATTTATACTGCTTCAAAATAACTTCGTTATATTTCAAAATTCTCTTATTTACATCTACATTAAGAAAATCATCAATCTGTATTGAAATATCTTATGCAAATTTCTTTGTTTTTTCTTTGTATTCAGTGAATTTATTACTCATATCTTTATGTATTATTTCATCTAATTCTGTTACACGCTGTTGTAAATTAGAAATCCAAATGGTAAGTTTCTTTTTTCCTTCTTCAAGTTTCTTCTTTTGCCTCATTGATTCTTGGTTATCTTTTTGATATCTTTTTACTTTTGCATTCCTTAACATTTTTAATGCGAGTGGCAATGCCAATGCTGGAATCGATACAATATTTAATCCAGTAATCATTCCTAATCCCAGTCCGCCAACTGCCATTGTCCCTCCAGTAGCTAGCCCGATGGAAAACATTCCTGTGGTAACCGAAGTTCCTACTGCTGCTGCGACCGTTCCCCGACTATGGATGCATAACTCATATATTTTTTTGTAACATCTGATTCCTTATTTTCGAGATTTTTAACCAATGAGGGTAAGGATGATTCTTTTAGTTCCACTGGTTTAGAAATAGAATTAAATATAAGATAAAATTTCTGTTGCATCATCATCAGCTTGTTGATATGCCTCTAAAATAGCTTCAATAGTTTCTGTACTCTTTTCCATATTCTCCTCCACATTTTTACTATTATGCATTATACTTATAAAAGTAGACACATTTAGAA
>NZ_KV811168.1:0-803 GCF_001813035.1 Streptococcus sp. HMSC071H03 | reverse complement strand
TGCATTATACTTATAAAAGTAGACACATTTAGAAAACAGATGTACCATTATATTAGACACCACAAGGAGGTATCTTTATGTCCACAAGAAATCACTATGACGAGGATTTCAAACGAACCCTCGTGGAACTTTACCACAACGGTAAAACACAAGCTTCACTCATCAAAGAATATGGGGTATCACAATCAGCACTAACGAAATGGATTAAACAATATTCAACCGTGGAAACAGACAACGGAGAAGTTCTTACAGCCAAGCAAGTTAAAGAACTTCAAAAGCGTATGGCTCAACTTGAGGAGGAAAATCAAATATTAAAAAAAGCGATTGCCATATTCACGCCACACTCAAGCAACGATTAGATGCTGTTTACAAGTTGCAACACCAATACACTATTAAAACCCTTTGTCGAGTTCTAAAAGTTAATCGCAGCACTTATTACAAGCATTTTTACTCAAAGCCTGCTCCTCGCACCTCTGAAAATCAAGTCATTCGTATGCACATATTACAAATTTATTCTGACTATGATAATTCTCTAGGTGCTTACAAAATTCGTCGTGTTTTAGAACGGGATTATGGCATTAACATCAGCCTCGGTAGAGTGTATCGACTGATGAGCACAATGAATCTTCCAAAGCGGTCCACAGAGAAACCCAAAGGGAAGCATTTTCATAAGGAAAATGGTAACTGCTTCAATTATTTGAATCAACAGTTCAATCCTTCTTCTCCAAACTCTGTTTGGGCAAGTGATTTTACTTATATAAAGGTCAACGGCTCTTTCCATTACCTTTGTGTTGTGATGGATT
>NZ_KV811167.1:71558-80950 GCF_001813035.1 Streptococcus sp. HMSC071H03 | reverse complement strand
AGAGCTGATGATCTTCTTCTACTAGCTGCGGATACTGGCTTACCAACTGATAGAGCACCAACATTCCCTCTTGGTCCCAATCACTTAACTCCCACAGGTGGACATAATATTCCCTCCGACACTTCAGCACAATTCCTCTCACCTTGCCATATAACTCCTTGAACTCCATTTCCTTCTCCTTCCTTTTACTTACCTTTTAAGGATAGCATGAAGGAGAACCCTTTGGTTTTCTTCTATCTATTTTTTATCTTATTGCATCTCTTCTGGGTCTCGTGAGCAGCATCCCTGTCACTTCAGAGGTTTTCTGAAGCTGTTTAGCGGATAAAATTGAAAAAGAGAGAACGAAGTTCGTCCTCTCAATCCTGTATTCATTTCTTCTTAAAATTTATTCTATAACAAATTTACTTAAAATACCATTGATAAACTTGCTCGATTTTTCATCTGAGAATTTTTTAGATAGCTCAATTGCTTCATTGATTGCGACTAGTTGAGGTGTATCAAACTCTGTCATCTCAAACAATCCCAAGCGAAGAATATTTTTTTCTATCAATGTAAGACGTTCCAAAGTCCAACCTTCTTTTAGGTACTGGCTAAGCTTGTCATCCAACTCGTTTTTAGACTGTTCAACACCCATGACAAGGTTCAATAAAAAGGCTGGAAGTTCCACATCAGAATCGTTTGTCATATCTTTATCATAGAGATATGCAAAACGACACGCTTCTACAATGTCTTTTTCATATTCCAAACTCATTAATGCTTGAAATGCACGTTCACGTAGTTCTCTTCTTGCTTCCAGTTGTACATCAGTCATTGAGGAAATCCTCATCGAACAAATCTTTTAAATCTGGTTTTGGTGTTTTTTCAGGCACAATACCCGCTACATGGATGTTCACTGCGGATAATTCAACTTCTGCCATATCAGAAACAGCACTTTTAACGGCTTTTTGAATAGCAACAGCTACTGCTGGAACCCCTACACCATATTCTAAATATAAATAAATGTCAACAGTTATTTCGCCGTCACTGGCGGTATGAAGATAGACGCCACGTCCTAAAGAGCGTTTTGCAAGGCTGTCAGACATGCTTTTATTTGCGAAAGAGTAAACACCGTCCACTTTAGCCGTTGCAATGGCAATAATTTTTTCTAAGACACGCGGTGCGATAACGATTTCGCCTAATTGTTCAGTTGCCATAACTTGTCCTTTCTTAAGACACAAAGACATTCAAGGAGTCTGTTCAATATTTGTCAGGCTCTCAGTCTGAATTTGATAGTAATTAAGAACTTCTAGTTCTCAACATAAATTATGCACGAGAAACGTAAGTTCCTTCTTGCGTATTGATAATCAATTTTTGTCCAACTTCGATAAAGTCCGGTACGTTGACCACAAGACCTGTTTCAAGAGTAGCTGGCTTACCAGAACCTGTCACCGTTGCTCCTTTAATAGAAGGTTGTGTATCTGTTACGACTAATTCTACAGTCGTTGGAACTGTAACACCGATAACTTCGCTTCCGTAAAATTGAATTTTCACTTCTGAATTTTCAAGGATAAATTTCAATTCTTGCTCTACATTCGCTACTGGGATTTCATATTGCTCAAATGACTCTGTATCCATGAAATAAGCTGTGTCATCCATTTGGTATAAGTATTGTGCTGGGCGCGTTTCAATAATTGCTTGTTCAAATTTTTCTTCAGGACGGTAAGTTGTGTCAAAAGTCGAACCTGTGCGTACATCCCGTAATTTCATACGCATAACAGTATTCCCTTTACCTGGTTTATGGTGGCTTGCTTCAAGGACACGAATCAATTTTCCGTCCGTTGTTTCAAACGTCATACCAGCTTTCAGCTTACTTGCTTCAATCATTATTATTACCTCTTTTAAAATAGATTTCTCTTTATTTTATCATAAACATTGACAATTCTCAAATAACAATTAACTCTTTTGGCGCAAGCGTTAAAAGCTCACAACCTGTGTCTGTGATGAGAATGTCATCTTCGATCCGCACACCGTATTTTCCGTCCAAATAAATACCTGGCTCATCTGTTAAGACCATACCTGCTTCAATCGGCTCAGAGGATTTCCCAAAATAAGGAATCTCATGAATATCAAGACCAATCCCGTGTCCAATCCCGTGTGTGAAATATTGTCCGTAACCTGCATCGTTAATCACTTTGCGCGGTACTTGATCAAACTCAATGCGAGTCATACCAGCCTTCGCAGCCTCAATCAGAGTTTGGTTGCTCCGCAATACAATATCGTAAATTTCACGCTCTTCATCCGTCACATGACCAACATGAATAGTTCGTGTCATATCGCTAACATAGTGATTATAATAACAACCAAAATCCATTGTCAAGGTTTCACCTGTTTGGATGACCTTCTCGCTAGCTACTCCATGCGGCATAGCAGAGCGATAACCTGATGCAATAATAAAGTCAAAAGAAGCCCCTGACGCGCCAAGCTGCCGCATGCGAGCATCTAAAAAGTTCATGACTTGTAGCTCCGTTGTTTGCCCCGGCTTGATAAAATCCAAGACATCTAGAAAGGCTTGATCAGAAATTTGACAAGCTTTTCGAATCGTGGCAATTTCTCCCTCATCTTTGATCATGCGTAGCTTTTCAATGAAAGCAGTCATTGCTGTCAGCTTATAATCTGAAAAAAGTTCTTCGAGAGTTTTGAAAGAATGATAAGAAATTTCGTCATCAAATCCAATAGTCTTTATTTTATCATCTGCAATGATCTTCGCAATTTCTGACAAAGCATCACGCGTTTCAATAATATCAAATCCTTTGATCACACCTTTGGCAATCAAGGTATAGCGTGAGTCGGTCAGAAAAATTCGGCGATTCTTGCTGATAAAAACAGTTGCTTCAGTTCCGCTAAAACTCGTCAGATAATAGATATTTTTAAGATTGGTCACAAGGACAGCATCACAATCCGTTTGCGCAAGTGCTGCTTCTAATTTATTTACTCTTGATAACATAAAAATTCCTCCGTAAAATGATTCAATTTATTATAGCAAAAAAATACCGAAAATAATACAATCTATATAGTTAGGATTAGATGAAATTGACATTTGAAAGCGCTAAATGTATAATTTTTGTTATACAAGAAATGATGAGGTAACGATATGAATAAAACAGAATTACTGTTACAAAGACTGGATGAGATTGGTCAGTCTCTAAAAGATTCGAAACAAGCACTAGCTTTGCTGGCACTTGGTTCTTGCGCAACAGAAAGAGAACGATTGGATCAGTACTCAGATTTAGACTTCTTTGTTATTGTAAAAGATGGCTACAAGCAGACCTATATCCAAGACCTAACCTGGTTAAGTAAGCTAGAACCAATTGCATTTCACTACCAAAATACAGTGGACGGACATAAGGTTCTATTTGAAGATGATGTTTTTTGTGAATTTGCTGTCTTTGAAGCTCATGAACTAGTAAACATTCCCTTCGCTGAAGGCAAGATTATCTGGAAGGAGGTCGGTTTTGATGAAACAATCTGTCAGCCACAAAGACTGCCATCAAAAGAAAACAGAGACCGTGAATGGTTGTTGGGAGAAATTTTATGTAATCTATATTTAGGGCTAGGTCGCTATCAGCGAGGCGAAAAATTAGCTGCTTATGATTTGATCCAAAACAGATCCGTCAAGCTTTGGACTGAACTAATCAGTTTGGAAACAACTTCTAGATCTAATTTTATAGATATCTTTAATACCAATAGACGATTTGAAGAAGGTTATCCAAAGGAAGCCAAGCAATTGCCTCACTTTTTGCAAGGTTACGAACGCATTTCTGAGTCTGCTCAAGCACTCCTAGAATATCTGGATAAACACTATTCTCTTAACCCATTTATAAAAGAAAAAATTCGTAATTTATTATAAAAAAGACTCTGCCTAAAAAAGCAGAGTCTTTTAAATCTTATTTTAACTTTCCTTTTAGATACTGGCCAGTATAGCTAGCAGAGTTTGCAGCTACTTCTTCTGGTGTACCAGTAGCAATAATAGTACCTCCGCCAATACCACCTTCTGGTCCAAGGTCAATAATGTGATCGGCCGTCTTAATAACGTCCAAATTATGCTCGATGACGAGAACCGTGTTGCCATTATCTACAAAACGTGATAGCACTTGGAGAAGTTTCGCAATATCCTCCGTGTGCAGACCTGTAGTTGGTTCATCCAGAATATAGAAAGACTTACCTGTTGAGCGCTTGTGAAGTTCGCTGGCTAGTTTCATCCGCTGAGCCTCCCCCCCAGAAAGAGTTGTGGCGGGGTGCCCCAAGGTCACATAGCCTAACCCAACATCTTTAATCGTCTGCAACTTCCGCTCGATTTTTGGAATATGTTTGAAGAATTCGACTGCGTCATTGACCGTCATATCCAAAACTTGAGCAATGTTTTTCTCCTTGTAGTGCACTTCCAAGGTTTCACTATTGTACCGTGTTCCATGACAAACCTCACAAGGGACATAAACATCTGGTAAAAAGTGCATCTCAATCTTGATAATCCCATCCCCAGAGCAGGCCTCGCAGCGTCCCCCCTTCACATTGAAAGAGAAACGCCCTTTTTTATACCCACGAATCTTAGCTTCATTGGTCTTGGCAAAAAGGTCACGAATATCATCGAAAACCCCAGTATAAGTAGCAGGATTGGAGCGAGGAGTCCGTCCAATCGGGCTTTGGTCAATATCAATCAAACGATCGATATGCTCAATGCCTGAAATCTTTTTAAATTTTCCCGGTTTATCTGAATTTCGATTGAGCTTTTGCGCAATCGCTTTTTTGAGAATAGAATTAACCAGAGTGGACTTGCCAGAGCCCGAAACGCCCGTCACAGCGATAAATTTTCCCAGCGGGAAGCGGGCCGTGATGTTTTGCAAATTGTGCTCGCTCGCACCTGTGACTTCGATAAATCGGCCGTTTCCTACGCGGCGCTCCAATGGCACTGGAATTTCACGTTTGCCCGATAAATACTGACCTGTAATTGATTTCTTGCTTTTTGCAACTTGCTCTGGAGTGCCTGCCGCAACAATTTCACCACCAAAAACACCTGCTCCAGGCCCAACATCAATCAACCAATCAGCCTCGCGCATGGTGTCCTCGTCATGTTCAACTACGATGAGAGTATTGCCCAAATCACGCATTTTTTTGAGACTGGCAATCAAGCGATTATTATCGCGCTGATGAAGACCGATAGAAGGCTCATCTAAGATATAAAGAACACCGCTGAGATTAGAGCCGATTTGAGTCGCCAAGCGAATCCGCTGACTCTCACCACCAGACAGCGTGCCTGCAGAACGAGATAGAGTTAGATAATTAAGTCCGACATTATTAAGAAATGTCAAGCGATCTCGGATTTCTTTGATAATCGGCGTTGCAATGGTCACCTCATTTTCAGTCAATGTCAGATGAGAAATCAATTCTAAATGATCCGCAATAGACAAATCAGACACTTGACCAATATTGAGACCATTCTCACCACCTACTTTAACAGACAAAGCTTGCGGATTCAGCCGATAACCTTGACAACTTGCACAGGTCAGCTCATTCATATAGGTTCGCATCTGGGTACGAGTGAAATCACTATTAGTCTCATGGTAGCGACGGTTTATATTGGTTACCACTCCTTCAAAAGGAATGTCGATATCTCGCACGCCACCGAATTCATTTTCATAATGAAAATGAAATTCTCGTCCTTCAGAACCAAAGAAGATTAGTTGTTGTTCATCTTCGGTCAATTCCTCAAATGGCTTATCCATATCGATACCAAATTCCGTCATTGCCTGTTCTAGCATTTGAGGATAATAATTTGAAGAAATAGGATTCCATGGAGCTAAGGCGCCTTCCCGCAAGGTTTTACTACTGTCAGGAACCACCATATCCAAGTCTACTTCCAGTTTCACACCCAGACCGTCACAATCAGGACAAGAGCCAAATGGTGCATTAAAAGAAAAGAGACGAGGCTCCAACTCAGGTACCGTAAAGCCACAGACTGGACAAGCATAATGCTCGGAAAAGAGTAATTCCTTGCCATCCATCGTATCAATCACCACGTAACCGTCCGCAATTCTTAAGGCTGCTTCAATCGAATCAAACAACCGACTGCGTACACCGTCCTTAATAACAATTCGGTCCACCACTACTTCGATATCGTGTTTTTTCGTTTTAGAAAGCTCTGGAACTTCTGTGACATCATAAACATCTCCGTCCACGCGCACACGCACGTATCCGTCTTTTTGAATTTTCTCAAAAATTGTCTTGTGTTGCCCTTTTTTCTTGCGAACAATGGGCGCTAGGATTTGCAACCGCTGACGCTCTGGCAATTCCAAAACCTGATTGACAATCTGCTCCACAGAAGAAGCGGTAATGGCTCCATGCCCATTGATACAATATGGAGTTCCCACACGCGCATAGAGCAAACGGAGGTAATCATTGATTTCTGTAGCTGTTCCGACTGTTGACCGCGGATTCTTGCTGGTCGTTTTTTGATCAATAGAAATGGCTGGACTAAGTCCGTCAATTGAGTCCACGTCTGGTTTTTCCATATTGCCCAAAAATTGGCGGGCATAGGCAGACAAACTTTCTACATAGCGACGTTGCCCCTCTGCATAGAGAGTGTCAAAAGCTAAGCTAGATTTGCCTGAACCAGACAAACCAGTCACGACAACCAACTTGTCTCGCGGAATTGTGACATCAATATTTTTTAAATTATGAGCTCGTGCTCCATGAATGATAATTTTATCCTGCATTCTTACCACACTTTATTTTAAACTTCTTTTTATTATAACAAAATTTTCTACAATCTTTTACCCAAAAACTCGGAATTTTATAGTATAATAGTACGGTGTGCAAATAACTGAAGGAGGAAAACATGAAACAAGTCTTTCTATCAACAACAACTGAACTTAAAGAAATTGATACGCTTGAGTCGGGGACTTGGATCAATTTAGTCAACCCTTCTCAAAGTGAGTCTACTGAAATTGCCAACGCCTTTGACATTGATATTACGGACTTACGAGCACCCCTTGACGCAGAGGAAATGTCTCGTGTTACCATCGAAGATGAATATACCTTGATTATTGTGGATGTTCCAATTACAGAGGAGCGAAATAATCAGACTTACTATGTAACCATCCCTCTAGGGATTATTATTACCGAAGAGGCGATTATTACCACCTGTTTGGAAAAACTCCCTTTATTGGATATTTTTATCAATCGACGACTGCGTAATTTCTATACTTTCATGCGTTCGCGCTTTATTTTCCAAATTCTTTACCGCAATGCCGAGCTTTATCTGACAGCGTTACGCTCTATTGACCGCAAGAGTGAGCAGATTGAAAGTCAACTGCACAAGTCCACTCGCAATGAAGAATTGATTGAACTCATGGAGCTTGAAAAAACGATTGTCTATTTCAAAGCTTCCTTGAAAACCAATGAGCGCGTGATTAAAAAATTGACCAGCGCTACAAGCAATATTAAGAAATATTTGGAAGATGAGGACTTGCTGGAAGATACACTCATCGAGACCCAGCAGGCGATTGAGATGGCAGATATTTATGGAAATATCTTGCACAGCATGACCGATACATTTGCTTCTATCATTTCAAATAATCAAAATAACATCATGAAAGCTCTGGCTTTGGTGACGATTGTCATGTCCATTCCAACCATGATTTTTTCAGCCTATGGAATGAACTTCAAAAACAATGACTTACCGCTCAACGGGGAACCTCACGCTTTTTGGATTATTATTTTTATCGCCTTTGCGATAAGTGTTTCCCTGACTGTTTACCTTATTCACAAAAAATTATTCTAATTAAAAGGAGATCTTATGACACAAGTTTCTTTGGATAAATTAAGCAAAAAGAATCAAGAATTTGTCCGTATCGCAACTCACCAACTCATCAAAGACGGAAAAACAGACGAAGAAATCAAAGCCTTGCTAGAGGAGATTATCCCAACAATCCTTGAAAATCAAGCAAAAGGCATCACCGCTCGCGGACTTTATGGAGCACCAACTGTTTGGGCAGCAAATTTCTCAGAAACAAAACAAAAAGAAGCTCAGACCGTCCAAGAAAATACCAACCCATATCTCATGATTATGGATGCTTTCCTATTTGTCTTTAGTTTATTTGCTATTTTAAACAGTAGCGTTAATTTGTTCTCTAAAAATCCAAGCAATTATGGTATTGTAACCATTGTACTTGGTAGCGCAGTAGGGGCACTCGTATTTTATGGCATGTATTACTTTATTTACCGTTTTTATTATGCCGACCAGGACCAAAGTCAGAAACCACCATTTTTCAAATCGCTTCTTATCATTTCAGCTGCTACGATTTTGTGGGCTGTTGTTCTTTACGGAACAACCTTCCTGTTGCCAGCAGTTTTAAATCCAAAGCTGCCAAACTTATTTATTCTAGTGTTTGGCGGAGTAACTTTGGCACTTCGTTTCTATCTCAAAAAGAAATTCGATATCCGCAGTGCTTTAACCGCACCAAGACAACTTTAGTCGTATTCTTATTAAAACATCCGCTTGTTGAAACAGGCGGATGTTTTAATAAGATCTAATAAGTATTTTTGGCAACCGTTTCAAACAATTTTGAGCATAAGAAAAGCAACCTATTTAGTTGCTGATTGAGTTTTAAAAAATGAGCATGATTTTATGAAATTCATGCTCATTTTTATATTTTAGTCTTCGTTTACGAAAGGCATTAAAGCCATTACGCGAGCGCGTTTGATTGCTGTTGTTACTTTACGTTGGTTTTTAGCTGAAGTTCCTGTTACACGACGAGGAAGGATTTTCCCACGTTCTGAAACGAAACGGCTAAGAAGCTCAGTATCTTTGTAATCAACATATTCAATCTTGTTTGCTGCGATGTAATCAACTTTTTTACGGCGTTTAAATCCGCCACGACGTTGTTGAGCCATGTTCTTTCTCCTTTATATCATTATTCTGTTTGTCCATTAAAATGGTAGATCGTCATCTGAGATATCCATTGGATTGGTATTGCCAAATGGATTTTCATCACGAGAAAAGTTGGGTACTTGATTGACAGAAGTTGAGTTCCCAAAATTGGAAGACGAATTTCCGAAGTTATTAGAAGTGTAGCCACCAGAAGATTGACCTTCACGGCTGGCACGGCTTTCTAGCAGTTGGAAATTGTCAGCTACCACTTCTGTCACATAGACACGTTGACCTTGCTGGTTTTCGTAGTTACGTGTCTGAATCCGACCAGTAATTCCGATAAGAGCTCCTTTTTTAGCCCAATTTGCAAGATTTTCTGCCTGCTGGCGCCAAATCACAACGTTAATGAAATCTGCTTCTCTCTCGCCACTTTGATTTTTAAAGTTGCGATTGACAGCAAGAGTAAAAGTTGCGACCGCTTGATTTT
>NZ_KV811167.1:45290-71458 GCF_001813035.1 Streptococcus sp. HMSC071H03 | reverse complement strand
CGACCGCTTGATTTTGCGGAGTATAGCGAAGTTCGGCATCTCGGGTCATCCGACCCACAAGTACAACGTTATTTATCATAGTAACCCTTCTTATGCGTCAAGTTTGACGATCATGTGACGAAGAATGTCAGCGTTGATTTTTGAAAGACGGTCAAATTCATTCAAAGCGACTGCGTCTTCAGCTTCAACGTTTACGATGTGGTAAAGTCCTTCACGGAAATCTTGGATTTCGTATGCAAGACGACGTTTTTCCCAGTCTTTTGATTCAACAACAGTTGCACCGTTGTCAGTCAAGATAGAGTCAAAGCGTGCTACCAAAGCGTTTTTTGCTTCTTCTTCAATGTTTGGACGAATAATATAAAGAATTTCGTATTTAGCCATTGATTTTTCCTCCTTTTGGTCTAATGAC
Source organism: Streptococcus sp. HMSC071H03 (assembly GCF_001813035.1). NCBI lineage: Bacteria > Bacillati > Bacillota > Bacilli > Lactobacillales > Streptococcaceae > Streptococcus > Streptococcus sp. HMSC071H03. The sequence continues at coordinate 71,049 of NZ_KV811167.1, read as the reverse complement.
CCCCAGCCATTACAAGGGGTAAGTGAGGTTTTCTCACGAGTAACTATTATACTAAACTTTTTGGGAAATAGCAAGAAAAATTCGATTTTTGTTTTTGTAAAAAGCACAGTTTTTCCCTATACTCCATTACCCATTCCATTCCAAAACCTTAAAAAAAGCTGATATCAGTTAGTTTTAAGCTATGCTCTATATACTGTTGTGTAAATTTTCTATCACTTTTCTAAGAAAGGAGTAAACACATGAACTATTTAGTCATTCCCGCTTACAAACCCGACCTCAATCTCCTTCATCTTTTGCAAAAAGTGAAGGAAAAGAGTTCGCTGCAAATCATCGTGGTAAATGACGGCAGTCCGACTAGTTATGATTCGATTTTCCAGGAAGCTCAAAAAATACGCTACGGTTCTATGCTATATGACCAACCAAGGCAAAGGGCAAGCGCTAAAAACTGCTTTTTCTTATATTGATTCCTTAGGTCAATATGGAACAGTGGTCACAGCTGATGCAGATGGTCAACACAAAGTGTGGGATATTTTCCGAGTGAGCAAAAAGGCTCAAGAAAACCCCAATCACTTGATTATGGGAGCGCGTTCTTTTTCTGGCAACGTTCCTTTGCGTTCGGCTTTTGGAAATAAATTAACACGATTTCTGTTTAAGCAACAGACTGGTGTTTCCGTGACAGACACCCAAACAGGACTTCGTGGATTTACAACCAACATGATTCCGTTTATGTTGGAGGTTGAAGGGCAGCGTTATGAATATGAAATGAATATGCTGCTAGCTGCTTCTAAAGAATACCCTATCATTGAAGTGCCAATCGAGACGGTTTATATCAATGACAATCAAGCTTCTCACTTTAGACCAGTACGCGACGGGCTTATGATCTACAAAGACATGTTTAAATTTGCACTCTCTTCAATTAGTAGTTTTTCGATTGACTATATCGTCTATGCTCTGGCACTCTTGTTGCTTGCTGCAGTTCCGACTAGTCTCAAAATTTTACTAGCAAACGGAGTGGCTCGTGTCACTAGCTCGATTTTTAATTACTCCACAAACAAAAGATTGGTCTTTAAAAATAAAGACAGTGTTGTTAAAACGGGTACTTGTTATTTCGGGCTAGCCTTGGGCTTGTTTATCCTTGACACCCTTTTGATTAGACTCTTTTACGCCATCTTCGGTCTCAATTTGCTGATTGTTAAAATCATTGTCGGCGCACTGCTTTTTTGTCTCTCTTGGCTCGTGCAAAAAAAAATTATTTTCAAGGAAAGGACTCATACCTTATTATGAAATTTTTTAAAAAATCCTATGCTTATGCTAGTCTCTTTGGTATTTTGCTAACAGGGTCGTTTACCTACTCAATGTTAAAAACTTTTGTCTTGTCAGAGTCTATTACAACTGTAAAATCTTCTTCAAGCTCGACAAGTACAACTGCTGCTAAAGCCGCAACAAATGCTACAAAGACTGATACGAGCTATAAAGACGATAATATTTCAGTAAAGATTACTACAAAAACCGTCAGCAACACGAAAGTATACATTGCAGATATTACGGTCAGCTCGCCTGAATATCTCAAAACCGCTCTAGCGCAAAATACTTATGGAAATAACGTGACTGCTAAGACTTCTGTCACAGCAGCCAATAACAACGCCATTCTTGCTATCAACGGGGACTACTACGGAGCCAACACGACTGGCTATGTCATCCGTAACGGTGTTGTTTATCGAGATACCGTACGTGAAGATGCTAGCAATGGTGACTTAGCTATTTATAAAGATGGGAGCTTCGGAATTGTTTACGAAAATGATGTTTCTGCTGATGACTTGGTTAAAAATGGTGTTGTAAACCTTCTTGCCTTTGGTCCGGCTTTGGTTGAAAATGGTAAGATTGCTGTTTCAAGCAATTCAGAAGTGGGGCAATCCATGTCTTCGAATCCACGTACAGCTATTGGAATGATTGATAAGAATCATTATATTATCGTTGTATCAGACGGTCGAACTTCAGAAAGCGCTGGGCTTTCTCTTTACGAACTCGCAGAAGTTATGAAGTCTTACGGTGTGAAAACAGCCTACAATCTGGACGGTGGTGGTTCGTCTACTCTTTATTTCAATGGAAAAGTCGTCAATAAACCAACGACAAACGGAACAATTTCAGAAAGGGCGGTGAGTGACATTGTCTACATTGGTTACTAAAGCAAGCAAGAAACGGTTCAAAAAGACAGCCGTTGTCTATGCCTTAATCACAGTATTTTTCTTCATTTTCAGTCGTATTTACGAGCACTTCAGCTTTGGTGAAACTTCAGTTTATATGCATTATCTCTTTGGAGTGCCACTAATAGGAGGGATGGTGCTTCTGATTTTTCAAAAAATGATTCCTAATCTTTCGCGTCTCAGTCTCAATCTTTGGAATTCTGCGGTTGCAACCATTGCTACGGGCGTTCTCTTTCGCGGCATTGTCAACCTGTCTGGACGCTCCACCACAATGGACCTCCCCTACTGGTACGTAGGAATTGGACTTGCTGGATTAGCTCTGCTCTCCATGAGCTTCACCAGAAGCGTGTGGGTGACAGAAGAATAGCGGTTATAATGTTACAAATCTCGAAAATTTCTTCGAGATTTTTTTCGTAAAATACTTAAGTTCAGAATAGTTTACTAATGCAATCACCTACAGAAAAAGGAAAGTTGAGAAAATTACATATAAAAAGAAAGAAAATGATAGTTTTGGTCATCATTTTCTTTCTTTTATTCAACTGTTTAACAACTATGCTATTTTCTCTATAAGAGATCAAGCGATAATAAGTAAGTTGCCGTTACAAGTCATAGACCGTTTTAGCCAATGGGTCAATAACTTGTCGAAGCAGAAACTGGTCGTTTTCATATTGGTAATGACAAATAGCACAGTTACTGAAATAAATATTAGGATCAGGAAAATAGCCTACTTTTAGATAAAAAGCCCACATAGCGCCACCGTGGCTGACGACCAATGTTGGATTTTCAACAGTAGGCGTTTTTTTCATGACTTCTGTCAGAGTGGTCAGCATGCGTTCTCCTACTTGAGTCACATCTTCACCCCCATAAGGCACGTATAAATCTTCAAAAGACACCGCACCAGCTCGAAACTTGGGCTGCAATCTTTCTGGCTGAGCTTCAAAAAACCCAAAATTCCACTCTTTCACTCCTTTGAGACGGGTGTAATCTGTTCGACCCGTCACAATTTCCAAGGTATCACAGGCTCGTTCAGAGGTTGAGCTGTAAGCCGCATCAAATACGACCCCTGCATTTTTAAAATACTGCCCAGCCACCTGAGCCTGATACACTCCTAAGTCCGTCAAAGGGGCGTCACACCAGCCTTGAATCCGATGTCGCTTATTGAATAAAGTTTGCCCGTGTCGCATCAAATAAAGTGTTTTTGTCATAAACTGTTCCTCTAAAGAAGTTCTAATTTTTCAAAGGCATTGTAGAGACCGTCCTCGGCCACATCATCTGTCACCATATCCGCCATGGCTAATATTTCTGGGCCGCCATTACCCATAGAAACCCCAATTTGACAATATTCCAACATCGGAATGTCAATCTTGGCATCTCCAAATGCAATCGTATCTTCTTTTTCGCCCCCAAATGCTCTAACAGCACATCAATCGCATGAGCTTTCGTAATATCCTTAACTCCTAAGTCACCAAAGAGAGCTTCTTCCCCACGACCACCCCATGTACCAGCCTTGAGCTCTGGAAAAGCTTCCTTAGAGTCCAAGTGATCCTGATAAGAAGTGAGAATAAAGCTGATTTTATTTAGATCATCTCGGTAAAGCTCACCACCAAAGACCATGCCGTGCATCACATCTTCAACCTCTTGATGTTCAACTTCCGCATCTGTTTTTCCTTTTTTCTTGGCATAAAGTTTCATGACCGGACGCGCTGCATCACGGAAATGCTCACTAGCAAAGAGACCGTTGTTACTTTCTAAATAAAATTCCAATCCTCTCTCATGCAGCCAGTCTACCACTCTCTTTTCCACCTCTAAAGGAATCAACTGATGCATGATGACCTGACCTTCATGCTCCACATAAGAACCATTCCCGCCAATCATACCGTCCAGACCAATATCCCAGATTTCCTGAGGCATTTCCGCCTTACTACGTCCCGTACAGACATAGATCAGATGCCCATTTCCCCGCGCCTGACGAATAGCCTGAATAGCGGATTCTGGAATGCGATTATCATAATCCACCAAAGTTCCGTCTACATCTAAAAAGATAATTTTTCTGCTCATCTGTTGACCTCTCTATTCTTCTAAGGCCGCTGCCCCGTTGGTTTCAATCACTTTCTGATACCAGAAGAAAGAATCCTTGCGGGAGCAGTCATAGCTTCCATTTCCTTCATCATCTGCATCCACATAGATAAATCCATAGCGCTTGCTCATCTCAGAAGTAGAGGCAGAAACCAAGTCAATACAGCCCCAAGGCGTGTAACCCATAAGCTCCACTCCATCCTCAATCGATTCGTACATTTGCTTAATATGCTCCTTGAGGTAATCAATTCGGTAGCTGTCGTGGATAGAGCCGTCTGCTTCTACTTTATCCAAAGCACCCAATCCATTTTCTACGATGAAAAGCGGAACCTGATAGCGGTCATAGAGCTTATTGAGGGTAATGCGCAGACCCACCGAGTCAATTTGCCAACCCCAATCAGAGGCTTCTAGATAAGGATTTTTTCACCCAAAGAGAAAGCCTGTAGTTCTTTCACCTTCTTCTGTTCCTTTAGCACGCGCTACAGAAGACATGTAATAGCTGAAGGACATAAAGTCCACCGGATACTGCGCTAGCAATTCTAAGTCCCCGTCTTCGATTTTCAACTTAATGCCATTTTGTTTGAAAAAGCGTTGAGCATAACTTGGATATTTTCCGCGCACCTGTACATCAGAGAAGAAAAGATTTTCATGGTCCTGCTGAATTTCTTCCATAACATCTAAAGGATTGCAAGTCGCTGCATAGGACTGCATACGCGCCAACATCATACCGACTTTAAAGCCTGGATTGATTTCTCGCGCTGTTTTAACTGCTAAACTGCTAGCTACAAATTGATGATGCGCTGCTTGATACAAATCTTGGAAATTTTGTTTTCCGTCTTCAAAAAGCAATCCGCCGCCGACATAACCAGAAATCCCCATAACATTGATTGCGTTAAACGTCAGCCAGTACTTAACTTTATTTTTATATCGCTCAAAAACCGTTCGCACATAGCGTTCGAAAAAGCCGATAACTCGGCGATCTTTCCAGCCACCGTACTCTAATGCCAAATGAATCGGTGTCTCATAGTGCGACAGGGTCACCAAAGGCTCAATGCCATATTTCAAGAGTTCGTCAAAGACCGCATCGTAAAAAGCCAGCCCTTCTTCATTAGGCTCTACATCGTCTCCATTAGGGAAAATTCGACTCCAAGCGATAGAAAGGCGGAAAGTTTTAAAGCCCATTTCTGCAAAAAGAGCAATATCTTCCTTGTAACAATGATAAAAGTCAGAGCCCCAGCGCTTAGGATAGAGTCCTTCCTTATCATTAAGAGCAGCTTCTACTTTTTCTCTGGTCATGGGTGCGGCAAAACCTTCCATATTTTGACGCTCCTCAGGGCGTACAGCTTTGGCTGTATCAGACGTAGCCGGACCACGACCACCTAAATCCCAGCCACCTTCATACTGATTGGCTGCAGTCGCGCCACCTCATAAAAAGCCATTCGGAAACTGTTTTTCTGTCATTTCATTCACCTCGTTCTTTGATTACTTCTATTATACTCTTTTTTGAAACCCTTTTCTTGTAGAATAATCAGAAATAGTGATACTATTCTTTTATTACTCAATATTCTCTATTAATCAGAAAACCAAAAAGAGCGCATTTTCAGCACTCTTTTAAGGTTTCTAGCTGCAACTGCAGAACAACAAAGGTCAGAACATCCTGTTCCCAAAACAAGTCAGGACATGCTTACTTATCAAAAAATGTATGCGTTGCTTGATAAATTTGATGAGCAGTACTGGAATTGTTCATTGTATATAGATAAACACCCGCCACATCTTGCGTGACTAAGTCAACAATTTGGTCAATCGCATAAGCTAATCCTGCTGCTCTGAGTGACTCTGGATCGTGTTCATATTTATCTAGAATAGAGCAAAATTTTCGTGGTAAATAAATGTTTTCACAGGTTTTGAGCAAACGAAGAGCTTGATTTCGGTTTAAAATCGGCATAATCCCCGCATGAATCGGAACCTCAATCCCTGCTAAAATACATTTATCTTGAAAATCGTAAAAACTCTCATTGTCAAAGAAAAGTTGTGTTAAAAGGCTGGAACAGCCGGCATCCACCTTCTTTTTGAGATTTTGGATATCCGAGATTTGATTGGGCGAGTCTGGATGACCTTCTGGATAACAGGCACCCACAATCTCAAAGTGAGGAGCTTCTTTCTTAATATACTCAATCAAATCTGTTGCGTAGACGAAATCCTTTTGGGGCTCCACATCAGGGAGGATATCCCCTCTGAGTGCCAATACTTTATGAACACCTACCTTATCAAGTGCTGTCAGAGTTTCTGTAACCATTTCCTTAGTCAGATAAACCGCAGGCAGGTGAGCAATGGTCGGGATGTGCAGGTCATTGCGGATAAAGTCCGCCAGACGCACCGTCGTTTCTTCAATATTGAACTTACTATTACTCGCTGTGACACTGATAAAATGAGGCACCAGGTCCTGCATTTCCTTCAGGGCCGCCATAATCTTTTCATTGCCTACTGCTGGATTGGGAGGAAATACTTCAAAAGAGAGAGACGGGCTTTGGCTAGACATGTTTCACAATTCCTTTACTAAGACAGCAAGGGCAGGGGCAGGCCCTCCCTTCTGTCAGCTCTTATTTTTTGATTAAAGTTTTTCACGCGCTGCCTTGGCTGCCTCTACCAGGCGGACCAGGCTGGCCTTGGTTTCAGTAATACCACGCGTTTTCAAACCGCAGTCAGGATTGATCCAGACCTTGCGGCTCGGCACCTTGGCCAGGATGGCCTCGATGGTGTGGTCGATTTCCCCTTCATTTGGTACACGAGGAGAGTGGATATCGTAAACTCCAGGTCCCACTTCTGTCTGGAAGTTCTTAGCCTTAAGCTCATCCAGGATTTCCAGGTTGGAGCGGCTGGCTTCAAAGGAGATAACATCCGCATCCATGTTGTCAATGGCCGGGATAATATCGGTAAACTCTGAGTAGCACATGTGGGTATGGATCTGCGTATCCGGGGCAACGGTAGAGTGGACCAGACGGAAGGCCGGAATAGCCCAGTCCAGATAGTCTTCATACCAGTCGCTGCGACGGAGCGGCAGCTTTTCACGCAGGGCAGCTTCATCGATTTGGATAATCTTAACGCCGGCAGCTTCCAGGTCCAGAACTTCGTCCTTGATGGCCAGGGCAATCTGCAGGGTAGAGTCCTTGATGGAAATATCTTCCCGTGGGAAGGACCAGTTGAGGATGGTTACAGGTCCCGTCAGCATTCCCTTAACCGGCTTGTCAGTCCGGCTTTGAGCATAGCTGGACCATTTAACAGTAATCGGGTTGAGGCGGGTTACATCTCCCCAGATAATCGGCGGTTTCACCCCACGCATACCGTATGATTGTACCCAACCATTCTTAGAGAAGAGATAACCTGACAGGTTTTGACCGAAGTACTCAACCATGTCATTACGCTCGAACTCACCATGCACCAGCACGTCAAAGCCAACTTCTTCTTGCCATTTGATCCATTCGTCGATCTGCTCAGCCAGGAACTTATCATAGTCTTCCTGAGAAAGCTCACCCTTGCGGAAGGCCAGGCGCTTGGCCCGAACTTCCTTGGTCTGAGGGAAGGAACCGATGGTTGTCGTCGGCAGGGCCGGCAGTTTGAAGGCTTCCTCCTGGATGGCTTCGCGTTCTGCGAAGGCCGGCAGGCGAGTGTAGTCGGCATCGGTCAATCCAGCGATACGAGTTGCCAATTCAGCATTTTTACCGACACGCTCTGTCGCAAAGAGTTCCTTGTTGGCAACCAAGACTTCTGCTCCGCCACCATTGCGGATGGCATCCAGGTCCCGGATCTCATCCAGCTTTTCCACCGCAAAGGCAAAGTGCTTGAGGATGGCTTCTTCAAAGTCTTCATTGGTTGTGGTGAAAGGTACATGCAGCAGGGAGCAGGAGCTGGTCAGCACAAGCTTTTCAACCGGAACCTGCTCCAGAACAGCCAGGCTCTTTTCATAATTGTTGCGCCAGATATTCTTACCGTTGACAATCCCGGCATAGAGGGTCTTGTCGGCCGGAAAGCCAGACTTGACCAGCTCCAGGGTTTTCTTGCCTTCGACAAAGTCCAGACCGATAGCGTCTACCGGCAGTTCGATTAAATCAGAGTAGATATCCCGAACATCGCCGAAGTAGGTTTGGATCAGGACTTCCAGTCCCTTCTTGTCCGCCAGGAGCTTCTTGTAAAGATCCAGGAAGAGGGCCTTCTCCTCGGCGGACAGGTCCTTGACCAGGATTGGCTCATCCAGCTGGATACGCTCAGCTCCCAGGTCGGCCAATGTGGCCAAGACTTCCTGATAAGCCTTGGCCAGGGCATCCACAAACTGGGCAGCCTCTACCCCTTCTTCAAAGTCGGACAGCTGCAGGAGGGTGAAGGGACCTACCAGGACCGGACGGGTATCCAGGCCCAGCTCCTTGGCTTCCTGGTATTCGTCAAAAATCTTGTGACCGACCAGTTTGACCTCAGTGTCTTTTTCAAATTTTGGAACGATGTAATGGTAGTTGGTGTTGAACCACTTTTTCATGGGCAGGGCACGTACGTCCCCTTTTTCTCCTTGGTAGCCGCGGGCCAGGGCAAAGTAACGCTCCAGGTCAGACAGGTCCAGGCCCTGAACAGAGGACGGCACTACGTTAAAGAGGAAGGCGGCATCCAAAACATTATCATAGTGAGAAAAGTCGTTGGACGGCACTTCGGTAATCCCGTGCTCTTTGACGATATTCCAGTGCTTGGCGCGCAGGTCCTTGGCAGCAGCCAGGAGCTCTTGAGCTGAAATTTCATTCCTAAAGTATTTTTCAGTGGTGAATTTTAATTCGCGGAATTCTCCCAAACGCGGGAAGCCGATAATCGTTGTTGACATAGTCATCCTCCAAAATTTCTTGTTGACACTATCTTAACAGAAATTAAGTCCCCTGTATAATTGGAATTTCTAGGAGTTTGTTATAGTTAAAAACTATAGCAATATTCCAAATATATATTAAACGTTGATTTCATCGCGTGTCGTTCAACATTTTATGATTTAATATAGTTTAAGGCTATGACAGCCGTATACATCAAAATTTTTGAAAATCCTTTGCTTGCTATTTTTGAAAATAGATGTTAGAATAGCAACATAATAAAAAGCAAAGAACATTTGGGGTGCTGAGGCTGAGATTATACCCATGGAACCTGATGCAGTTAATGCTGCCGCAGGGAAATGTATAAGAAAGACCAAACCGTTCTAATCATTTATGTGATTAGATTTTATTTTGTCGTGCTAAAACTCCTCATCTGCTCTGTTTGAAGGAGTTTTTTATGTTTGAAAAATGGAGTTTACGAGATGTTATCCTCTTAGCTCTTTTAGCTATTCTTTTCGGTGGGATTTTTGTCGGTTCAGGTTTTCTTTACAATATTTTGACAGCTATTTTAGCGCCAGCAGGTTTGGAGCCTTTCGCCAATGAAGTCTTGTTCGGACTTTGGTGCATGGCAGCTCCTATGTCAGCTATGCTCATTCGCAAAACTGGTAGCGCCACGATTGGAGAAGTACTTGCAGCCCTCGCAGAGGTACTATATGGTAGCCAATTTGGCATGAGCACTTTGATTTCTGGTCTCATTCAAGGGTTTGGTAGTGAGCTTGGTTTTGCGGCAACGCGATACAAACGCTACGACTGGCTATCACTGGCTTACAGCGCCATTGGTACGACCCTTTTGAGCTTTACCTATGAATATTTTAAAATTGGTTACTATGCTTTCAATCTCGGTTTTGTCTTAGCATTGCTTGTTGTCCGCTTCCTTTCTGTGTTCTTTTTCTGTGCTGTTCTAGTCAAAACTATTATGAATCTTTACGACAAGATTAACCAAGCTGCTGGTAAATAAGATGAAACTAACATTAGAGCACATTTATTTTAGAGATGTCTTTAAAGATTTAACCTTCGCCTTTGAAACAGGGAAAATGACACTCTTAATTGGTAATACTGGTGCTGGCAAATCAACTCTTTTTCGGATTTTAACGAATTTCAACGAACTAGACTTCTCTGGAGAGGTCAAACTAGGTGATACACTACTATCTCATTTACCTATTCATAAACGAGTCACCTACCTCAGCATGATGTTTCAAAATCCAAGCCGTCAATTCACCATGCCAACTCTCTATGAGGAATTGATTTTTACCTTAGAAAATCTCCAAACACCCTCTGACCAGATTGATGAAAAAATCCAGCATGCGATTGCACTTGGCAAAGTAGAGCACTTGCTTCATCGAGACTTTCTGACTCTATCTGGTGGAGAAAAGCAACAAGTCTCTCTGGCGGTTCTGTTGGCTATGGATTCGCAGATTATTCTATTGGACGAGCCCTTTGCTTCTGTCGATCAAGAAGCACGCAAGCGCTTGATTCATTTACTATCAGATTTGACAAAAATGGAGAAAACGGTGATTCTGTGCGACCACGACCGCAGTCTCTATGCGGACTGCGTTGACCACCTTGTTGAATTAAAAAATGGGGAACTTTTTGAACGAGATGTAGCTCTTTTAAAAAAGGAACTCCCAAGCTATCAGCTGGCACGCGAAAATACCCAGCGAAATCCTCTCTTACAATTACAGCACGTTTCCTGTCAATTTGACTCCAAAATACTTTTTACGATTGAGGATTTTACTTTTCAGCAAGGTATTACAACCCTCATCGGAGCTAACGGTGCTGGTAAATCAACTCTTTTTCGTGCCATTTTGCAATTACAAAAATACAAAGACAATATGAGTTATCAGGGACGAAAACTCAAGAAAAGCAAACAATTGTACCGCCATATTACTGCCGTTGTTCAAGATGCAGAAAAGCAATTCATTCGGACGACACCTGCAGAAGAATTAAACCTGTCCTCTCTTTCAAGCGAAAACCAAGCAAAGGTACAAGAAGCTTTGGATTTATTTGGTTTAGCGGACAAAATGGATTCCAGCCTTTTTCACTTGAGCGGTGGGCAGAAAAAAATCATTCAATTATTGGCTATCCTGACCTTGGAAACTCCTGTCATACTTATGGACGAGCCATTTACTGGCTTAGATAAAAAGGCCTGTGATTTTTTTGCCAATTGGATTAGAGAAAAAGCTACACAACAGAGCTTTATTATCATTTCTCATCGCTTAGAACCCTTGGACGGTATTAGTGATTATTTGGTAGAGCTGACGTCTCACGGGCTGACAGAAAGGAGAGCGCTATGAAAAAAGAAGAAACAAATGTCCTAGCACTCTTGCTCCTTCTCATTGTACTGACGCTAGAAATTTCCTTTATCCGCTCAACATGGCTCAACTGCGCTATTGTCGCAGGAACACTCATCTACCTTATTTATATTAGGAAATGGTGGGGCATTCTCTGGGTGTTCCTTCTGCCATTACTTCCGGCATTAGCAAATTTCTGGGCTATTCAGCTTCACGGTGACAAAAGTCAAGCGATTGTTCTTTTTACACGTTCCTTTGCTTTAGCGGCTCTGGGAATGACCTTTTTATACGGCGTCAATCTCAATCAACTCTTGCGCTACTGGCATCAAAAAGGGCTCCCGAGTCATTTTACCTACGGACTGCTCGTTGTCTTAAACGCCATTCCAGTCATTCAAAAAGAAATCCAAGCTGTTCGCGAAGCTAGTCTCTTGCGAGGTAAAACCTTACATTTCTGGTCGCCAATCTTTTATATCAAAGCAATTTTTATCGCTTTCAACTGGCGAGATTCCTATGTAGAAGCTATGTATGCACACGGCTTTGATGAGACTGTCAAGCGAAGCTATTACCGACATTTAGAAACACCAAAAAGCACCACCCTTGCTTGCTTCTTGATTTTCCTCCTTATCAATCTAACCCTTTTTATCCCAAAGTAGGAATTTGATACAAAAAACACTACAATCAATTTTATTTTTTAGAAGGTCTTTTTATCCATTTAAAGTAGGTCATCGTCTAATTCTATCGCAACACAAGCACCTTCTTTATGCTATAATGATATCAAGTAATCCAATTTATGATAGATTTTAATAGGTTTACTCTTACAATCGTTCCCATCTCTTTTGTTGAAAATAAAAAGGAATCACTCATGAAAATCATTTTTTTACACGGTCTTGGACAGGATAAACACTCTTGGGATAAAGTCCGTGAACTTCTGCCACAATATGACACCGAGGCTTTAGACCTCTTTTACACAAATAACAACATCATTACAGTCTCTCAGCTAGAACAACACCTTTGTCAGGAACTTCAAGCCATCAACGAACCATTTGTTCTAGTTGGATTGTCCCTCGGTGGAACTCTTGCCTTAAAGGTGGGGCAACAATTTCCTCAGCTCCAAGCACTCGTTTTATCAGGAACTCAATATAAACTAAGCTCCAATCTACTCTATAAACTCCAGCTGCTTATTTTCTCTTGCCTACCAGACTCTCTATTTAAAAAAGAGGGGCTTCATAAAAAATCTTTTGTTGGCCTGTTAAAAGACTTGAAAAATTTAGATTTATCAAGTCAACTAAGTGCAATACAACTTCCCAGCCTCATCATCTGTGGCAGCAAAGATTGGCCTAACCTGCCTTCCTCTAAAAAATTAGCTACAGCTTTACCACAAGCAGATTTTGTGACACTTTCAGGTGGAAATCATACACTTAACACAGACCACCCTCAAGAAATGGCCGCTATGATTGAAAGATTTATCCTACAAAATTGTGAAATCTGAGGTTTTCTCAGATTTTTTAAATTTTAGAAATATTTGAGAATTGCTTGAGACTTATTTGACAGGCATTTTGTATACTAAATAGTGAAAAGAGGGGAACTCTACGATAGAAAAAATGGAGGTCACGTTATGGAAACTGTTGTAAATGTGAAACACATCAGCAAGAGATTTGGACAACAACTCGCTTTGAATGATGTCAGTCTCACCGTGAAGCAAGGAGAAATTTACGGGCTAATTGGGAAAAATGGAGCTGGTAAGACAACGCTTATCAAAGTGATTACCCAGTTGATTCAGCCCAATAGCGGTACGGTCGCTCTCTTTGGCTCTTCTAATAAATCCGAATGGACACACGCTCTCAAACGAGTTGGTTCTGTCATTGAAGCACCCGCTGCTTACAATCACTTGACGGCTTATGAAAACTTAAACTATTGCTGCAAGATACGGCATATCCCAAATGCGGACAAGGTTATCCGAGAAACTCTCTCTTACGTCGGACTAACCAATACTGGCAAGAAAAAATTCCGAGACTTTTCTCTTGGAATGAAACAGCGCTTGGGCATTGCTATTGCTCTTCTGTCAAAACCAGATTTGATGATTTTGGATGAACCGATTAACGGGCTTGACCCTGTCGGAATCAAAGAATTCCGCCAGTTGGTGCAACGTCTCAATGAAGAATTAAATATGACCTTCATCATTTCCAGTCATATTTTAAGTGAACTATACTTGGTCGCTACAAAATTCGGCATCATTGAAAATGGTCATCTCATCAAAGAAATTACGAAAGCAGAATTTGAAGAGCAAAATGAAGATTATATCGTTTTGAAAACAAATAATCTTGCTGAAGCAAGCAAAATTCTTCACGATCAACTAGGCTACCGCCTCAAAGTTGTAAATGCAACAGATGAAATACACATCTTCACTCACTCGCACGAAATCAACAAGATTGTTCAAACGCTAGGGGCAGAGAATGTTACCATTAACGAAATTTACTATGCTCGCCAAGATTTAGAAAAATACTTTACAGATTTGGTAGAATAGGGAGGTTTATCATGTTCCACACAATTCAAGCAGACTTTTATCGTCTTTTTCGTTCAAAAGGTTTTTGGATTACAGAAATCCTTTTTATCATCACACTCTTATTAGGTGTGCTCTACGGTGTTGTGGGAAGTATCGGAGTTCATACAGATACAAAAGCTTTTGAAAAACTGGGTGATAACGGAGGTTGGACTGGCTTTGAGGCTATCACTAAAACCTCTGATAATCTTAGTAATACCATTATCTTTACTATTATCCTTGTTGTTTTATTGATTGGAATTGATCTCACCCAGAAATTATATAAAAATTCTATTACTAGTGGTATTTCACGGACAGAATTCTATTTATCTAAATTCCTTGTTCTGGCAACTCTCATCGTACTTCAATTGATTCTAACCTATTCCTCATTTATTCCAGCTACGCTCATCAATGGTATGGGAACCGCCCCCAAACATTTTCTTTCTAATTTTCTCATTACGATAGGGGTTCAATTTATTTGTACCCTAGCTTGGGTTAGCCTTGTTTCTTTCGTACTGTATGCTACCAACTCTATTATAGCTGCTATTTTCACTTATTTGATCGGTGTTTCCCTGCTAAGTCTGCCAACTGTCTTTTATCCAGATATTGACTGGTTGAAATACTTGAACATGCAATTCTATTTTGACATGGTTTCTAAACAGGATATGGTCTTCAAAACCATAACCATCGCTCTTCTCATCACACTTCTTTTTACATTTAGTGGTATACAGGTATTTAAAAGAAAAGATTTATAACAAAAGAAAACAGCTAGTCAAAGATTAGCTGTTTTTCTGTATAAAATATTCACAAACGGACAAGCAATTCAAACCAATTTCCTTTAGCTTTCATGGTTAAATCACCGCCAAGAATATCTACCAGTTGTTGAGTGATATAAAGTCCTAAACCAGAGGATTCTTCCGTGTTAGAGAGATTTTCAGAATAAAAGCGATTGGTTAATTTTTCCAAATGCTGAATTGGCTGACGGACAATATTTTTTACACTTAAAAGAATAGCCGCATCTTTTCGGATTAAAGATAGCTGGGCATTTTCCTTTCCATGCTTGAGGACATTGCTCAACATATTTTGGACAATTCGCTCTAAAATTTCTGGATCTGACTTTATTACTAACCCCTCCTGCAAATTTACTTGCAATTCAATTCCTTGCTTTTGAAAGGCATCATAAAAAGGAAGCATTTGCTTTGCAATCAGCTTGGAAATATCTATTTGTCGAAATTGTGGTCGAACTGCACCTTCCATAAGACGGCGGTATTCCATGAGAGCTTCTAAACGATTGGAAACAACGGACAGATTGGTCGCAATTTTCAACAGCTGTTCATTTTCTTCTTTTCCCTTTATAAGTTGTTGGGTATAGCCACTAGCAATGGTCAAGGGTGTGCGAATATCATGAGCAATATTGCTAATCGCCATATCCAAGGTTTTCTTTTCCTGACGAGCTATAAAACGTGTCTGCTCTACTTCTTGAAAGAGCTTTTCAACTTCATTTGCCAACTCAACAATCGTTTGGCTGTGGTTTTGAGGTGCCAAACGAATTTCACTGCTTGTTTTTCGTTTTTCTCGAATCTGTGCCGCCAGATTTCTCACTGCCAAATGATAACGTAACAGCAAAATTCCAAGCAGACTGATGAACATAATTAGTATAACATCAAGCATTCTCAGCCCTCCTTGAGCCGTACACCTAATCCCCAAATTGTTTCGATATATTCTTCCGAATCATCTACTTGTGCCAATTTCTTACGAAGATTGCTGAGATGAGTGTTGAGCGTGTTGTCTCTCGGCAAATATGCCTCTTCCCAAATCAACTCAAACAGTTCTTCCTTTGTGTAAATTTTCTTCGGATGATGAAGCAAGGCTTGAAGTATCTGATACTCTTTCTTGCCTAAACGAACCCGTTTCTCGCCATTGACTACTTCAAATGTTTCTGATGAAAGACGGATATTTTTTATCCCTTGAATTTCCGTCGCTTGCTTTTGTGAAAGATGATTGCGCAGTTGCACCGTCACACGCGCAAAAACCTCGTCTAGATCGAACGGTTTGACAATATAATCATTAGCGCCGTCCAACAGATACTGACTAACCAGCGATTTCTCACCCAAAGCTGTCAGCATGACCACTGGAATCTGACTGTTTTTGCGAATTTCTGCCAAGACCTGATCACCGTTTTTCCCTGGCAGCATAATGTCCAGCAATACCAAATCAATTGCTTCCTGCGCAAAAAGCAGCAACCCTTCCGTTCCAGAATAAGCCGAGAAAACTCTGTGCTCAGTTTCAAATAAATCTTTTAAAATGTCATGAATATCGTTGTTATCTTCGATGATTAAAATAGTAGCCATATTACATCCATTTCCAGTAAAATCTCTTATCCATAGTGTAACAAGGAAAAAGACGGAAGTCAACGGAAAGCAAAAAAGAGAGTGGGATGACGAAATCAAGTTTCTACGAAGCTACTGATTTCTGCCCCACTCTCACCGAATTCTTGAAATAAGAGAGCCGATTAAAATGATTTTAAATTTTGTCTCACGCCCCAATTGCTCTATTTCACACTTGCCCCATTAGTCGCAATGACTTCCTTATACCAATTGAACGATTTTTTCTTGGAACGTTTAAGTGTGCCTTCCCCATCGTTATCCCGGTCTACATAGATGAAGCCATAGCGTTTTTTCATCTCACCGGTTCCAGCGGAAACGAGGTCAATACAGCCCCAAGTGGTGTATCCTAGAAGTTCTACACCGTCTACATTAATCGCATCGCGCATAGCCTTGATATGGGCTGCTAGATAGTCAATACGGTAGTCATCTTCGACATAGCCATTTTCATCTGGCGTATCAACTGCTCCCAGCCCGTTTTCCACGATAAACATCGGCTTTTGATAGCGATCCCAGATGACGTTAAGGGTAATTCGCAAGCCCAGCGGATCAATCTGCCAGCCCCACTCAGAAGATTCTAGGTAAGGATTCTTAAGCGAGGCAAAGATATTTCCGGCAGTTTTTTCATTGACCTTTGGATCACCAGAAGCCACACGGCTAGAATAATAAGAGAAGGAAATAAAATCCACCGTATAGGTCTTGAGCAAGTCTAGGTCTTCTTTTGTCATTTCAACCTCAATACCCAAACGCTCCCATTTCTTCTTGGCATAGTTTGGATATTCTCCTCTGGACTGGACATCGATGAAGAAATAGCTTTCCCGATCTTCCTGCAAAGCTGCCCAGTAATCTGCCGGATTGGCTGTATTTGGATAATACTGACCAGCTGCCAGCATGCAGCCAACCTTGTTTTCAGGGTCAATCTCATGTGCCAACTTGGTCGCAATAGCTGACGCTACCAATTCATGATGAGCTGCTTGGTATTTGACCTGCTCTTCATTTTCCCCTTCTTCAAAGTAAAGTCCTGCTCCCATAAACGGTGCATGGAGAATCATATTGATTTCATTGAAAGTCAGCCAGTATTTGACTAGCCCCTTGTAGCGGATAAAAAGAGTGCGGCAGAGACGCTCGTAAAATTCCAGCATTTTGCGGCTGCGCCAGCCTCCGTATTCCTCAATCAAGTGCATAGGACAGTCAAAGTGGGTGATGGTCACCAGAGGCTCGATGCCATACTTATGGCATTCCTTAAAGAGGTCTTCGTAAAATTTCAAGCCTGCTTCGTTGGGCTCCAGCTCATCTCCCTTTGGAAAAATCCGAGACCAGGCGATAGAGAGTCGATAAGTTTTAAAGCCCATTTCGCCAAAAAGCGCAATATCTTCTTTAAAATGATGATACATATCAATGGACTCTTTTGCCGGATAGAAATAGCCTTCCTCAAAGTCAAACATCTTTTTTTTACCCGTGATGATGGCCAGACGGTCCTCACCAATCGGCACCACATCTACATTGGCCAGCCCGCGACCATCCGCAGCATAAGCGCCCTCACACTGGTTGGCAGCTGTCGCTCCGCCCCACAAGAAACCATCAGGAAAAGTCAGTTTTTCAGTCATATTTCTACTCGCTTTCTTATTTTGATTGTTCATTTACTTATATTATACCGCAATCTCAAAACCTTTACTTGTAAAATGATACGAAATAGTGATACTATTCTAGTTTTTGCCAACTTGTTTTCACTCTGATTCTTTCCCCAGCTCTTTAAAATAAACTCATCTTTTCCAATGAGCACAGACATCAAACAAGGTCTTTCTGCAAACTGAGAAAAAGAAAAAAAGAAGACTGAAAAAACAGTCTCCTCCTATTCCTTTTAAATCAAGGCAGTGATTGCAGTCACCAGACCAAAAATGATACCTGGTGCATTTGCTGCTGCAAGCGGAATGTCTCTTTCTTGCTTGAAAAGGCCGTAGTAGACCCAGAGACTACAGTTGATGGCCGCAACAAGTGGTTGAATGAAATTTCCTTTTTGCCCAGCTAGATTATTCATGATTTGTGGAAAATAAGACACATACATCATCACGGACATAAAAGTTGCAACCCAACCCAGTATTTTCACTTGGTTTTCAGTCATTTTCAAAACCTCTTTCATTTTTTCGTTTTATATTTTATAACGATAAACCAAAACAATCAAGTATTTCATTGCTTTGTTATGAAGATGTAAACTATCACAATCTTGTGATAAGGATAAAACCAAGCAAAAAGACCGGATTGCTCCGATCTTTAATCTTCACCAAATCGTAAACTTAGCTTTTTCATAATTTTCTTTTGTAAATTAATTTTATTGAACTCTAAATATTTATTCGTATATACTTTCGAAGTATAAGATACTCCTACACGCAAACAAATTTTCTCCAAAGTTTTCACTGAAAGTTTCTCATAATGATATCGATTATTCAGCAGGGATAAAATATCATCTCTCGGAGAATCGGAAGTAATAACTCTATTGTCCACCGATACAATACTAATCAATAGATACGCTTGTCTTGAAGATAAATAGCCATTTTCCTTGTAAGATCTTATGAAATAATGATACATTCTTAAAAAATTTTTTAGCTTATCCTCTGAGTTAATAAAACCGTAAGAATAACTTAATCCAAATTTTACTACTTGATTATTCTCTCCTTTTGATGAAACTCCATGTATAAGATTTTTTAATCGGTAGTATAAAATCCAGAATGCTTCTGGTTTATCATTATCATTTTTAAATCGTTTAAAATATCGGATTAATTTGTTTAAAAGTTTAGCTTTAAATTTATTTTCAGAAATATCTATCACAAGATTATTTTTTGTCTGTTCTTTTTCTTCTGAGTTAATGAATTTTATTTGATATTTAGAGAATTCATACCCTAGATAGGTAAAACGAAAATCATCTCTACTACTCTTCTTAGGATTACTTTTGTCACTATTTACTTCTAGATGATAATCTCTTAAAACTTTCTTAATAGATCTAATTACATCATTTTCATCAATACTTTCATTGATAATTAATAATATATCATCAACATAGCGTACATATAGTAGTGGCTTCCATTCTAACTGTACTATTGAATCAAATTCCTCTAAATACAACTCAGCTAAAGAATTGGAGAAAGCAAGACCTAACGGAACTCCCTTATAATCTTTTGAGAATATAAAAGATTTAATTGTCTCTATACTTGAATCATTTAAAATTGAAGATTTAATTATTTTACTATATAGTATATGCTTATTAATTGAGGGGAAAAAATTCTTTATATCTATCTTTATTACTTTAAATTCTAAAGGAGTAAATGATAAGTCCTTACGATTTAAATAAATTTCTCCTTGTGATAAAAATTGTATAATAGTTCTTATTATTGCATTCCTATCTGGAATCTTTAAACTATACTTGTTAATAATTTCTTTATTGATTTTTTGCAATTCATTATGAATAATATCAGTTCTAGCAGAATATACAGTACGGCCGTTGCTTCTATGTTTTAAAATGTTATATTTTAACTTCATATCTTATCCTTATAAAAGTAGGCAGCACAGGTATTATCCTGTGCTTTACTAAAAATAGATATTCACATGATTCCAAGTATCTAGAATAGTATGTTATCATGCAATAAACCAATAGTTGGTTATGTAAAAACTTTTTGTGTGTACTGGGATACAAAATATAGCAAATGATCCTATACTTATATCAAGATATATAATTAATAATTAATTATTAATCCTTCTTCCATGCCTACCCGTTATATGGTACAATAAATAAAAATAATAATCAATACTTTAAGAGGCCTTAAATGAATAATTTTTTTAAGTATACTTGTTTTTTGAGAACGGAATTACTTCCTCAAGAAATACCTCTATTTTTTTCAAATAATCCTATTACTGAAAATATTGATACAATTTTTCAACATATAGAAGATATTGATTCTCAAGACAATTATACAATTCCTCTAAACTTTAAAATCCCCAAAAATAATAATTCAACAAGAACACTTTCTTTGCTACATCCACTATCTCAAATAGAAGCTATGATTTATATTATGAAATATGAATTTCTTATCTTAAATCATCTTAAAAAATCTAATTTTAATATTAGAAAAGCTATAAAATTTAATAACCTAACTTTTAATGGAACAAAAAATATACATGAAAAGCGGCTAAAACTTGAACAGGATTATAGCATAAAAAAATCAGATTCTACTATTACAACCGAAGAACTTGATAAGAATATAAAAAAATATTTCGCATATTCTAAACACCATAAACTAATCGAAATTTTAAAAAATCCTCTTTTTATACGTTCTAGAAATAAGTATAGATATTTTTTAAAACTGGATATTCAGAATTTCTTCAAGAGCATATACACTCATTCAATAGTCTGGGCAATCGTTGGTGGAAAAGATATAGGAAAAACTTTAAGTAGATATAAATACTCTAATACTTTCGCTTCAAAAACAGATAAACTTCTACAAAAAAGCAATAATAATGAAACAAATGGAATTTTATTAGGACCCGAATTAAATAGGATTATTTCTGATTTACTTTTAACAACTATTGATGTCGATGTACAGAATAAATTAAACCATTTAAAACATAAAACAGATTATGATATCTACAGATTTATTGATGATTATTTTATATTTGCTACCTCAAAAGAAACAATTGAAGATATTGAAAAAGCTATTAAAACATGTTTAGAAAACTATAATCTCACGTTAAATGATGCCAAAAAAGAAATACATGAAACTCCATATTATATTGGAGAACCTGCAATAAATGATACTATAATTAGTATAGATATTTTAAACTTACACAGAAAAAATTTAGCAAATGAATTAATTTCCCCTAACAAAGATATTGAAAAAGGAGAGGAATTTAAATATATTGTTGGAAAACACCATTACTGGCTAAACTTCCACCACGATATTTCACGCATAACAACACTAAACAAGCAAGCAACTAGAAAAATTGTATTATATGTACTGAAAGCTATAAAAATTTATATTGACCCAAATTCTCTGAAAAAAGCAAATCCTTATTCATATATTAAAAATTTGTATACTGCACTGGAAGTTATTACATCCGTATATTCAACTTATCTTGATTTTGATACTACTCATGCATTTATTAGAATATTACTCAGATTAAAAAATGGTCTACACGAGCTAAAAGAGGATGAAAGTA
Source organism: Streptococcus sp. HMSC071H03 (assembly GCF_001813035.1). Taxonomy (NCBI): domain Bacteria; kingdom Bacillati; phylum Bacillota; class Bacilli; order Lactobacillales; family Streptococcaceae; genus Streptococcus; species Streptococcus sp. HMSC071H03. The sequence continues at coordinate 49,449 of NZ_KV811167.1, read as the reverse complement.
TAAATCAAGATGAAATACTTAATATTGAGAACAAAATTTTTGAACATGTTTATAGAGTTTTGAAACAAAACAAGCATAATTTAAATAATTCAACGGATCTAATATTATTTTTAGAAACCTTTAATAAAAAACTTTCTCCTCAATTTTTATGTGAAATCCTTGAACTTCATTCTAAAGACTATTTTACTTTGTGTAGTATAGCTCACTACATTCAAGATCAAAGGGCAAAAAATAATTTTTTAAATCCTAGATATAAAATTGTTCTAAAAAAACTTTCATCTAAAATCGATTATATAATTTCTAATCCTCCCAAGTCTATGAATGGAAAATCTCCTCTATTTGATGCGAATTACTTTTATTTCTTAAATGATTTTTCACATTATAAACCTATTAAAAAAAATGATATTAACCTATACGAAAAAATAAAAGATCAACTAAGTGTAGAAATCGAAAATACTGGTAAACTAAAACCATTGTTTCGTAATATCACTAAATCATCTTATTTCAACTGGAAACTTAATAAATATGATTTCGAACTCCTAGTTATTAACAAACTACTCCAACAACGTGAGAATATCTCATCTACATATTAAAAAATTAGCTTGAAAATTTCAGGCTAATTTTTTAGATGGATTATTTAATTGCGCGTGATTGCAATCCTTCTTCTTCCAAGAAGAGGCGGAATGGTACGAGTTCTTCTGCTTCGTATTTTTCCTTGAAGGCTTTGATAGCTTCTTCTGAGTGAAGTTTCGGATCGAGTTCAAGGACTTCTACTGGAAGCGGACGGTGTTGCGTGATGCGAGCATCAATGACAACAGTTTTACCTTCTTTGTTGAGTTTTACAGCTTCTGCAACGACTGCGTCGATGTCTTCGATACGGTCAACTGTAAATCCAACAGCTCCTTGAGCTTCAGCAATTTTCGCGTAGTCAGCGTTAGGGAAGTCAACACCAAACAAGTGTTTGTTTGTGTCTTCGTATTTGTTCTTGATGAAGGCATACTCATCGTTTGTGAAGACCACGTTGATAACTGGAAGGTTGTATTGAACGTTCGTGATCACGTCTGGGTAGCACATATTGAATGCACCGTCACCCATGATGTTCCATACTTGGCGATCTGGATTATCTTTCTTAGCAGCGATACCACCAGGAAGGGCGATACCCATTGTCGCAAAGAGTGGAGATGTACGCCACATGTTCTTAGGTGTCATGTGAAGGTGACGAGTTGATGTTTGAGTAGAGTTCCCTACGTCGATTGAGTAGATAGCATCTTGGTCAGCATATTTGTTAATGGCATTGTAAACTTGGTACAACTGCAATTCACCCTCAGTTTTACCTTCAAGTTTGTTCATGTAATCGCGCCAGTTTTGGTTGTTCTTAACGTTTGCACGCCACCATGGAGTAGACTCAACTGGGTTTACTTTGTCAAGGATTGCTTTAGCTGCTTGACCTGCATCACCAAGGATAGAAGCGTCAAGGGCATGGCGTTTACCAAGTTTGTAAGGGTCGATATCCACTTGGATGAATTTTTCAGTATTCTTGAAGGCTTCGTAAACTTCAGCAAACGGGAAGTTTGAACCAAGGAAAAGAACTGTATCTGCTTCAAAGACCACTTCGTTGGCTGGTTTCCAACCAACACGGTAAGCAGAACCTGTCAAACCTTCGTAGTTCCACTCAAAAGCTTCAAAGTTTTTACCAGTTGTGATGATTGGTGCTTTGATTTTACGTGACAATTCTGTAATCACTTCACCGGCTTTGACACCACCAAATCCAGCATAGATAACTGGGCGCTCAGCCTTGTTCAAAATTTCAACAGCTTTGTTGATTTCAACTTCGTTCAAAGCAGGAGCAATGAATGAACGTTCGTATGACCCTGAACCGTAGTATGAGTTCTCGTCGATTTCTTGGAAACCGAAGTTTACTGGAATTTCTACAACAGCTGGCCCTTTTTTAGAAACAGCAGCACGGCAAGCTTCGTCAATAACTTTTGGCAATTGCTCTGCGTAAGCTACACGTTTGTTGTAAACAGCGATACCGTTGTACATTGGGTTTTGGTTCAATTCTTGGAAGGCATCCATGTTCAATTCGTTAACAGGACGTGATCCAAGGATAGCAAGGAATGGAGTGTTATCCATAGCTGCATCGTAAACACCGTTAATCAAGTGAGTCGCACCTGGACCACCTGAACCAACTGCAACCCCGATTGAGCCGCCGAATTTAGCTTGCATCACCGCTGCAAGAGCACCAGTTTCTTCGTGGCGAACTTGCAAGAAGCGGATATCTTTGTCTTCAGCCAAAGCATCCATGAGTGAGCTGAGTGTTCCTGATGGGATACCGTAGATTGTGTCTACGCCCCATGTTTTCAATACGTTGAGCATTGCTGCAGAAGCAGTAATTTTTCCTTGAGTCATTATAACTCTCCTTCAAAAATTTTAATGATTCATTGAAAACTTTCAGACAATATAATGAAAACGTTTCAACAAACCTTACTATATCAATTTATCATCTTTTGATAGTCCTGTATAAGAATATGCTCAATAAAGCTTGATAACTATTACATAACAAAATATCTAAATTTTTCAAAATTCTGCAATGTATTTTATAATAGATTTCAGAAAAGGCTTGAAATAAAGTTTATTGGGCAGAAAAATTTCAACTATATTTTCATATTGTTTGCATTTTCACAAAATTGGAATCTATTTATCCAGAGGCGTATAAATTTCAAAAGACAATCATCATGAATTTTTTTAAGAAATTGTTTTTGTTATCGCATTGTCGTAAATCTTGCTAACGAGAAAATCACTTTTTATATTTGCATCGTGATTTCAAATTCCATAAAGAAACTACAGCTCTGCATTTTGGTAGAAAATGAACTAACACATCAATGCTTTAGAGAAAGAAGACATGCTACAGAATACCTTACGTTGTTAAGAAAATAGCTAGAAAGTTTATGAAACTACTACTTAATCTATCCAATTATTAGCATTTGCTTGCACTAGTTTCTTAGTAAATAGAAAAAAACGAGTCTGGCAATAAAGCCAAACTCGCTTTATAGATTGCTGAATCAGCTGATAGCAATATACCGTCTCTTTCCGCTAAAAGCGATGTAAGAAATCCATGTTACACCGTCTGCGTTTAAAACCTTGTCATAAGTGACCGATTGTCCAGCATTATAATAAGCTAGTTCAGGAGCCGACATTCTAGGTTCCGCTTTGATAGAGGAACGTTTCGTGAAACGATAGACGCCTTGAGCAGGGATAACTGGCTTTTGAGAAGACGGAGTAGACGGTTTTGGCGTTGTTGCTGACGTAACATAATCTCCACCTTCAAAGCCATAATATTCCTCTAAACTCAAACCAGAATGATAAATCTCATCAGCTTCCTTGCCAATATAACGAATATGCCATGCTTCTGGCATATAGCCTGTTGAAGCTTCTTTACCTGGTTGATAACGAACTACAAAACCGTAGCGATGTGCATTATTTTTCAACCAAGTACTTGCAGCAGCATCTTCCAAAAGATTACCAGCTTTATCCGTTAAGTCAAAGACAAGACCTGTTTGGTGTTCACTATAGCCCGGACGTGCAGAGTAACGATCCGCAGCAGCTTGACCATCTTTGTTCACATAATTTTGATACAGAACTTTTTGATAATCATAACTTCTAAATCCGCTGTAAGCATAACCAACATTATAGCCTTGAGCAATCATATCATTTCTTAATCGAAGAAAGGCAGCTTTTGCAGTTGGATTTTCACCAGGATTGTAGTTAGCAGCCATCGGATGTTTTTTATTTGCCACTGCAATCTCGTCATATTTTCCTTGGACAAAGTAGTAAGAGCCATTATATTGTACTTCTTTTACACTCGTTTGAGATCCTTCTACCTTAGTTGTTGTGCCGGTCACACCTTGCAGGCTACCATCTGACTGAATGTAATACATGTGAATGTTGTATTCACCGCGATTATTTTTATGACGGCGGATATCTACACTCAACTTATAGGTGCCATCTGTTTGCTTAATCGCATCGTACCAGATCACATCATCTTGACCGCCTTGACTGGACCAAACAGGCAACTTCACCGTCTTCACACCCTTGGTCGAGCTGACATTCGTTACCACCACATCGAAACCTTGGGAAGTCTTGTTTTCAATGTGAATCG
>NZ_KV811167.1:44024-45190 GCF_001813035.1 Streptococcus sp. HMSC071H03 | reverse complement strand
AAGTCTTGTTTTCAATGTGAATCGTACCTGTCACTTGAACAGGCTTAGGAGTTTCTTCACTTGTTAAAGTTGCAATTGGGATATAGCGACGTGTTCCACTGTAGCTAACATAACTAATCCATTGATGATGATCTGCGTCCAATACCTTATCATAACGAATTCTTTCTCCTCTTGCAAAGGTAAATTCAGTCTTAGCCGTCATTGTGGGACTATTTTTGACTTCAACTTCCTTTTTAAAAGTATAAACTCCTTGAGACGGAATAGACTCTCTTGCAGAACTTGACTCAGCTACGGTTGTCTTGGTTCCTCCAACACCTCTTACTTTACCGTTTGATTCAATGTAGTAAAGGTGAATATTATATTCGCCATATTCCCCCTTGTGCTTATCAATATTGACAGAAACTTTATAATTTCCATCACTTTGCTTAGTGGCATCATACCAAATAATATCGTCTTGACCGCCCTTATCTGTCCAGATAGGAACTTTCACTCTAGAAATTCCATTGCTGTCTGACGCATTTGTAATCAGGACATCAAAGCCTTGAGATGTCTTATTTTGAATGTTAATGGTGCCAGTCACACTATATTTTGGCTCTTCCACCTTAGTCGTGGTACCCGTTACACCTTGCAAGCTACCATCTGACTGAACGTAATACATGTGAATGTTGTATTCGCCTCGATTATTTTTATGGCGACGAATATCCACACTCAACTTGTAGGTGCCGCCTGTTTGCTTGGCTGCATCGTACCAGATGATGTCATCTTGACCGCCTTGACTGGACCAAACAGGCAGCTTCACCATTTTAACACCTTTGGTTGAACTAACATCTGTCACTACCACATCAAAACCTTGCGAAGTCTTGTTTTCAATGTGAATCGTGCCGGTCACACTATATTTAGGCTCTTCCACCTTAGTCGTGGTACCCATTACACCTTGCAAGCTACCATCTGACTGAACGTAATACATGTGAATGTTGTATTCGCCTCGATTATTTTTATGGCGACGAATATCCACACTCAACTTGTAGGGGCCGTCTGTTTGCTTGGCTGCATCGTACCAGATGATGTCATCTTGACCGCCTTGGCTGGACCAAATAGGCAACTTCACTGTCTTCACACCCTTGGTCGAGCTGACATTTGTCACCACCACATCAAAACCTTGGGAA
>NZ_KV811167.1:10108-43924 GCF_001813035.1 Streptococcus sp. HMSC071H03 | reverse complement strand
TTTCAATGTGAATCGTACCTGTCACCTTGTTTTGAGCTGGTTTTTGAGACTCTGACTGAGCTAATTTTGTCACAGCCGCATAACGACGAACACCGCTATATGAAACATAGCTAATCCATTGATAGCCATCATTTTCCAGCACTTTATCATAGTAGACACTGTCGCCCCTATTAAAGGTAAATTGTGTCGGAGCTGACAATTTAGCTTCATTCTTAACCTCTGTCGTTCTAGAGAAAGCATATCTTCCTCTAGAAGGGAGAGTTCCTGTTGAAGAAGGTGTTTGCTTTGCTGGCTGTTGAGGTTCAGATTGAATCAGCTTGTTAATAGCCGCATAGCGACGAACACCACTATAAGAGCGGTAACTTAGCCATTGGTATCCATCTGCAATCAAAACTTGGTCGTAAAAAACACGATCCCCCGCATTTACATAAAATTGCAATGCTGCACTTGCTTTCGGTTCATTTTTCACTTCCGTACGTTTCGTATAAGTGTAATAGCCCTAACTTGGTAAAGAAGGTACACTTTGCGTTACTTTGGATTCTGCAAGACGAGCTTGTTGTGCTGGTTGCGTTTTATCCATCAATTTCGCAACATCAGCTTCTTCTTTCCCTGCTTCTTTTTCGACAGGACTCTTTTCAACTTTTACAGTTGTTGAAGGGGTAGCTGTGTCTGTTGTTGCATCAACAGATGAATTTGTTGTTTCGTCTTCTGTCTGTGTCGCTGCATCAACAGTCGTTGTTTGAGAAGGTGTCGTCTCTGTAGCTACAGAAACAGCTTTATCTGCCGTTATCGTCTTTTGAGTATTTTCAGAAGACGTTTTAGCAACACCCGTGTCTGCTGATGAGCTAGCTGGCGCAGTTGTTGTTACAGCAGTTTCTTTTTGAGTTGCTGCTGATTGAGAAGACACATCAATTGATTCAGTTGTGTTTTGAGTCTTATTTGCTGTGCCAACTTGAGCTGCTTCAGGTACTGTTCCTGTCGTGGCTTGTTCATCAGCTGACACGGTTTGACCGCCCATAAAGAGGACACATCCAATCAAAACAGAAGCCGCACCACACGAATATTTACGAATGGAAAAACGTTGTTCTTTGTGATCAAACATTTTTTTCATCACTTGTCCTACTTTCTAATTTATTTCTATAATCTTAATTTCTGTAGAAAGGATGTGTGTTGGCATTTTCATCTTGCCCACTCAAAATCCGGTCTGTATTAGAAACCTGTCCCGTAACAGGATCAGCTACACCAGCAGGAACCACAATAAAAGCAGCACCACCTACTTGAGCGTCTTTAGGATAAATCGTTCCCCAAAATGTGTTCGCGACTATTTTTTCAGAAGTAAGACCATACTCTCTTTTCTCACCTGCAAAAGCAGCTTGACCATTAGAATTAATGGTAATACTTTTTCCCAAGTCATTACTCCAAGTTCCTGAAATTGTTGAAAAATCACCACTAGCAAGAGCGTTTACGTCAACTGTAGACTTTGCTTCTGCTGCAGGAGAAGTATTACTATCGGCGTTAGTTGCACTTGAAGAGGGTTGAGTAGTTGACGATTGAGCAGGTGACATCTGTTCACTAGCAGCAGATTGAGTACTGTCCCCTGCTTTTTTATTACTACTCGCGTTAGCAGTCATCTTTTTCTTAGCTTTAGATGATTTTGCTTTTTTAGAACTACTTTGTGCAGTCTTTACTGTCGAATGGTCATTCGAATCACTTTTTGTTTCATTTTTATGGCAAGCGCTCAGTAAAAGCAAAGAGCACAACATAGTTATACTTGCTAATTTATATGAATTTTTCATTGTATTTCCTTTCCTTTTCAGGAATCCTTAAATTCCAAAATCATTATACAACTTTGTTTTGTAAAAATTAACACATTTTATAAATGTTTGTAATTTATTTGTAATATTTCTCTTGTCCAAGAAAAAAGGTTAACAATATCTTTAATGTTTTACATCTGAATAGGCTATGTAGTAACGCTTAGACTCTGTTCCATTAGAAACTACAAAACTATACCAATTTTCACCGTTTTCAAAAACATACTGATCCCAATCAACATTTCCTTTAGGATAAGTATAAGCAACTTCGCTTGATTTATCTGGTGAAGCATAAACTGGCGTGTCTTGGTACAGTTCAAGAGTTCCAGAGGTCACTTGAGTACCTCCTCCTTGAGATTGAACAATTGAAGGAGTCGAAGATTGCTGACTACTTGCACTATTTTGGCTATTTGAATTACTAATCTCTGATGATTGAGCATTTGTAACCGAATTGTCTTGCTCTTTATCAGTTGTTTTATTATCATTAGTAGACGTTTTGTTATTTTGAGAAGCTTTTGTCTTTTTAGAGCTACTACTTTTTGTTGTTTTCGTTGTTTTTACTGAATGTCCATTTGTCCCACTTTTGACTTCGTTTTTATGACAAGCACCAAGTAAAAACAAGGAACATAACATGGTTACACTTGCCAATTTATATGATTTTTTCATTGTATTTCCTTTCTTTTTAGGAATCTTTAAATTCCAAAGTCATTATACAACTTTGTTTTGTAAAAATCAACATATTTTAGAAATATTTGTAATTTGTTTGTAACAATTACCTTGTTCTCATATTCATGATAAAAACAACAAAATTTTGATAACATTTTTCATGTTTTTCACAGAGTTTAATCTCCTTTCTAGGTACACATTATATACCTTTGAATAAACTATTTCAATAGATTTTTATAAAAATAGTTATTTTTTTTGTAATTATAACTATAATCATTTAGCGTGTTCAGATATATTCCTCTAGTTTTAATGTAGCAGTTTCAAAAATAAAACACGAATAAAATTATCCCCATAAGCAACTGGACATAAGATTATTCGTGTTTTCTATATTTTATCTCTAACTTACACTTTTTGAAAATTATCACGAAGATACTTTTCAAGCGTTAATGCCATTTTTTCATTACCGCTTAGTTTATATAATACTTGTGAAAGCGTAAAATAGTGTTTTACAATACTTTGGCTAGAAAAATCCTCGCTAATATTCGCTAATATACAGTATAAATCTGCTAATAAATAACTACAACTGTATTTATTACATTTTTCAATAACATCAAGCGTTTCCTCTATTCCCTTTTCAATCTGAGAACTTTTCCAAAGATATCGGCAAAAATTATATCTAATTTTAATATAAATTTTCAGCTCTATTATATGAGTAAAATCAATACTTTGAAGTTTAGGTAGTACCGCTTGATAACATTTTTCAAATTCATCATTATTTTTTTCTTCTAAAAAGAAATTAAGCAAGGTATTAGAGATACGAAGGTACATTAACTCATCTTTACTTAATCGCACAAGCATTTGTTCTAATTTTTTAATAGCCTCTTCTCTTTTATTATCACAATGAAATGAAACAATTGCCCCTATCCATTCAAGATAATTTTGGTCTGATAGTGGCAATCTATGTTGTTTATCAATTTCTAAACTGTATAAATATTTTAATGAATCATACTCACGCTTTACTAGAAAGGATTCTACCAGCTCTTTGAATTGTACCAACTTAGATGTCTCACCAAGTACACTATCATCAAAAAAATAGTTCATTGGTACATTCATTTTTTTGGATAATGAATATAAAAGATCCGAACCAGGCATATACTTGCCTTTTTCCATTCTACTAATCTGACCTTGCTCACATACTCCTTCTGCTAATTCTTTTTGGGATACCCCTAATTCCAATCGCTTACTTTTTAATCTTGTAGCTAATAATGTACTCATACTATTCCTTCAACATTTTATAATTATTTTTCATTATATCATATGAGTTAAAGTATATAAAATTAAATTTTTATGACAATAATAATTTTTTGATATTATCCCCATTAAAACGAGTTCAAAATTGCTAATCTATAGTTGACTCAAAGATTATAACTGTTCTGCTATTCGCTCTGCCAGCACTTGATAGCCTGCGACCGTCAAATGCAGCCCGTCAGTGGTAAATGCTTCTTTTAATTGTCCTGTTTCGTCTAGCAGGTCGTCATAGACATTTACAAAGGTCACATTCATATAAACAGAAGCTAACTCTTGATAAGCATGATTGAGGGCTTGAATTTTTTGATTGTTTCTTCGATGAACGCGCTTTTTGTAAGTAGCGGTTTCATTGATTGGTAGGACTGACAAAAGACAAACTTCTGCAAGAGGATAATTCCTAGCAATCGTTTGGATGATACTTTCCACATTTTTTACTGTTTCTTGCTGGGGGATTTCCTTGCCAATATCATTGGTACCGATAAGGAGAAAGACCTTATCAACTGCCTGCCCAAATAAAAGAGATTCTAAATGCTCTAGCAACAAATCGGATCGATAACCTCGAATTCCACGGTTTATTAGTGTTTTTGACGTTTTAAATAACTCGTGTAAGGGAAAATATTCTACGATAGAATCTCCCAGAAAAAGTACATCGGGATCTTTGACGGATATACGATTCAATTCATGGTATTTTTTCTGACCTGCTCTTGCTCATTCAAAAGCCATTCGTCTAATAATTGGACAGCCATTGAATCTCTCCTTTGCTCAAATAGTTCTCTAATACTGTCAGGACGCCCGCCTCTGTATTTGCTGGTGCAAGGTGATCGGCAACTGCCTTGGTTTTAGGATCCGCATTCTCCATAGCATAGGAAACCCCAGCTAATTGCAGCATTTCAATGTCATTTTCACTATCTCCAAAGGCCATGATTTCCTGCTCTTGAATTTCCCATTTTTGCATCAATTGCTCTAACCCCCAAGCTTTATGGATTCCTTTTTGCAAAATGTCAATCGCTCCATAGCCGCTTGTGACTGCATTTAATGTGTCTGCAAAATCCTGATTGAGCTGTCGAGTAGCCTGAACTGCTACTTGCTCGTTTACCACCATACTCATTTTCAGAACTTGCGGAAAATCGTCTGGACGTAATGTTTCGACAAAGTTTATCTTTCGGTAAAATTCTTGCGCCATTTCTGCTGTCATGACTTTTTCAATCATAGGGAAAATCGTTCCCGTTTTGACAAAAGCGCCATTTTCAGCTGTGACAACGAGGTGCACATCACGTTCTCTCCCTTCAAAGTAAGACAAGACTTGTGCCACTAGGTCTGGAGACCAACATGTACCCAGCAGTACCTCGTTTTTATCAAAAATCCGCGCACCATTTGCAGCAATCAAGGTCACGCGCTCCAACAAATCACCAAATAACAAGTGCATTCGGTGAATTTCATTGCCCGTTGCCACCACAAACCGAATCTCCCGCTTGTCCAGCTCATCCAATATATTTTTCAACCGACTTCGATCGAATTCCCCTTTTTCATCTAAGAGCGTGCCGTCCATATCGGTCACAACCATCTTAATTGTCATTTTATCACCTCTAACAATCATTCATTTCAAATTCAAATCCCAACGTTCATTTATTTCATGATGTAAAATTATCCTTTTGCTATTTCTGTAATTTTGCTTGGATAATACAGGACAGGATTGGCTACATTTACATCCTATTTCAAAAGGATTATAGTACATTTAAAAAATAGTAAACAAACCTTTTTCTTCTATTTTATCAAAAAGAGGGATGAAGAGGAAACAATTGTATTCAAGCAAGGATTGGTCGTTTTAGATATAGTTTTAAGCTATATCCCTTCCTCTAAATTAACTATTTTTCAAAAGTGCTTAGCTTGTGTACAATAAAAAGTAAGAAATTTAGAAAGAGGCTTTTGACATGACACAATCAAAATTCCAGCTCGTTGGCTCCTTACTTCGCCCAGCCAACCTACTTGCCTACAAAAATAAAATCGAACATCGTGATGATATTCACTATCCATTTTACGATAATTTTCCTGGTTATCATGAGACAGAGACAGCAGAAATCAAAAAAGTGATTGCAGATGAAAAGGCAAACGGTATTGATATTCTGACAGACGGCGAATACTCGAAATCAATGTGGCACTTAGACTTTGTTTGGGGTCTTAAAGGTATTGAACGCTATATTGCAGACCATGGTTACACTTTCCAGGATCACGACGGCGGACAGTATGAGACTCGCAAAGACATTGGTATCCGTATCACTGAACCTCTTTCAGGGAAGAATCATCATTTCTTAGACATTTACAAATTGCTCAAGGAAGAAGCTGGTAATACGCAAACCAAATTAACCATTTGGGGACCTGCTCATGCTTACACAGAACTGGCTATCTTTGACGGACTGGCTGGCGATGAGCAAGTTTACAAAACCAATGAAGAATTAAAGGCCGGTCTCATCAAGGCTTACAAAGAATTCTTGGCGGAATATAAAGAAACTGGCGGTGAAATTATCCAGTTTGACGACTGCCTTTGGGAACTTTTTGACGAATCAAATCCTACCTCATTTTTTGCCGATGGCAATGCTGCGCTAGCTGATTTAGCTGATGAATTCATTGCAATCAATAATGAAGTAGCTGATTACGGACATCAGCTAGGACTAAAAGTTTGGACACACAACTGCCGCGGAAATTATGAAAGCCGATCTGCTTCAGGTGGAACTTATGAAGCCATTGCAGAAAAATTCCTACGTGATCAACACTACGACCGCTTTTTCTTAGAATGGGACAGTGATGTATCTGGCGACTTGAAGGCTCTTGCTTCTCTTAAAGATAAAGATGCCGAAGTTGTCCTTGGTCTCCTTTCTAGTAAGACAACTGATCTTGATGATGAAGAACGTGTGCTTCGTTTATTAGAACAAGCCAGCACCATTTTGCCTAAGGAACGTTTGTTGCTGTCACATCAATGCGGTTTTGCTTCTTGTGATTCTGGCAATGAATTGGCTATTCCGCAGCAATGGGCCAAAATCAAACAAGGCCAAGAAATCGCTAAGAAATTTTGGGGTTAAACTGCAAGCACATGACTATTTAGCGAACACTGACAAAAACGCGAAAACAAACTTCTTTTTGAGGTTTGTCTTTTTGATTTCCAGCAATAAATACCACTGAAAAAGAATACTATTAAAATGATTTCTCTATTGAGAAATTTTTGAAGACAAAACTACAATAATCTACACTTCAACCATTTTCCCTTGCCCCTCTGTTACAATTCTTCAATTCATTTGTGTAATCTGAAAAAGACTGAATCGAAAGATTCGGCCTTTTTTATAAGGAGCAAATTTATCAAATTATACTGTCAATTCAATCTGATTGCCTTCTAAACCCAGAATGCAGCTTTCATAGTAACCATCACCTGTCAGGCGTGGACCGCTTAAAAGTTGATAACCATCTGCTTGAAGCCTAGCTGTCAATTCATCTACCTTTTCCTTGCTTCCTAGACTGAAAGCTAAATGATGATAGCCCCAAAAGAGAAGTTCTTGGTTGTTCTCTGCTAAACCTTCCTTTCGGGTCATGATTTCCAATCTCGCCCCTTCGTTAAAGCTGAGGAAGTAAGATTGAAAACCCGTTTTCTGATTATGGTAGAGCTGGTTACTTTTTGCTTCAAAATAGGTTTCAAAGAAGCATTTCGCTCCTTCTAAATCTTGAACATAAAGGGCTGCATGCTCAATCTTCATAGAGTTTTCCTCCATTCGTTGCAATAACTTCTTTATACCAATCAAATGATTTCTTCTTGTAGCGAGCCAAAGTCCCTGTTCCATCATCGTTTCGATCAACATAGATAAAGCCGTAGCGCTTGCTCATCTGAGCTGTTGAAGCAGACACAAGGTCAATACAGCCCCAAGTGGTGTAGCCCCAGAGTTCAACACCATCTTCAATTGCTTCGCCTACCTGTTGTAAATGTTGTTTAAGATAATCAATACGATAATCATCTTCAACAGTTGGACCATTAGGACCATCTACCAAGACATCTTTCGCACCAAGACCATTTTCTACGATAAAGAGTGGCAACTGGTAGCGGTCATAGAAAGCATTGAGGACCAGACGCAGACCAATTGGGTCAACTTGCCAACCCCATTCAGAACTTGCCAGATAAGGATTTTGCAGACCACCTAGAACGTTTCCTTTCCCAGAAGAATAACTTTCTGGATCATGAGCTTGAACCACACTCATATAATAAGAGAAGGAGATGAAGTCCACGGTATGTTCTGCCATCAATTTCTTATCACCCGGCGCAAATTGAATCTCGATTCCATTTTCCTTGAAGAAACGATTCATATATGCTGGGTATTTACCACGCGCATGAATATCTGAAAAGAGATAGTTTTGATTTTCAAACTCACGGGCAGCCAGTACGTCCTCTGGTTTTGGCGTCATCGGATAAGCCGGCATGGCCAGTACCATACAACCAATCTTAAAGTTTGGATTGATTTCATGCCCAATCTTCGTTGCAAGAGCTGATGCCACTAGTTCATGATGAACAGCTTGATAAAGGTCTTGCTTGGACAATTCTTCTACTGGCGTTGCAATCCCTCCACTCATAAACGGTGCGTGAAGAACGGAGTTGATTTCATTAAAGGTCAACCAATAGTTCACCTTGTCTTTGTAGCGAGTAAAGACAGTGCGTACATAGCGCTCATAAAAACCAATCAAATCACGATTTGCCCAACCATTGTACTTGCGTGCCAAGTGTAGCGGTGTTTCATAGTGCGACAAAGTCACTAAAGGTTCAATGCCATATTTTGCCAATTCATCAAAGAGATCATCATAAAACTTTAGACCTGCTTCATTTGGCTCCGTTTCATCACCATTTGGGAAAATCCGTGACCATGCAATGGAAGTACGATAGACCTTGAAGCCCATTTCTGCAAAAAGGGCAATGTCTTCTTTGTAACGATGATAAAAGTCAATCCCTTCTAATTTAAGATTGTCTAGTGTTGGCTCATCTGTAATCAAAGGATTGAGATCACCTGCTTTAGCTGGCATGCCGCCTTTTGGTGTCACATCTTGAACCGAAAGACCTTTCCCGTCCACATTGTAAGCTCCTTCGTATTGATTGGCAGCTGTTGCACCGCCCCAAAGAAAGTCTGCTGGAAATTTACTCATGACTTTTACCTCTTTTATTTTTTACTTAATTATATTATAATCTTAGACAAGAGTATTTTCTAACACAATTCTCTTATAAATTGATATTATTCTATGAAAGAAGCAACACTTATGGATCTGGGAACATTACACAAAGATATCGTTTACAAAAATCAAGGCACTCCTTATTCTCTCACACGAACTATTACAAAAAACGGTCAGCCGGACATTCTCTTTCATTGGCATACGGATGTTGAGCTGGTTTATGTTCATGAAGGAACTGCGCAGTTCCACATTGATTATGATTACTTTAATAGTGAGGCAGGTGATATTATCCTGATTCGTCCCAATGCTCTTCACTCCATTCACCCGATTGAAAATCAACGCCACTATATGGATGCGATTAACTTTCATTTAGACTTAATGGGCTATTCTGCGATGGATCAAGCTAGTATTGAATATTTGCAGCCACTTTATAATGGTCAGCTGGATTTTGTTCGTGTCATCAAGCCCAATCAGCCAGCCTATGCAGACATTCGGCAGTGTTTACTTGATGCCATGAAAACAGGCTATTATCGTACAGAGTATTTTGAATTTCAGCTCAAAGCCCAGCTCAACCAACTCTTTTTTCTCTTATTTGAAAATGGCTATGTGATTTCAAAAGAGCAATCTTTAGAAGGCTATCGCAAGGAAGAAAAAATCCGTACCATTATTGACTACATCGGTAGTCATTATCAAGAGGAGCTCACGATTGATCAGCTTGCTCAAATTTGTGGTTACAGCGATACCCATTTTATGAATTTCTTTAAGAAACATCTGGGGGTATCTTGCATGGAATACGTGATTCAATTTCGCTTGCGAAAAGCGGCTGAACTCTTGCAACACTCTACCTTGCCCGTCCTAGAAATTGCTACACAGTCTGGCTTTAACAATCTCTCTAACTTCAATCGTCAGTTTAAAAAGTATTACCAAATAACTCCTAGTCAATATCGGAAAAAATAACAAGGAGACATTCAATGAAAGATACTATCTGGTTGTTTCCGCTACTATTCATTTTTCATGATTTGGAAGAAATCATCGGCTTCATGCCGTGGATAGAGCGGAATGAGCAGCTACTGGCCAAAAAAGCCACGGTCATTCTAAAGGCCCACAAAGACTTATCCACAGAAGGGTTCGCACTAGCTGTAGCAGAAGAATTTGTCGTGGTTTTCTTTGTCTCTTTCTTTGCTATTTTTTACCATACTCGCTTCCTTTACCTCATCTGGTTGGGTGGATTCATCGCTTTCGCTCTTCATCTGGTGCTTCATATCCTGCAAGCTATCTGGATTAGGCGCTATATACCAGCTCTTGCAACCTCTATCCTGTGTTTACCGGTTAGCAGTATTATCATTTGGAAAACCACCACTTTACTTCATATCAACACAATTGAACTTCTTGTTTTCAGTCTCATTGGCGTTCTCATCGTTATCAGCAATCTATTTTTTGCACTTTGGTTAGGAAAACAATTTTCTGTCCGGTTAAACTAAAGCCATTTTGAATATCTAAAAAACGCTTAAACATTGTCTGCTGCAAGACTCTTTTAAGCGCTTTTTATTTTAATCGAAACTCATTTGCTCCATTTCAAATTTACATGCTCATTCATTTCCTGATAAGCTGTGTCAATTCGTTCTTTGGTGGCTTGGTCTAATTGATTACGGTATTTTCCACCTTCAATGAAATCTTCTAAAATATAGGTCTGGTAGGTGTAGAGAGGATAGCCTTCCGGTGAATACGTCCCTTTCGCCACACGACTCACCCAACTCGGATGTGCCTGTACATCCTTGATAATCGTCCCTTTCTTTGATTTTTCAACCGTCACGTCCATGAGCACGCCGCGTTCTGTCCATTTCTTATTTTCCACACCGTCCATTGTCTCGATTCGCTGATTGGAGATACAATTTCCCATAGAATAGATAATGAATTTCTTTTGTCCATTTTGTTTGATGACCTCTGATGGTTCAACGACATGCGGATGTCCGCCGAAAATAATATCTGCTCCCCACTCAATCATCTTATGATAAAGAGTTTTTTGCTCCTGTGTCGGTTCCAATTGATATTCAACCCCCATCTGAGGCATGACAACGGTTATATCAGCTTCTTTTTCGGCTTGCTTAATTTCTTTTTTCATCTTTTCTTCATTTAAATCCGACAAATGATGATTGTAGTCTGCATGAGAGAGGTTTTCTTCCAAGCCATTAAATCCATAAGAATAAGCTAGAAGTGCAATTTTAATCCCATTCACTTTTTTAATCACAAGCGAGGCCTTATCCCTGTTTTTATGTGTATAAACCCCAATCGGTGTAATTCCTTGCTGCTCAAATGCTTTTGCTGTTGAAAAAACCCCTTCCAATTGGGAATCCAAAATGTGATTGTGTGCCAAATCCACCACTTGATAACCAGCGTCTTTGATAGCGGATACCACCGACTCTGGCGCATTGAACAGCGGGTAGCCTGCCAAAGGATAATTTGGTCGAATCGTCCCCTCAAAGTCTCCTAATACCAAGTCCGCCTTTTTCAACCAAGGTTTGACATATTGATAATTCTCTGTGAAATCATACGTCCCGTCTGACTGTAAGGCACTCATATATAGAAGGTCATGATACAGCAAATCCCCATTTGCCATGATACGAGCCGTCTGTACACCGTTTAGGGAAGAGGACGTTTTTTTCTTTTGTACAATACTTGTTTTTGTCGGCTTTGTCTTAACGCTATCGTTTATTTTCTCAGCTAATAAAATCCCACTTGCTACTAAAAACACTACGCAAAGCAAGCCTAAAATAAACTGCCAATTAGTTGCTGACTGTATTTTTCGTTCTGATCTTTTCATGTTCCATTCTCCTCTATCTACATTGTAGCACAAAGAAGCAAACATGACGCAGGAAATGATAAATAATAAAAAGGACAAAGCATACTTGTAGTAGCTCTAGTTGATTTTTTCGACCAACTGTTTTGGAACTCTACAAATTTTGCTTGTCCTTTTCTTAGATTATTTACTTACTTTCAGCAAATCATCGCCTAGTTTCACATCGCCGTCAGCTAATGTTTCAACTGTCTTATAATCAGCTATATTGGTCACAATGATTGGAGTTGTAACAAGATAACCTGCTTTTTTGATAGCATCTATATCAAAGCTTAGCAATAATTGACCCGCCTTGACCTTTGAGCCTTGAGTAACATGTGCCATAAAGCCTTCTCCTTCAAGAGCGACTGTATCCATGCCCACGTGAATCAAGATTTCAGCGCCATCATCAGTCGCTAAGCCAATCGCATGGTTGGTTGGGAAAAGCAGACGAATCACACCGTCAGCAGGAGCGACAACTTCGCCAACGCTAGGCTCAATTGCTATACCTTGACCCATTGCACCACTTGCAAAAACAGCATCAGGCGTATCTTCGAGTGCGACCACTTTCCCGCTAAGCGGAGCTGTGATGACTTGCTCAGGAGCAATCTCTTCAACTGGCAGACTGATTTCTTCAGCAGCGACTTCTTGTGCTCCACCATAGAGAGTTGGAATCTTTGTAAATTGGGTCAATACAAATCCAAGAACAAAACTGATTGCAATTGCTACAAGGAAGTGAATGAGCAATAGTGAATCTTTTGGATCAATGAAAGACGGAATCGCAAAGAGCCCCATTCCACCCATTACTTGCATTTTGGCATTAAAGAAAGCGAGATAAGCCCCTTGAACCGCACCGGCAATACAAGTCATAATAAATGGTGTTCGCATTGGCAAGGTAATCCCGTAAATGGCTGGTTCTGTTACCCCAAACAAAGCTGAGATAAAGGCTGGAATAGCCAATTGTTTGACTTTTTCTTCTTTTGTACGCAAGAAGATATTGAGCAATGCTCCTGCTTGCGCAAAGCAAATAGCAATAGAAGCTACAAGAATGACACCTGGTCCTTTTTGTAATTCCAAAATTGCAAGCGGCACCAATCCCCAGTGGAGACCGAACATAACCAGCACTTGCCACAAAGCACCCAGAATAATTCCATAAATAATTGGGCTGAAGCTATAAATACCTGTGAAAATAGCACCGACTATATCAGAAGCCCATGTCATGACTGGTCCAATGACAAGAAATGATAACGGTACAGTAATTAAAATTACAAAGAATGGAACAATAAAGACTTTGACAACATCTGGAATGATTTGTTTAAAGAATTTTTCAATTTTTGAGCCGACCCAAATTGCTAGAATGATTGGCAATACAGTTGATAGATAACTAGAAGCAGGGAAGATAATCGGCAAACCTAAGAAAGTTGCGTAGATTTTTGACTCAATAAAAGTTCCTGCAAATAGCGTATAGAGTGGTTTGGCACCTGTAAAGCTAGCTGCGATATTGGGATAAACCAAGGCAAAGCCAATCGCAAGCGCTGTGAATTTTTCCATTTTAAACCGCTTAGCAGCAGTCAAAGCCAGAATCAATGGTAAGAATTGGAAGAATCCGTCACCAGCGGCATTTAAGATGACATAAGCACCGTCTGTCGACTTAACACCACAAGCTGCCATAATGGCAACTACACCTTTGATCATACCAGCTGCAGAAAGAGCTCCCAGCATTGGTTGGAAAAGTCCTGAGATCAAGGCGATAAATCGGTCAAAGAGATTGCCTTGCGGAACATCTCCTTCATCCACATCAATACTATCCTCACCAGAAATACCTGCTTCCTTAATGACCGCCGCATACACATCTGGCACGTGGTTCCCAATCACCACTTGGTATTGTCCACCAGCTTTTACAACCGTTACAATACCGTCTCTATTTTTCAAGTATTCCGTATCTGCCTTGCTCTCATCTTTCAGAGAAAAACGCAAACGCGTCACACAGTGCACTAACTTGGTAATATTTTCCTTACCACCAACGTGAGCAACAATATCCTGAGCTAAGTCAGTATAATCTTTTGCCATAATGGACCTCCTTTATTTTTTAGGTCAGCTGTGTTGTTGCACATATAAATATAGAACAACGGTAACAAAAAAACCTAAACACATACCAAATAGAAAGTAGCTTTCCTACCTTATATCTCGTATTTGTCTAGGTTTTGCCTGCATGACCAGTAACAATCCGTAAATTAAGTATAGCACAAATTTATTTTATTGCAAGCGGTTTCTAAAACTTTTTTTATTTTTACACCAAAAACATCATAAAATCTCAATTATCCGCATAAATACTAGAAGCAATTTCCCTTGAATGGTGAAGCTTAAAAAGGCACTTCCAACACAAATTGGATATTCGCAAAGGTAGGCGCTTCAAATAGGAGGTATCTTTTTTTACTCAATTAAAAAGGTTGTAATCATGATGTGACCTTTGAGGAACTGAAATTCTCTGCACTTCGCCGTGAGGGACGTATTCAAAAAGAAGATGGCACGCTTTCAGACGAAATTAAAGAGCGTACCTATGAGCGAACAGGGACGATTGACTCAGGTAAGCGTTCTGTTAAAAGCATTTTACTAATTTATTCAAGATGGTTTTCTATTAACAAGACTTTTTAAAATGACATTAGATTCATTCATATTATTTCATGAAAAGATACGAACGCGTTTGAAGAAAAGCATCTGAAAGAGGCTAATTATGGAGTTTTCTCTAAAAGGTTTATCAGACAAAGCAATAAAAGTTCTTGAAATCGTTAAATATATTGGTGTAGCAGTAGTGAGTTTTTTGATATATCATCAATACTTGTTTTTTGGAGGATTATATGGTATGATAAGTTATACAAATCATACTAATCATACGATAAAGGAGGCAATTATTGTGAAAGCACCAAAAGGGAAATATGCGTGGACAGCTACAGTTGGAGAAAAGGGACAGATTGTAATACCGAAACAGGCGCGTGATATATTTCATATCAAACCCGGTGATACAATTCTGCTTCTTGGCGATGAAAAACGAGGGATTGCTATACCGCCAAAGGGAGCATTTGCTCACTTAATGGAAGCAGCTTTTGAAGAGAAAGAGGATGATTGATATGGAAAATATTCTGGAAATAAATGGTCTCACGAAAATCTATCCGGCTTTTGAACTAAAACCGACTAGCTTTCATATTGAGGCTGGTGAAGTGATGGGATTCATCGGTCGAAACGGTGCAGGTAAAACAACGACCCTTAAATCTATTCTAAACCTTGTTCATCCCGATGCAGGCAGCGTCCGTATTCTTGGAATGGATTATCTGGACAATGAGGATAACATTAAACAGCAGATTGGTTATGCAGTAGGCGGAATTAATTATTATACAAGGAAAAAGCTAAAAGAAATTGTGGCAATCACTCGTGGCTTCTATGACACTTGGGATGACAAGGAGTATCGTCATTACCTGACTGCATTCAATCTTGACGAAAACAAGAAGATTATGGAGCTTTCTGAGGGGATGAAGGTGAAATTTTATCTTACTTTGGCTCTTTCCCATCAAGCCAAACTTTTAATCCTGGATGAGCCAACCAGCGGACTTGACCCAGTATCCAGAGATGAAATGAATGAGATTTTCCGAAAATTGGCCCAAAAGGTGTCGCTATTTTATTCTCCACCCACATCACCAGCGATTTAGAAAAATGTGCGGATACGATTACCTACATCAAAAACGGAGAAATCCTGTTATCGACCAAGAAAGAAGATTTCATTCAGTATTACGCAACAGAAATGGGTGGCAGTCCAACGCTTGAGGACATTATGGTACATATCGAAAGAGAAGAGGTGAATCTCTGATGAAAAAGCTACTGTATAAGGAAATGAAACTGACAGCCAATCCCTTGAGTTATTGGTTTATCGTTTTTTCAGCCATGACTATGATTCCAAGATATCCTATTCTTGTAGGTTCCTTCTTTATCTGCCTGGGCATTTTCTATACTTACCAACAGATTCGAGAATACGATGATATAACCTACACGGTGATGTTGCCGGTTAAGAAACAAGACGTGGTTACAGCCAAATATTTATTTGTCTTGTCTATCGAATTGGTGGCATTTATCCTTTGTACATTTCTAACGGTTATGCGGATGAGTTTTTTAGGGAATGCTGCTCCTTATGTTACCAATCAATTGATGAATGCAAATGCAGCTTATCTTGGATATGTAATGATTGTATTTGCAGCCTTTAACAGCATTTTTCTTGGAGGCTTTTTTAAGACAGCTTACCAGATTGGCAGACCTTTTATCCTGTTCTGCCTAGCCGGTTTTATCATCATTACTGTGGGTGAGGCCTTGCACCATATTCCCAGTTTAGAAAGTTTGAATGACCCTTCCTACATAAGCATACCGCAGCTTGTCATATTCGTAATTGGTGTCACCATGTTTCTGTTATGCACCTGGTTATCCTACCAAAAATCGATTAAAAATTTTGAAAAGATTGATTTGTAAAGTAGAGTACATTGACGACAAGAGGGAAAGATGATGAGAACAGTAAGCAAAAAAGATATAGTAGAGGGATTGAGAGAAATCGGCCTGAAAGAAGGGGATATTGTCATTGTCCATACATCTTTAAAAAGTATGGGCTATGTATGTGGTGGAGCGCAGACTGTGATTGAAGCTCTAATTGAAGTAGTGACTTCTGAGGGTACAATTGTGATGCCCACACAGTCATGGAAAAATCTGGATCCAGAAACAGATGTGCATTGGGAGGCGGAGGAGTCTGACTGGGATAAAATCAGAGAAAATTGGCCAGCATATGATAAACAGCTAACACCGACAAATACCATGGGAGCTGTTGCAGAAATGTTTCGTCAATGGCCAGGAAGCATCCGAACAGACCATCCAGCAAGATCTGTTTGTGCATGGGGGAAACATGCGGAATATATTACAGCGGAATATACTCTTTCAAATATATTTGGAGAGGGTTCACCGATTGCAAAACTCTATGAACTGGATGCAAAAGTACTCTTATTAGGAGTTGGCTATGACAAAAACACCTCCATACATTTAGCGGATGTACGTGCAGAATATCCAGGGAAACATGACTGTATTGAACATAGTGCCGTACTTGAAGACGGTGTTCGCGTATGGAAGGCTTATCAGACCTTATTCGTTGACGGAGAAGATTTTGAGGACATCGGAAGGGCATTTGAGAAAAGAGGTCTGGCAAATAGAGGCAACGTCGGCAATGCCGATTCCAGATTAATGAAGCAACGCCATCTAGTGGATTTTTCTGTTTCCTGGATTGAAAACAATCGCAGATAAATTAGAAGTTGTGGGAATGATTCGATATGTATAATTTAAATGCAATAATCAAAAAAATTGAAGATAATATAAATTGTGATGATTTTGAAATCGTTATGATTGATTGTATAGAAGATATTAAACGCAATCATAACCAATTAGCTTCGGTAAAGCCTTTACTTCAACTTATGGAAAGAAATCCTCTTATCCACTTTGGAGATCCGGGTGCGATAGTACATTTTGTTGAGACATTTTATAAAAAAGGATATGAAGAAGAACTTGTCAATTCCATAAAAAGAAAACCTACTTTGCATACTATTTGGATGTTGAATCGTATAATAAATGGAGCGGATAATAAAGAGTATTATTTAAGCCTGTTGAAAAAAATTTATGAAAATAAATCATATGATAAGGAAATAAGAGAGGAAGCATTATATTTTTTATCTATTCATTAACTTTGAATTTATAGAGGTGTTATATTGGAAAATTGTATTTATATCATTTCAGGTCCTCCAGGCGTCGGGAAAAGTACTGTCAGCAAAGAATTAGCTGCTACATTTGATAAGAGCGCTGTTATAGAAGGGGACATGATTTATTTAATGGTTAAAAGTGGGTTGGTAGCCCCATGGGAAGATGATGGCTACTATATGGATTTGTTTTGGGACAATATCATCAGTTTGACCAAAAATTTCATGGACAGAGGCATCACAGTTGTCATAGAATATGTCATCTTTGAGGAGCAACTTAAGAAAATTGCAGACTTCTTAAAGGCAAGACAGATAAACTTAAAATACTGTGTGTTGCTAGCAGAAGAACAAACGCTTAGAGCCCGAGATTTATCTAGAAAAGAAATCGAAAGAACGGGTGATTTATCAATCACATCAAGAAATGAGTTTTTATCTAAAAATATCAATCAGAATCATTTGCTTTATACGGATCATTTAGGTATTAAAGAAACTGTAAATATAATAAAATCATCAAATAGGTTCTTTGTTTAAGAGATATAATAAAAAATTTGAATGAAGACACATGTCTTTTGAAAATTTGACAATCCATTCATAACAGATTACACAAAGAAACGTGAAGGTTCTTCCTAAAGAAAAAAACGCTCAAAAGCCTATATAGCAAGGCGTTACGAGCATTTAAGAATGTTCAAAATGATAATTGGAAGTTTGCGATATGTTTATACAAAAAAGCGAGACAAAACCAAGGATATTTATTACTTTTGGCTGTCTCGCTTTTGATTCTAAAACTATCTAAAAAGTTCAGTTTGAAGTGATCTATTATTTATCAAATTCTGATAAATTATTATATTTTTCATCTAAGCCATGACTAAACCAACGACCATTTAAAACTTGTGAGATCAAAACTTGTTTTCTATCTGTAGGGACACTAGTATCTTTTTCGATGGCATCCAAAACATCTGCATAGGTAAACTCTTTCTTTCCCATCTTAATATTATCATCTTTTTTAGTCGCATCTAAATAAAGAGTCGTTTCATCGCCAGCTGCTGACCAAGTTTTCCATTCTGGCAAATTTTTGCCATTTGGATTGCCATTAGAGATGAAATGATAGATATAATCTTGGAAAATAGTAGATAATTTTTTTGCGCCATTACTCTTATAAGCATCACCAACTAATGCTTTATAATTTTGATTATCTTGATCAAAAAGCGGGACAAAAACTCCATGATACGAGCCAAAAGTTGACATTGGAGAGCCAACAACAGCTGGATCATGACCGAATTGAACCTCACCTGCATAAATTGGTGACTTATAATTGGCAATCATTTTTTCTGCTGATTCTTGAACATTAAAGAGACTATAAAGTTGACCACCGTATTTATTGATAAAGGCGTAATCACTTGCAGCAGGTTCTTGAGTCATGGTTTTATTTTCTTGAGCTTTAGCGAAATACTTATCAAAATATCCAAATAAGGAGAATTCATCTTGACCTGTTAACATCAATAATGGAACATTGTTGTAATTCTTGGTGTCAAATCCTTCTTTTGGCAACACAACCCCATCAGGATAGAGGTGTGGGAAAACACTCATGCGGATAGAGGCATTTCCCATCAAAGGAGCCAAGCGTTTCGCATCTAAATGATATAAATAATCTTTAACTTCATTGTCGCGTGTTAACAACCAAGCTTTCGCTTCTTCTACAGATCCTTTTTTACCATCTTCTACAACCAGTGGCGCTAAAGCCGTTGCGAATACATCTTGGCTCTTAGACTCATCAGCCAGTGTCATACCGCCACTGAAGGAAATAGCTTTATCAAATTTCCCTTTGAAAATTGGCGAAATCAACATCGCCATTACATCACGACCGCCTGCCGAAAAACCTGAAACAGTAACGTTTTTAGAGTCACCGCCAAAGTTTTCAATATTTTCTCGAATCCAATCTAACGATTTTGCAATATCCAGCAGAGTATAATTGCCAGAATTTTCTTCATCACTGCCTGTTTTCAGTGCAGGAAGAGGATTGAAACCTAAAACACCCAAACGATAGTTCACAGAAACAAAGATTGCATCATGGTTTTTGACAAACGAAGCCCCTGACAATTCTTCTGATTTCCCAGTTTGATTATTTCCTCCATGAATATAAACCAGAACTGGCAGCTTCTTTTTATTTGAATTTGGACGATAAATATCTAAATTCAAAGCATTTTCACTACCAATAACGCCATCTGTACTTGATTGAAGAGCTACTTGACCAGATTTACTAGCATCAAGTTCTCCTTTCCACTTTTTAGGATTGCTTGGTGCTTTCCAGCGATTAGCTCCAGAAGTGTCTCCGCCGTACGGAACACCTTTCCAGGTAAGAATACCGTTTGTAGTACTCCCTTTCACCAGACCGTACTCTGTCTGGCGAACAATCAAATGATTATTTTTTTGTTCTCCCTGCTTTGAAGTCTGACTACAAGCGACTAAAATTATAAGTGAAATAGCTAGCCCTATCCATTTGCAAAAGTTTCTAAAGTTCATGTACTGTCTCCTTTATATTGATATTGAAAAAGTTTTCTTTGTTTCCTATGCTGTACCCTCCTTCTTAAAACAAAGAAAAAACCTAAACACATACTAAATAGAAAGTAGCCTGACTACTCTATATTTTGTATTTGTCTAGGTTTTGCCTGCATGACCAGTAACAACCCTTATTTTAAGTGTAACATAATTTTATTGTTTTGCAAGCGGTTTCTAATTTTTTTAAATAATTATCAAATGATAAATAAAGCGGTCATCTGTTGATAATATAAAAAACTTTGACAAGTCGTTCAACCTATCAAAGTTTTAAAAGATTATTTAACCACTTGGTTTAGTCGTTCGTACACTTCAACGACTTCTTTCGCTAAATCAATAAACGTTAAGCTGGTCATCAAATGGTCTTGAGCATGCACAATCAAGAGGCTGAGCTCAATTTTTTCACCTTGAGCTTCTTGTGTCAGCATCACTGTCTGTGACTTGTGTGCTAAAACTAATGCCTCATCTGCTGCTTTTAACTTTTCATGTGCTTCTTCAAAGAGACCGTTCTTAGCTTTTTGAATCGCTTCAAAAGCATTGCTCTTCGCCTCGCCACCATACATAATGAGGGACATGATACTTTCTAAATTTGAATTTTCCATATCAATCTTCTAGCCTCCGATCAGTTCCTCAGCTAACGCTAGCACCTGTGGACCGTTCATCATGCCATAATCCACCATTGGGATAACTCCAACTGGGATATTCTTTTGAGCTAACTTTTCTGTGAATTGATCTAAAAGATAGCGCACCTGTGGACCTAATAACAAAACATCTACTTTCTTCTCAGAAAGGATATCATCTACTTCTGGTGCTGGAACTGCAAAAATTTCTGCATCTAATCCTTTTTCATCGGCTGCAGCTTGCATTTTTGTAACAAGCAAGCTGGTACTCATACCCGCAGCACATGCCAACATAATGGTAACTTTAGTCATAATTGTTCCTTTCTATTCATTAGAGTCAATGATTTTTCACCTATTAACGGATCTTGCTAAACGTGATACAGTATGTCGAACACCACGAATAGTATTGCTCAGTGCATAAATATTATCCACTACTGCCAAACCACCATAACCTGCATCCCCAATATGTTGAATATCAACACCACAAATTTTATTACGAAGTGCGATTTGTTTAATTGTTTCAATATCTGACGTCTCTTGGCTAGTGCCAATAGCGCTTAAGACTAAACCTCTTTTACTATGTACTAGATCTACGACAGCTCTCATTTCCTCATCGCTGAAAGCAGGAACCGTTCCAACGGCTGGCACCAAAATCACATCTGCACCCGCGTCTAATAATTTCTCAGCTGTCTGAAGATCTGTAACCGGCTCGGATACCCCTGCACCGTGCATTTTCCCAGCTATAATCAAACCTGAAAAATGCTGCTTAGCTAATTTTACTGCATCAATAATTTCTTTATTGCTAACTCCTGTTCCTGGATTACCTGTCAAACAAACAAAATCAAAACCTAATTTTTCAATTTGTTCAAAAGAAGCCTGACTAGCTTGCCGACCGGCAGCAATCACTTGTACTTCTTCCAACATATCAGCTTCCAAATCAACAGGTTCTAAATTCACTCCAATCGGAGCGCCTACCAAGCGATGCAATTCGTGAACAATTTGCTCTTTTTTACAATCTAAGCCAAATATTTCTGGTTGGAAAACATCTAAGCAATTCAGCAAAATCATATCTGCACCAAAAGCTCTTGCAATCTCAGCATTGGTAATATCTCCGACAAAGGTTTCACGAATGACAACATTTTCGGATAAAACAACTCGCCCTTCACTCGCTTGAATGCTTTGCTTGAGCTCTTGGGCTGTCATATTCAAAATTTCCGAAGGATTTGCACTAATTAATCGTTTCATATTCTCATCTCCCTACTGATTTTCTTCTGCTTTAAAGCGTTTTTCAATAGTAATTACAAATGGAATATAGATTAAAATATCAATCACAATAAGAACAGCTTGTAAAATAGACGCTTTAAAACTTCCCGTTGCCAGCAAGCCACTAATAATCGGAGGAGTTGTCCAACCTGGGTCAGTATATGTTAACGGTACAAGACCACTTGCCATGGATGACCATGCAACGATGAGATTCGCAATCGGTGCCAAAATAAATGGGAACAGAAGCAAAATGTTTAAGACAATTGGAACACCAAACATCGTTGGCTCATTGATATTGAACAAACCTGGAACCACTGTAATAGGTGCCAGTGTTTTGATCTGCTTGCTTGATTTTCTCTTTTTCGCCAAATAACCAATCGCTAATACCAAGCCAATAGTTGCGCCGCCACCGCCAATGAAGACGAAATTATCCATAAAGACACTGGTAAAGATATGCGGTAGTTTTTCCCCTGCTTGATAAGCAACTTTATTGGCATCGAGATTCGAAAGCCACAATGGTTTCATAACCGCATTGACAACATTTCCTCCATGAAGTCCAACAAACCAGAATGAACTATTTAAAGCAACTAGAATCATCAAACCAAATAAATTATTACCTAGTAGACCTAGCGGTTTTCCTAAAACAGTTTGAGCTACCGCATGCAAATTTGGTAGTTTTAAACTTGCTAAAAGGGCATAAACCAACAACCAGCCTGTGATAATCACTGCACCTGGAATAATGGCGCTGAAACTTTTTGAAACTGCCGGTGGAACACCATCAGGCATTTTAATTTGGACATTATGATTGATGAACCATTGATAGATATAACCATTCACTAAACCAAGAATGATTGCTACAAAAAGACCTTGTGAAGCTAAAAATGCTGTGGGAACACCGTTTCCTGTTTTAGTAGCAAGGAATGGTGTCACTGTGATAAAGGCAGCAAGCGAGATAATCCCAGAAGGAATCCCATCCACTTTGTATTGACGGCTCATATAGTAGGCAATTCCAAAACTGGCTACCAAACCAATCAGACCAAAACTACTATCCACGCCTTTCCATAGATAGACAGAAACCCCAATTTTTGTCAAATAAGCTTCCCATCCTGGAACAGGAAAACTAGCAATGACCATAAACAAAGAACCAATCAACAGTAATGGTACCGCAAGCGTAATGCCGTCCCGAATTGCTACTAAGCCTTTATTGTTCCCCAACTTAATAGCAATAGGCATTAGTTTTGCTTGTAAAAATTTGTCCATCTTTACAATCTCCTTTGATTATAATATATTATTAAATAGCAGACAAAATCAACTTTATCTCGCTTTTTAATTATATTTTAAAACAATTATTCCAAAAAGTCAAGCGCTTTCACTTATATTTGATAATTTTTTATAATCAATATATAATAGATGCAGGGAAGGATGGTAGATAATGAATCAAACGAAAAAACAAGCTGAGTTACGAACAATTATTTTAGATAAAATTTACGCCAAGGGGCCAATTTCTCGCATTGATATTTCAAAAGAGACGGGCATTACTCCTGCTACAGTTAGTGCGATTACAGGAAGTTTGATCCAAGAAAAACTGCTGTATGAGCTGGGGGAAGATGAAGAACACGCAAAAGTCGGACGCAAGAAAATCCTCTTGGGTATAAAAAAACAGCACTCTTATTTCATCGGCTGTGAACTGTCTGAAAAATACTTTTCTTTTGTGTTGAGTGATAATACAGGAAATGTGATTGATAAAGATAAAGCAACCGTCACCTCGGAAAAAATTCTAGCAGAAGGCGCTGATTTGTTTTGTCATTTACTTGAACAATTCATTTTTCGGAACAATTCCTATACAATTCAAGCCGTGGGAGTAGCTATCCCTGGACGCTATTTGCACAATGACTTGATTACAACAAACAATCAAACATGGAAACAATTTGATCTAGCGAAGATTAAAAACGAGTTTTCTTTTCCAATTTACTTTTCTAATAATGTCAATTGCATGGCACTAGCAAAACGCCTTTTTTCTGCTTACCAACTGGATGAGAATTTTATCTATTTTCATTTTGCACGGGGTATGCACTGCTCTTATATGTACAATGGCAAAATCTACGGCAAAAGCAATATTGTCATCGGCGAAATTGGTCATACCGTCGTTTGTCCTGACGGAGAAGTCTGTGGTTGCGGACGCAGAGGCTGTTTGCAGACTTATGCTAGTGAAAGTTGGCTGATAAAAAAAGCAAAAATCATCTTCGAAACTGCCGAGTTGACACATTTAAAATCACTTGTCACAGATAAAGAAGAGATCACGATTCAAACTATCCTCACAGCATATAACTTAGGAGACCAAGCTATTCTCAATCTCCTGCATTTGGCATTTAAGTATTTGGCACAATCCCTGCTAAACCTTAACATGATGATTGATGCAAAGAAAATTTATCTGCACAGTCCCATCTTGACTGATGACAAAGTCATTGCAGCTTTCTATCAAGAAATCTCACAACAACCAAAACTACTCTTCAAAGACTTGCCTGAACTCATTATCGAGCCTTACAATGACTTCACTGGTGCAACAGCTGGTGTTGCGCTTTGTCTGCAAAAGGAGTTTTTATCCATTTAGCTTCATTATGGCTCATAAGCTTGTTATACTTATTACAAAAATTAGAGGTTAGAACAATTGTTACGAACCTCTAATTTTTACTATACAATACAAGATGGACTTACTAATTTGTCTGAAATATTTATAAAGAAAGAACCTCTATTGTGTCAAAGAGGTTCTTCAAAGATTCCTTTAGAACTTTCATTTTTACATAACTACATCCATCGTCAGGACTTGTCCGTCTTTTACAACTTGCTCACCTGCTATATAGACATCTTTAACATCATTTCCCTTGACAGCATAGATGAGATGGGAAAGCATCTTTTCTTCTGGATAGAAGTGTACTTTACCTTTTGGCTGAATGATTAAAAAATCTGCTTGTTTGCCAACTTCTAGACTGCCGATTTGATCATCCATGCCGAGCGCTTTGGCACCTTCAATTGTCATTGTTTTCAAAGCCTGCTCAATGGTAAATTGAGTGGCGTCACCTGTGCGCATTTTTTGTAAAAGAGCAGCGGTACGACTTTCTTCAAACATATCCAAATTATTGTTGGAAGCGACCGAATCCGTTGCAAGTCCGACTGTCACGCCAGCTTGAATCAAGTCTGTTACGGGAGCAATGCCAGATGCTAATTTGAGATTGCTGATGGGGTTGTGGGCGATATGAATCTTAGAGGCTGTTAGTTCTGCAATTTCTCGCTCATTTAATTCCACACCGTGGGCAAAAATCCCCTCATGTTCCAGATAGCCTAATTCTCTCAAGAAAGCAAGTGGGCGTTTTCCATAACGCTCTAAAATTATGCCATTTTCTGCTTGTGTTTCTGCCACGTGGATATGCAATTTCAGCTGTAATTCACGCGCCAGCTCTAAGCTTCCTTTTAGCAAATCCTTACTGCAACTATATGGCGCATGTGGTGCTACCATTACTTTAAAGCGGTCATCATTGTAGGATAAAATTTTCTCAATAATGACCCGAGTGCGTGCTAAAGTTTCTTCTGCCGTCTCCACATCTGAGCTAAACAAAGTCGGTGAAAAATAACAACGCATTTTAGAACGTGCTACGACCTCATAAATTTGCCCAATTTCAACACCGTTGGGATTGTACATATCATTAAAAGTCGTCGTCCCAGTCTGAAGCATTTCTATAAGTGCTAACTTGACAGCTTTTGTTGTCACCTCTGGTGTAAACTCGCTTTCTGCCGGCCAGATATAATCTTCTAGCCATTCGTGGAGATTGCTGTCATCTCGAATGCCACGAAGTGTGGTCATAACAGAGTGAGTATGGCAATTGACTAGACCAGGCATAAGCCAAGCTCCCTCACAATCTACTGTCTCATCTGCCCTCACTTCCCAAGTAGCATCCTCACTCCCACAATAAACAATCTTGTCCTCGTTTACCACCAGCAGCCCATTTCGATAGACATGAAAATCTGCGTCACATGTCACCAAATTCACTTGTTTAAATGCTTTCATCGCTTCTCCTTTAAACAAGAGCCATAAGATGATGTTCAATTACTGTGCATCGTTAGCAGCATTCACAAAAACAAAAGCCGTATGGATACTCATTTCACATTCACCTTATGCTCTATTTGTATTTGACAACATAACTAAGGACAAAGCCACGCTTATTTACGGTAAGACGGTAGAAACTCTCCAACCTTATTATGGAGATTATATGTTTTCATTGAATTTTTTAGTTATTGTAGCAAAATCCACACCAAATAGCAAGCTTTAAAAAATAGGAAAAACATTGAAATTTACTCCGCAAATCCTATCTACAATACTTTGAGCAATCAATCACTACAACATTTATTTAGTCTGTAATTATTTTTGAAACTGCTAGTCGCTCTATCCACACATTTATGAGTAATTGCGAAATAAGCAGAGCCGTCTAGCTCAGTCCCTGTTTACTCTACTGATCTTACTTCATATATGAAAGCAAGTAGCCATATCCTGCTTGTTCCATTTTTTCTTTTTTAATAAAGCGTAGTGCTGCTGAATTGATACAATAGCGAAGTCCGCCTTGTTCCTGTGGACCGTCTGTGAAAACGTGGCCTAAGTGTGCATTTCCTGAACGCGACCGCACTTCAATTCGCTCCATGCCGTGACTTTTATCTTGATAATACTTGATCACATCTTTGGCAATCGGTCTTGTAAAACTCGGCCAACCACAACCAGCATCAAACTTATCACTGGCAAAGAAAAGCGGTTCTCCCGTTGTCACATCCACATAAATGCCTTCTTCAAACATTGCAAAATATTCGTTATGAAATGGTCGTTCGGTTGCGGCATGTTGAGTGACTTGGTAGGATTCTTCAGACAAATCTGCCTTTAAAGCTGCTTCGTTCGGTTTCTCATATTGTCCTGGATCTACTAGAGGCTGGTAGGCATCATTGACATTGATATGGCAATAACCACTAGGATTTTTCTTGAGGTAATCTTGATGATAATCCTCTGCCAATACATAATGGCGCAGCGGTTCTACTTCCACCGCAATCTTCTGACCGAATCGCCGCTCTTGCTCTTTCACGACTTCGTTAATGACTGGCACATCCGTGTCGTTTGTGTAATAAATCCCTGTGCGATATTGACGACCAATATCGTTTCCTTGCTTATTGATAGACAGCGGATCAACCACCCGAAAATAATAGAGCAGAATTTCTCGCAAGCTAAGCAAATTTTCATCATAAGTCACCTGAACGGTTTCAGCATGGTCGGTTTGATGAATCAGCTGATAATTGGTAGATTCCACCTGCCCATTGGCATAGCCGACAGTCGTATCAATCACACCTGTAATACGGGAAAAATATTCTTCCAAACCCCAAAAGCAGCCACCTGCTAGATAAATTTCAGCCATAAAAACACCTCATTTCTTTGTTCTTATTTTCTCACAAATTCCTAAAATGTTATAAGGATTTGATTAGAACTTTCTTGAGAATGATGTGGCAATGAATTGCCAAATACCACTTGTGGTTAGTCCAGATAGTGCAATTTCCCACGAAAATCTTCTATGCTTTCATAGCCTTTTTCTTCCATAATCGCTTTCAGCTCATTTGTAATGCGCTCAAAAGCCCCTACACCTTCTTTATGCAGCGTTGTTCCAACTTGCACCATACTGGCTCCGCAAAGAATGTGCTCAAAAGCGTCCCGCCCTGTCAATACACCGCCCGTACCGATGATTTGAATCGAAGGATTAAGTCGTTGATAAAAAGCATGAACATTAGCAAGTGCAGTTGGTTTGATATATTCACCACCAATACCACCAAAGCCTTTTTTCGGACGAATGACAACTGTTTCATCGTTAATATACAGCCCGTTACCAATTGAATTGACACAGTTGACAAAAGAAAGAGGAAATTTGTTAAAAATAGCTGCCGCTTGATCAAAATGTGCCATATCAAAATATGGTGGCAATTTAATGCCTAGTGGCTTGGTGAAATAGTCAAACACTTCACTCAAGATCTTTTCCGTCGTCTCAAAATCATAAGCGATTTGTGGTTTGCCAGGAACATTGGGACAAGATAGATTGAGTTCGGTCAAGCCTTTAAAGTCACTGTCCTGCACCTTTTCAAAAGAGCATGGGTTTCTTCTAGCGATAGACCTACCAGCGACAAAAAGAAGGTTCTATTCGGTTCTGTCTGTTGTAATTCTAACAAGTAATCCAAATAATAGTCCAGTCCATGATTGGGTAACCCCATTGAATTGATTGAGCCAAGCAGCACATCTTGGTAGCGAGGTTCGGGATTTCCTGCTCGCGCTTGCAAAGTAGCTGTTTTAGTGACAAAGGTTCCCGCAGGTGAGTTTTTAACTTCTTCTAACTCCTCAATCGTCATGCAGGCAACGCCAGCCGCATTCATCAGGCAATTGTTAAAAGTAAAACCAGCGATTTGTGTTTGAGTTGATGACATGAAATACTCCTTTCATTTTTCTATTGTACCATTAAAAGCAAAAATCTGACTCTTTTAACGGAATAGAAGGAAAAAATGTTCGGGATAAGCAAATGAATTTTTGCTGAGCAGGATTTTGTTGTAAATTTTATGTCGGAATTTTCAGAAAATTCAACTTTTTTCTTTACAGCACAAAAATTTTCTGCTATAATGACACACGTAACAAAATATAACATACACTGAACTCGGACGAAAGTCTAGCAAAAAAGATAGGCTCCCTTGTGTTCATCGAACACGGCGTCAGCCTCCCATTTTGTACGATTTTTACTCGTCCTCGTATCTTATTTAAGGAGAAGTCTATGACAACTGCTAAAGAATATATCCAAAACACTTTTGAATTGGTGAAAGCTCGCAATGCTCACGAAGCAGAATTTCTGCAAGCGGTGGAAGAATTTTTAAACACGCTTGAACCCGTTTTTGAAAAACATCCTGAATACATTGAAGAAAACATTCTGGCACGCATTACCGAGCCAGAACGTGTGATTAGTTTCCGTGTTCCTTGGGTTGATTGCGACGGCAAAGTTCAAGTCAATCGCGGTTACCGCGTGCAATTTAATTCCGCAGTTGGACCATATAAGGGTGGTCTTCGTTTCCACCCAACGGTTAATCAAGGTATTTTGAAATTTCTCGGATTTGAACAAATCTTTAAAAACGTTTTGACTGGACTGCCAATCGGTGGTGGTAAAGGTGGGTCTGACTTTGATCCGAAAGGCAAGACAGACGCTGAAGTGATGCGTTTCTGCCAAAGCTTCATGACAGAATTGCAAAAATACATCGGTCCTTCTCTTGATGTCCCTGCAGGTGACATTGGAGTTGGTGGACGTGAGATTGGCTACCTCTATGGTCAATACAAACGCCTACGTCAATTTGATGCTGGTGTCTTGACTGGTAAACCACTTGGATTTGGAGGTTCTCTAATCCGCCCAGAAGCAACTGGTTACGGTCTTGTTTACTATACGCAAGAAATGCTCAAAGCAAACGGTGAAAGTTTTGACGGAAAGACTGTTGTCGTATCTGGTGCCGGAAATGTAGCTCAATATGCTGTGCAAAAAGCAACCGCCCTCGGTGCTAAAGTCATTTCTGTGTCTGATTCAAATGGTTATATCATTGACAAGGACGGAATTGACTTTGATCTTCTGGTAGATGTGAAAGTAAAACGTCGTGCTCGTCTGACAGAATACGCTGCTGAAAGAGCAAGTGCTACTTATTACGAAGGCTCTGTCTGGACTTACGAAGGTGCATTCGACATTGCCTTGCCATGTGCCACTCAAAATGAAATCGACGGTGAAGCAGCGAAACGCTTGGTAGCGCAAGGCGTATTCTGTGTATCAGAAGGTGCTAACATGCCAAGTAATCTTGACGCCATTGCTGTTTACAAAGAACATAACCTCCTTTATGGTCCTGCTAAAGCCGCCAATGCTGGTGGAGTTGCTGTATCTGCTCTGGAAATGAGTCAAAATAGTCTCCGCCTCTCATGGACGCGTGAAGAAGTAGACACTCGTCTGAAAGACATTATGACCAACATCTTCAACACTGCTAAAACAACTGCTGAAAACTACAATCTTGGCAAAGACTATCTAGCAGGAGCAAACATCGCTGCTTTTGAAAATGTCGCCAATGCTATGATTGCTCAAGGGATTGTTTAAACGAACATGCATGATAAAAGGCTGTGGACAGATTCGTCCACAGCCTTTTACTGTTCTTCTGCTGAAAATTTCTAAAACTTCACGCTTTTGGCTTCTCCCCACCTGACATTGTCATAAGCGAGAGTATAGGGCTGCTGCGAGCCGTCCTCACCGTCATACATCAGCTTCCATTCCACCTTTTCGCCCACCGCAAGCTCCTCTTTTATGTTGGTAGTATCAAAAGTAGCGTCATCCAAGACATAGGATTCTCCCATTTCGTCTTGTAAATCAAAGTCATAGACATTGAGAGGGAGAGATTCGCTAGAAGTATTTTCGATAATGACCTTGGCGGTAATCGTTGCTCCTGTTGCTTGCCCTTTCATCCGCTCTTTGGAGTCCACATGAATGTATTGAACAGTGATTTTCATTCCATTTTCAAAACGCACGCTGTCTCCCAGACGGTGATGTTTATAACTATCTTGATAAACTGCAGTTCGAGCACCATGCCCTAGAAAGGCAAAGTTAAAAATACTTAAACCAGCCACCACGAGGGTCATGAATACAAGCATGACACAGCTAATGATGGTCGTCCAAAACAAAGGCTGCTTATACAGGGGCTGTTTCAAACGATAGACGTGACCGGCAGGGGTCGTTATTTCATGCGGTACTTGTTCTTCCATAATAATCTCCTTTCTGCTTACGCTGGTGCATAAATCGTTGGCAAATCAATTCCTCCCTTTAATAGAGCGTCATGATACAATCTGTAAAATTGATGATAAACGGTACTTTGGCTACCACTTTGGACAGTGATACTGACACGGAAATAAAATTGTCCGTTGTCTGCGAGTTGCGGACCTAAAATCGTCGGTTCCTGCAAAATTTCTACTTGATCGCCCGCATATTCTTGATTGACCTGCTGGATAATCCGAGTGACCTTCTCCAAATCCGTCTGAGCGTATAATGGAATATCAATGAGCGCACGCATATTGCCGCGTGAGAGATTGCTGACGACGGTAATGTTGCGATTAGGAACGTAATGCAAAGTGCCATCTGCATCGCGCACTTGTGTCGTCCGAATCCCGACGCTCACAACCGTTCCTGCGATTTTAATCGAGCCATTGGTCAGGCGAACGCTGTCTCCGACATCCAACTGTCGCTCCAGTAAAATAAAGAAACCATTGACCAAATCGGACAAGAAACCTTGAGCGCCCATCCCGATTGCTACCCCAGCAATCCCAGCTCCTGCCAGTAAACTAGACACCGGCAAGCCTAAAATCGCTAATATCCAATAGATCAAGAAAAAGTAAAGGGTGTAATTCAGTAAATTTTCAATCAAACGAGTGAGGGTCTTTTGCCGCCCTTCGTCTTGACTGGAGAGTTTCAAAGAGGGTGAGATAATCTTTCTTACGAGTACATGTACCAACTTTTTAGCGAGGTAAAAGAGAGCTAGCAATAGCACGAGTGAGACGAGCTTGCTAAAGACGTCATCTAACAAATTAGACCAGTTGAATTTTTCAAAGTAGCGAGAGAATACATTCTTGTTCGCAAATAACATAGGTCACCTCCTGCTTATTTCTATTATACCATATCTAAGCCTAATTGAATCAGGGGAATACGAACTCCACCCAGTGTATTCTATCTAAAACAGATTGATTTTTCAGAATATTTATACTATAATGGGAGACATTATGATCATGAAGGGATTATATGATATGAAAAGAATAGTTTTGGCTTGGAAAAAATCTAGTTTGATTAAGCGTATTGCTATCGGGATTGCATTAGGGGCTGTCCTCGGCTTGACCTGTCCTAAGCTGTCAGCAATTGGCTTATTGGGAGATATATTTGTTGGTGGCTTAAAGGGCATTGCTCCACTGTTGGTTTTTGCTTTGGTGACCAATGCTCTATCACAACATCGAAAAGGGCAAGAAACCAACATGAAAACTATCATTATCTTGTATCTTTTGGGAACATTCTCAGCAGCTTTAGTCGCAGTGCTAGCTAACTACCTTTTTCCTTTACACATCACACTCACAGCGTCAAAGACCAAGATTACACCACCAGATGGGATTGGGCAAGTCCTCAGTAATTTATTGCTCAAAGTAGTGGACAATCCAGTCAATGCTCTCATCACCGCAAACTATATTGGAATATTATCTTGGGCTGTGGTATTTGGACTTGCCATGCGTGAAGCCAGCAAAAGCAGTAAAGAGCTTTTGCAAACTATGGCAAGTGTAACCTCTAAGGTCGTTGAATGGATTATCAATCTGGCTCCTTTTGGAATTCTTGGTTTGGTCTTTAAGACGATTTCTGACAAAGGATTGGCGGTGTTGGCTAACTATGGCAGCTTATTAGCAGTTTTAATCGCTATCATGCTTTTTGTAGCTCTGGTCGTCAACCCTTTCATTGCCTTTGTTCTGATGAGAAAAAATCCCTACCCACTTGTTTTGCGGTGTTTAAAAGTCAGTGGTGTGACAGCTTTCTTCACACGTAGTTCAGCTGCTAATATTCCTGTCAACATGAAACTTTGTGAAGAACTAGGACTCAACAAAGATACTTATTCCGTTTCTATTCCTCTTGGTGCCACTATTAACATGGCTGGAGCAGCTATTACCATCAATGTGCTCACCCTTGCTGCAGTCAATACATTAGGCATTTCGATTGACTTTGCGACAGCATTAATCCTCAGTATTGTCGCCGCTATCTCTGCTTGTGGTGCTTCCGGGGTGGCAGGTGGTTCTCTTTTGCTCATTCCTGTTGCTTGTAGTCTCTTCGGTATTTCAAATGATGTTGCCATGCAAGTCGTTGGGGTAGGATTCATCATTGGAGTTATCCAAGATTCCTGTGAAACGGCGCTCAATTCCTCAACGGATGCGCTCTTTACTGCAGTTGCCGAAAAAAGCGTTTGGGGAAAAAGGAAAAAAGCGTAATACAATGAGGTTGGAAAAGTCCCAACCTCATTTTTTAATTAACCCAATTCTGCTTTAGGCTCTTTGCCCTTGCGACGGGCAAGGATATCCGCATAGTGCTTGCGGCTGTTATTGAGCACGGAAAGAAAGATTACTAAGTTTAAGTCCAATGAGCTTTTCTTGCTTCATAAATTCCTTCTTTCCTTTTTTACTTGTCACTTAAAGTGACCGTTTCAATGACTTCTCCTTTTTCCGTCAGCGCGGCGGATGACCTCAACTACTTTTCGTTTGCTTCGTCCGCCCGGCGGAAAATCTCCCTTACTTTTGGTTTACTCCGTCCGCCCGGCTGACAGTATGAACCAAAAGAAGTTTATCTCGTCCGCCGGGCGGACGGAGTGAACGACAATCAGTTTGCCTTGTCAGCTGCGAGGACGAAATGAAATTGTCTCGTTTGTAATTATTTCCTACTTAACTTCTAACTTTATTTTTTGAAGATAACTTTGAAAAGAAGATAGATACAAATGAATAAGAGTACAACAATGACGAATACAGCTACTATTCCAAATGTTCCCAGGATTTAATCGTCCTTTCTGATTGAAACAATCTTTCTTCATTTTCATTATAGCACCGATTAGTGTATTGATCTATTAGCAAAAAGGTAGTGACTGATGAAAACGAATTTTCGTCAAAAGTACTCTTCTAATCTTGAAAAGAGAAAGAGTTT
>NZ_KV811167.1:0-10008 GCF_001813035.1 Streptococcus sp. HMSC071H03 | reverse complement strand
TTCTGATTACCAGAAAACTAGTTTTGTTCGCTTTGTATATTTGAGGTCGGACTTTTGTCCCAGCCTCGTTCTCTTTTAGCTCAATTCGGCTACAATAGCTTTTAATTGTTCTTTGGTATGAACACCGACAACTTGCTTCACCACTTGCCCATCTTTTTTGAAGATGAGGGTCGGGATTGACATGATTCCAAATTCACTTGGTGTATTTGGGTTGGCGTCCACGTCCATTTTGAAGATTTTCAATTCGTCTTCATGCACTTCTTCGGCTAATTTTTCCAAAATCGGTGCCTGCATGCGGCAAGGACCACACCATGCTGCCCAAAAGTCAATGAGGACAAGTCCGTCTTTTGTTTCTTCTGCAAAATTTGCATCTGTAACTGCTGCTACCATATTGTTCTCCTCTGACGATGACCAATGTCATCGCTCTATTTCATTTCTTGACATCATTCTACACTAAAAGGAAGCATTTGCAAAATATTTGCTACGGAGCGAAAAACTCCTCCGCAGATTAGTATTCAATAATTTTCCAAAAACGAACTTCTATTCGTTAGCAATTACTTGAGACGAAGCATTTGTAGGGGCAGAATGTGCTACGGAGTTAGTCGCTCAAAGAAAAATGATTGGTCATCAGATTGCTGGCGTCTAGCAGGATTTTATTCAGAAGTTGGCCCGTTGCTTCTTGAATTTTATCGCTTAGGGCTTGATTTTCTGCTTCGAAGTCAACTATTTCTCCTTTTTCCAAGGCACAATCCACGCGCCCTAGCATTTCATGTCCCAAAGCCATGGTCGTTTCTTGGTAATCATCCAAATCTCCCAGATGACTAGAAAAATGCGCGTCAGCCAAAGCTGCAATTAAGCGATTGGTCCAGTAGAAGGAATCCGTCGAAACCTTGTCCGTCGTGTTGGCAAAGTAGGCTGGTGTTGTAGAGACTTGGGTAAAGAAAGGCACGGCTGTATTGTAAGGCATAGAGCCATAGGACAACCATTGGATGCCCGTCGTTTCCTGTGGTTTATTGGGTCTCAACTGCAAGATAGATGTTTGACTTGTGCGGTTAATCCCAATCGTGCGGAAGGTCCGCTGACTGTGATGACTGCCTTCTAAGCCATAAGGGTCATAAGGAGAGTCTTGGTAGTGGCTGCTAAGGACATACTTGACATCTTCAATCGTGATTTTACGGTAGGGTTTTTGACACCAAGGAAGGAAAAAGGAGCGCGGGTCTTGCTCAATTTCTGGATTGAGAAAACGCTGAATATCCCAAGCACGCGGTGTATTGTAATGGCGGTCTTTGTCACGCTGGCTACCAAAAGCATAGCGCGGATTGAAAGATTCCCCGTCATAGTTGAGATTCAAATTATTGCGACGAATAAAGTCTTTCAAATCAGGATCACAGAGGAAATATTCGGGATTGTCAAACTCAAAATAATCCATTCCCAGCTGATTCGGATTGGTTACATAGGCGTCATCGGGCACCCGGCGAGCTAGCCAATGATGTCCACCGATTGTCTCCAACCACCAGATTTCATTCACGTCAGAAAAGGCAATCCCGTTTGACTCATAGGTGCCGTATTCTTCAAGAATCTTCCCTAAACGCAACACACCCTCACGCGCCGTTTTGATATAAGGCAACACCAAGGTCAGCATGTCTTCTTCTCCGATACCAGTCACCACCAAAGGATCTGCTCCCAGCACTCGGCTATTCGTGGTAATCGTCTCTGTCTCGCTCATGGCTACATTGTAAACATTGATACCAGCTTCACCCCAAATCCCGTCTTTTGCAAGAGCGTCCGGTACACTGGTGTAGCGAACTGGATTGTCCGGCAAATCTATCTCAAAGCTTGATAGTACAGACTTGTAATGCCGCGGCTGATCTTCTGGGTTAACAACAATAAATTTCTTGGGCGTAAATACACCATTTTGTGAATCTTCTGTACGTGCAATCATAGTTGAACCGTCATAACTCGCTTTTTTCCCAACCAGAATCGTTGTACAAGAATCTTGTATTCCTTTTTGTCTCATAAATATTTCCTCTTTTCAATCTTTCTTCTTTATCATGAACAGTTTTGTTCACCAACTCTGCATTACTTAAACACCACAATAGTTGCTCCGCTACCCCCAGCATTTTGCGGTGCATAGCCAAAACTCTTGACATGCTTATTGCGACGGAGATATTTGGTGACGCCTTCGCGAATGACGCCCGTCCCGATCCCGTGAATAATATCCACCTGTGCCATATTGTTGAGCAAGGCTTGGTCGATAAAGGTATCCAGCTCTTGCATGGCTTCTTCATAACGTTTTCCTCGCAAATCCAGTCGAGCTCTTGGTCCGCTTGTGGTTGTTCGTTTCACCACATTGACCTGCTTGCGCTTAGGCTGTTCTTTTTCAGCTTTGAGCAGGTTAAACTCTGCTTCCTCCAAGGTCATCTTGATGAGTCCCACCTGTGCTTCCCAGCGACCGTCTTTGAGCTGATTGACAAGCGTGCCTCTCTGACCGTAGCTAATCACCAGAATATCGTCTCCCACTTTTGGTTTCCGTGCTTTTTTGGCTTGTTTTAACACTTTATTCTGTGACAAGTCCACCGTTTCCGGAGCTAATTTTTTCAGCTGGCTTTTGGCTTCAATAATTTCGTGCGGTTTGAGACTGGATTTAGCATGTAGATTTTTGAGAATCATATCACTCTCGGTCAGCGCCACATCAATGATTTCCTGCGCTTCCAGCCTTGCCTTATTTAGCTCAGTTTCTTTTTCCCGATTGAACTCATTGTAGAGCTTTTTAAGAGCACGGTTAAATTTGAGATTTTCTTGCTCCACTTCTCGGATATTATCCAACCGCTTGCGGCTTTCCAAGGTCTGCTCTTCCAAGCGCTCAATAACGCGATTGACATCGCTGTCCGTGTCAGTCAATTCTTGAGCATCCTTGACCACTCTATCAGACAGACCTAAACGCCTTGCAATCTCAAAAGCATTGGAGCGACCCGGCACTCCCTGCATAAAACGATAAGTTGGCCTTAGGCTTTCTGTATCAAACTCCATGCTGGCATTTTGCACTCCCTCAGTCTCAATCCCATAGACCTTAAGCTCTGGATAGTGGGTCGTTGCCATTGTCTTGACCTGTCGCAGTCGCAAGTCTTCAAGAATTGCCATAGCAAGAGCTGCACCCTCCTGCGGGTCGGTTCCAGCTCCAAGCTCATCCAAAAGCACCAAGGCATTCTCATCAGCCTGCTCTAAAATAGAGACAATGTTCGTCATATGGCTGGAGAAAGTCGACAAACTCTGCTCAATAGACTGCTCGTCTCCAATGTCCGCAAAGATTTGGTCAAAAATCCCCACTCGACTCCCTTCATCTGCCAAATAGGCAGGCCAGACTGTGCCATAAGCTGAGCCAAGCCTAGGGTTTTGAGCATAATGGTCTTTCCGCCTGTATTGGGACCAGTAATGACGATTTCCGTTAAATCCGATGCAAAGTACAAATCATTAGCCACTGCATTTTCTATCAGAGGATGAGCAACATGGAGCAGTCGAATATCCTGACGGTCAGACAGCTTGGGTACTACCGCTCCTCTCTCCTGCATAAAGCGCACCTTAGCTCGAACAAAGTCCAGATGTCCAATAATCCAAGCATTATTAGCAATTTCAGCAATATGAGGACGTATGCGGTCAGACAACTCTTGTAAAATCCGCAAAATTTCATAGCGCTCGTCTGCCCGTGCATTGGTGATTTCTTCATTGAGATTGACCACCGCCCGCGGCTCGATATACACCGTGTTTCCACTAGCAGAAATATCATGCACCACGCCTGAGATACGATGGCGGAATGTATTTTTGACCGGCAAAACATTGCGACCGTTTCGACTGGCTACTACTTGATCTGCTAGCATATCGCCCTTGGTTTTGAGGATATCTTGCAAAATATCTCTCACTTGAACTTCATTTTCTTGAATTTTCCGGCGAATGCGAGCTAAATTGTCACTCGCAAAACTTTCAACAAATCCGCCCTCATTGATAGCCTGCAACGCTCCTTGCAAGCTCGGAAAAGAAACCAAATTTTCAAAAAGCCGATTCAATCTTTGCAACTCAACATTTTCCAAATCCTCATAAAAATCAGTCAATTCTTGCGTGACAGCCAAAACCCGCTTCAGAGCGAGAAATTCTTCAATGTTTAAGTTGCCTTCCAGCTCCAAGCGCTTGGTCAAGCCCGTAATGTCTTGGGTCGCAGCCAGACTGAAGTGAGGACGCTGTACAAAAATCTGCTGCATGTCCGTCATTTCTAAAAATGCTGTTTCCAGCCTTTCTTGTTTATTGGACGGGAACAGCTGCTGCAGCTCCAAGCACCCTTGTTCTGTCAGAAGATAGGGTTCAAAGAGCGCCTTGATTTTCCAAAATTCTAACGTTTCTAAAATTTTTCTATTCATATTCTTATCTTTCCTGATGAAAAAGAAACTCAGCTAGCACCACCAACTGAGTCTTTGTATTTATCCGATGATTTTGGTCACCCAGAGTTGTTTCAACATTCCTGAAGTAATTGGTGTGTGACTGATGATAAATCGAGCTAAACCACTGGCATTGAGATGATTTTGAACAAGTGGTAAGGGAATCGTTGCTAAAACGGTCAGCAGCATTTGAATTCCAAATAAAGTGACGCAAACAGCTAAAGCACCACTAGCAACATTGTACCAACGCTCATTGGCTTTCTTGTTTGGCACTAAGTGAATAAAAATCCCAATAAAACGGGCTATGCTATAAACAATCGTGTAAATGACTAGATAAGCCAGACCGGCATAAAAAACCTTGTCCAACTGGAACAATTGGCTGCTGGGAAAGAAATAGGTAAATGTTCCTTCCTGTGCACTAGCGTAGGGAACTAAAAGATTGATTTGTTCACCTAGAGATTGGTACAGTTGCCCTGCAATAATTGTTGAAATAACCGCCGAAACAGTATAATAAGCCTGCAAAACAATCCCACGCGAATAGCCAATGTAAAAACTCCAAGCCAAAATCAGCAAAATTACCAATGAAATCATAGGGTCCCCTCTTGCTCACTAACCTTTTGCTTGTTGGCTTCTAACACTTTTTTACGAAGTTCTTCCAGCTCTTGCTCCTTGTCATCGAACTCAATCTCACGTGACAATTGCGTCGCTAAACTATTGACTGCCAGCAAAATAGCTAATGTTTCATCATCTG
Organism: Streptococcus sp. HMSC071H03; assembly: GCF_001813035.1. Lineage (NCBI taxonomy): Bacteria > Bacillati > Bacillota > Bacilli > Lactobacillales > Streptococcaceae > Streptococcus > Streptococcus sp. HMSC071H03. Next base: position 4,830 of record NZ_KV811167.1, on the reverse strand, counting down.
CCGCAGGCATCTTCTCTTTAATTGCGTGATATTTTTCTGTTGCAACCTTTTCAACTTCTTCCATGAATAAATTATCGTGTTCTGTTGTTAAGGTTACACTCTTCTTTCCGAAAGTAAATTTGTATCGATTTAAGTTTGCCATAAAATCACCTCAAAATATTATACCAAAAGGAAGCGATTTTGTCAGTTTTTAAAGAAATTTATAACTTTTATGGTACAATAGCAATATGGAAAGTATTACCTTACAACCCAGTGAGAAACAAATTCAAGATTTTGTTGCCCACTACCAGGCACAGCTTGTTTCTAGTAAAAATCCTTATATTCGTTACCTTTTTAAGCTTGATAAGGCAACTGCCTCCATCTACACTTCAGGAAAAGTCCTCTTCCAAGGAGAAAACGCAGAGCAGGCAGCACAATTTTTTGGCTATCAGTCTTCCAGAGAAGAAACGACAGCTCCTCAGCAAAATTGTCCTCTTATCGGGACAGATGAAGTCGGCAACGGTTCTTATTTCGGCGGACTTGCTGTTGTGGCATCTTTTGTCACAACAGAACAGCATAGGTTTCTACGAAAGCTGGGAGTTGATGACTCTAAAAGCCTAACAGACCAGAAAATCAGGCAAATCGTTCCTTTGTTAAAGGAAAAGATTCAGCACCAAGCTCTGCTATTGTCCCCCCAAAAATACAACGAAGTCATTGCTTCTGGCTACAATGCGGTGTCTGTCAAGGTTGCTCTTCACAATCAAGCCATTTATCTGCTCTTGCAAACGGGAGTGCAGCCTGAAAAAATTGTTATTGATGCCTTCACAAGTGACAAAAATTATCAGAAATACGTCAAACAGGAACGCAATCATTTCTCAAATCCTCTCACTTTAGAGGAAAAAGCGGAAGGAAAATACTTAGCCGTAGCAGTCAGCTCCATGATTGCACGCGACTTATTTTTAGAAAATCTTGAAAATTTAAGTCAAGAGCTCGGCTATGAATTGCCCAGTGGAGCAGGAGCAAAGTCCGATAAAATCGCAAGTCAGCTTCTTCAAGCCTACGGCATAAAAGGCTTAGAAGCGAGTGCAAAACTGCATTTTAAAAATACTGAAAAAGCGAAGAAACTTCTAGAAAGGTAAGTTATGCAAACAAAATCAACTACTTTTTCAAAATTTATGAAAGAATGGGGATTGTTTATCCTCTTCATGGCCGTTCTTTTCTTATCACGCGCCTTTCTTTGGGTTCCTGTCAAGGTAGACGGGCATTCAATGGATCCAACCTTAGCTAATGGAGAATATCTATTTGTTGTCAAACACTTGCCTGTCAATCGCTTTGATATTGTCGTTGCAAGTGAAAAAGACGAAGATGGAAAAACCAAGCAAATTGTCAAGCGGGTGATCGGTCTTCCTGGAGACACTATCCGCTACGAAAACGACCAACTATATGTAAATGGCAAAAAGGCCAACGAACCTTATCTTAAAAATTACCTCGCGAAGTTTAAAGATGATAAATTGCAGGCAACCTATTCCTATAACAGTTTCTTTCAGTCTTTAGCAGATAAAGCTCAAGCCTTTACGCAGGATGCAAATGGGAACACTAGCTTTACCATTGAAGTTCCAAAAGACGAATACCTGCTTTTAGGAGATGACCGTCTTGTCTCAAAAGACAGCCGTCAGGTGGGAACATTTAAAGCCAATCAATTGCAGGGCGAAGCAAAACTCCGTTTCTGGCCTTTGAATAGAATCGGCACTTTCTAATCCCAAACAAGTCTATTTTAATTCGTTGGAGCTGGGCAAAAAGTATTCCAGCTTCTATCAGATTTAGGAATAAACGAATAACGCAGCTTCAACAATTTAGTGAATTGTTGAAGGCGGGAAATCAGCCTTGCATGGCAAGCCACCGTGATTGCTCAAAGCACTGCTTTGAGGTGGCAGATAAAACTTGCGAAGCAAGTATCAAAGCTGTTCGCTTTTCAAGCTCGGAAGAGCATCTTTGACGAAAACTTCGTTTTCTTCATCTGCAACCTTAAACAGCTTGATAACTGTTTAAGCACCCTTGCGGGGGTGGGACTACGAACTAAAAATTTTCAATTTTTAGTTCTGCCCCACTCCCATTCTTTTAACATTGATACAGGAAGATGATGGAATTTTACTTTTCAGGCACCATTGAACGCATTATTTTTGAAAATCCCAGCAGTTTCTTTCGGATTCTGCTGTTAGATATTAACGACACCGATGCAGATTTTGATGATTTTGAGATTATTGTCACGGGCACCATGGCGGATATTATGGAGGGCGAAGACTACACTTTTTGGGGAAATCTCGTGCAACACCCTAAATATGGTGAACAACTCAAAATAACACGCTATGAGCGTGCAAAGCCAACCAGCAAAGGCTTAGTCAAATATTTTTCAAGCGACCATTTTAAAGGGATTGGTGTAAAAACAGCGCAAAAAATCGTGGATCTCTATGGCGACAACGCGATTGATAAAGTCTTAGCAGAGCCAGAAAAATTAAAGAATATTGCAGGTCTTTCTGCTAAAAACCGTGAAGCCTTTCTCACAAAACTAAGACAAAATTACGGCACCGAGAGAATTCTTGCCAAGCTATCTGAATACGGTATCCCGAACAAGCTTGCCTTTCAGATTCAAGATTTTTACAAAGAAGAGACTCTCGAAATTGTCGAACACTATCCTTATCAGTTAGTGGAAGATATTCAAGGAATAGGATTTAAAATTGCCGACCAACTGGCGCAAAGCTTAGGAATTGAAAGTACTGCTCCAGAGCGTTTTCGTGCTGGGTTGCTTCACACGCTCCTAACCCAGTCTATGGAAAAAGGCGACACTTATCTTGAAGCCAAAGAACTTCTAGAACATACGATTGAGCTCCTCGAAAGTTCCCGTCAGATTGAGTTAGACCCAAGTTCTGTTGCGGATGAGCTGGCATATTTGATTGAAGAAGATAAAGTTCAAAATGTTGATACAAAGATTTTTGAAAACAGTCTCTTTTTTGCCGAAGAAGGGATTCGTAGCAATCTCTTGCGCATTTTAGAAAAAGGGAAGCAAAACAAATTTGAACCGGAAAAAATCGAAGCTGCTATTACTCAAATCGAAAATGAGTTTGCCATTTCCTATGATGTGACTCAAAAACAAGCAATTTGTGACGCTATCAATCACAAAATTTTCATCCTAACGGGTGGTCCCGGAACAGGAAAAACGACCGTCATCAATGGAATCATTGCTGTTTATGCTCTGCTGCATGGGTTGGATTTGCGCAAATCTCAAGATTTGCCTATTCTTCTAGCCGCTCCAACTGGGCGTGCTGCCAGACGCATGAATGAATTAACAGGGCTTCCAAGCGCAACGATTCATCGGCATTTAGGCATGACAGGAGACGACGACACCAGCCATTTAGACGATTATTTGGACGCAGACTTTATTATTGTCGACGAATTTTCAATGGTAGATACTTGGTTAGCCAATCAACTCCTCAGCAATATCTCTTCCAACAGCAAACTTCTCATTGTCGGAGATGCTGATCAGCTGCCTTCTGTCAGCCCCGGACAAGTGCTGGCAGATTTACTGAAAATCCCTCTTCTTCCACAGACCAAATTAGAAAAAATTTATCGACAAAGCAAAGACTCCACTATCGTCAACTTAGCCAGCCAGATTCAAAAAGGCATTCTGCCACCTGATTTTATAGAAAAAAAGGCTGACCGTTCTTATTTTGAAGCGCGTAGTGAACATATTCTGCAGATGATTGAACGTATTGTAGAAGCTGCTATCCGCAGTGGCATTCCAGCTCAAGATGTGCAGGTACTTGCGCCTATGTACCGCGGACAGGCTGGGATTGACCACATCAATCAACTCATGCAAAATCTAATCAACCCTGCCGAAAAAGAACAACTCGTCTTTGAAGCAACGGATTGCCAATACCGACAAGGCGACAAGGTGATTCATCTGGTCAATGATGCGGAAAGTAATGTCTTTAACGGCGATTTGGGTTATATCACTGATTTGCTGCCAGCCAAATATACTGATTCAAAACAGGACGAGTTGACTATCAACTTTGACAGCAATGAGATTGTTTATCAACGCAGTGAATGGTATAAAATTCGTCTGGCATACGCTATGAGTATCCACAAATCTCAGGGTAGTGAATTTCCTGTAATCATTTTACCGATTACATCCAGCAGCCACCGTATGCTGCAACGCAATCTTATCTATACTGCTATCACCCGTGCCAAGAGCAAATTGATTCTTCTTGGGGAAAAGTCTGCCTTTGACTTTGCTGTCAAAAACACTGGCACAGCTCGCAATACCTATCTAATCCAACGCTTTTCAGACCTCCTAACTGATGAAAAAGTTATACACACTTCTGTGAATAATTTGGAAACAACTGTGGAAAAATATATCTTGACTGAGGAAAATTTCTTGAAAATCAACCCTATGATTGGAATAACGGATGAGGATATTCAAAGTGTTTTTGGAGAATGATAGAAAAAAGTGGCTCTTTGTCAACTGTAGTGGGGTAATGAAAAGCTAAGATTGAGAGAGGATGAGATTCGTTCTCTCCATCTCTGGTATCGCTGAAACAACAGCCACCTCTATCATAAGCGAATTAGGAGATATTCGCCGTTTTCAGTCTGCCAATCAAATCAACGCCTTTATTGGAATTGATCTCAGACACTACGAATCTGGAAACTTTCTGGCTTAAGAACACATCACCAAACGGGGCAATCCTCATGCCAGAAAAATTCTCTTCAAGACCATTCACAACATTGCTTCGGTCAGTCATACCAAGCCCTATCATATTGCGGACTTTTATGAGAAACGAAAAAGACAATCGCAGA
>NZ_KV811166.1:8532-8877 GCF_001813035.1 Streptococcus sp. HMSC071H03 | reverse complement strand
CATGTGTCGGCGGTTCGATTCCGTCTCGCGCCATAATTAGTTTAAAATATCAGGAAGGGTAGCGAAGAGGCTAAACGCGGCGGACTGTAAATCCGCTCCTTCGGGTTCGGGGGTTCGAATCCCTCCCCTTCCATACCTTTACGGGCATAGTTTAAAGGTAGAACTAAGGTCTCCAAAACCTTCAGTGTGGGTTCAATTCCTACTGCCCGTGTTTATTGTGAATATGGCGGGTGTGGTGAAGTGGTTAACACACCAGATTGTGGCTCTGGCATGCGTGGGTTCGATCCCCATCACTCGCCTATTTTATATTATTGGGGTATAGCCAAGCGGTAAGGCAAGGGACTT
>NZ_KV811166.1:0-8432 GCF_001813035.1 Streptococcus sp. HMSC071H03 | reverse complement strand
CTCATGCGTTGGTTCGAATCCAGCTACCCCAGTTTAACTTTGCCGGCGTGGCGGAATTGGCAGACGCGCTGGACTCAAAATCCAGTGTCCGCAAGGACGTGCCGGTTCGACCCCGGCCGCCGGTATTGCTTAAGTTTTAGAAACGTTGATAAATCAGCGTTTCTTTTGTTTTTGTTCAAAATTTGTTCAAAATAGTTTCTACTGGCTTAAACCGTGGAAAAAGTCACGGATTTTATTGTCTTCACGGATAGCCTTTTCTTTGATTAGATACCCGTAAGTCTCACTGATTTGCTGAATATCTTTATGTCCCATATTCTTTTTTGATAGAATCAAGACACTATTGTCCCAGACTCTTTTGTTGTGCGTTTATGAAATTTTAAACTAAGTTACTAAAAATTACTAATTTATATTTTTTGCACTTAGATTGTAAATTCAAGAAGAAATAAGACAACAAAATAAGTACCTAGATGATTCTAAGTGCTTAAGAATTTGATAGCTGAAAGATATTTTTTTGTCTCTTGATATCCTTGGGGCTAATTTCTTTTAATCTAGTTATGTCAGAATTATGCCGTAAATCAGCTAACTTTACAACACGAGCAAGTTCATTCGTTTTGACTAATTCTCTGAAAAGTTATCAAAGGGAATCCCTAAAATTGTTAATTCTTCTTTATTTACATCAAGAGTCATGGCATACCTCCTTGTATAGCACTATCTCCATTATACCATAATATAGGATAAATTCATCCTATATTATTGTTTTTCTTGCTTAAAAATGATATGATAAGCAAAAGGAGGCGATAATATAATGCAAATTAATCTTGAAAATTTAGTTCCAATTACTGAAGCAAATCAAAATTTTTCTAAAGTTGCTCGCATGGTTGATAGGAAAGGTACAGCTGTTATTTTGAAAAACAATAAACCTAAATATGTTTTAGTTGACTATAATACCTTGGTCCAAGAAGAACAGACAGAAGCTGTTGTTACTGATCAAGCTAGTGTTGACGAGGTGGCAAGTTCTATCTTGTCACGCCACCTAGAAGCCTTTAAGGAATTAGCCAAATGAAGCGATTAACCGTTGAACAGGTTGTTGCCTTACATAGCCAATTGATTATAGCTTCGGGAGGAATGGATGGTGTACGAGACAAGGGGTTAGTTGAGGCCTCACTTTCTAATGTTTTTGATACTTATTTTGGAGTTGATCAATATCCGACTATTGAAGAGAAGGCAGCTAGACTTTGTTATTCTTTGATTAAGAACCATGCTTTTTTAGATGGGAAAAGCACATTAGTATTTTTGCAATGCTTGTGCTACTAGAAATTAACGATATTGTACTGATAGTTAGTTCATCTCGGATTAGGTACAGCAGCATCAGAATTAACTTATGAAGATATTTTAGATTTTGTAAAAGATCATTAATACAAAAAGCAAGTGATTTTCTAGTAGTCACTTGCTTTATTTTTAAAATTATTCGAAGATAATAAATGTTATTCATAGAGTTTCTTTATATGACATCTAAAAGCTGATATTAGCCAATGTTAATGGTGAGTTTTTGATTCAATGCAAAAGCAATCTTGCTCATGGTTTCAATGCTGGTATTATGTCATCGTTCGATTCTAGCAATGGTGGATTGCGGGACATGAGATAGGTCAGCTAGTTCACGTTGTGTCAGTCCAGCATTTTGTCTAGCATTAAAGACGGCAATTGCACTTTCTAAGATGCTTTTTTCTGCTAAATAACCAGCTTTAAAATCTTCTTGTTTTAGTTCATCTTGTAAAAAATCGTCAAATTTAATAGTTGTCATGATTATGCTCCCCAAATTCTTTTTTCAGTTCTTTAGCATGCCTGATTTCACTAGTAGGTGTTTTCTGTGTCTTTTTGGTAAATCCGTGTGTGATGATGTAGCGGTCACCAATCACATGGAAGTATAAGGCACGTTGAATATTAGAAGATACTTTTGAGCGAATTTCAAAAATATCATTATCAAGTTTTTTCACCCATTCCATGCGTTGTGCGATAAGCAAACCGTGCTCTTGTATTAGGCTAATAGTGGCAAGAAGTTTCTGTTTGTCTTTTAGGGGTAAGGTTTGTAAAAACTCAATAAATTCAGTACGTCCATTTAAACATGTATAAAATTCAAATTTTGTTTCATTATGTCTCCACGATAGCATATATTGTTTAGAATTACAATTGATAACACTGAAGATAGATTATTCTATTATTAGCAATTTTACCAGCTCTGTTTTTTCTTTTTGAGAATTGAGTATATAAACATTTTGCTCAAAGTATTGTCTTTTTCTATTTTTCTTTTTTTGTAGAACCAATTAGAACTCTTAGAAGTGCTACTCTATCAGCATTTCTAAGAGCCTTTTATCATTTAAGGATTTCTTCTAAAATTGGCTACTTTTCAGACAGTTAGAGAGTTTTAGCATCCAATGGATAATGACTGCTTTTATGTGTAATGGTCTCTAAAGGATAAGAAATAAATCTCATCTTTTTCCACCATATAGACTAATCGTTGTTCATCTGTAATTCTACGAGACCAAGCACCGGAATAACGATATTTTAAGGGTTCAGGCTTTCCAATCCCTTCAAAAGGATTCCGTTTGATATCCTCTATTAAACGATTGATACGTTTGAGTATCTTTTTATCCTCTTGTTGCCAAGAAACATAATCTTTCCAAGCTTGTTCTGTAAAGTTAAACATCTTCCACCTCTAATAATTGGCGTTGAATGGTTTTCTTTTGCTTGACTTGTTCCATTCCTGATAGAACCTTGTCTGAAAGGTACTCGTTATTCATTAGACGGATGGTTTCTTGGATACTATCCCAATTTTTCTTAGATAAGACTACAATATTTTCATCAGGATTTTTATTGACAACCATTAGAGGTTCATATTCATCGTTGACTTTTTTCATGTAATGTTTTAAATTGTTTCTAAAATTTGAATAGACGACAGCTTCCATTTTATATCACCTCACTTTAAGACTATTCTTAGTATAATACTTGACAGGAAATTGTACAAGTATTAGCAGCTAGTTTTAACCCTCTTGTTTTAAAAAAGTTGAAAATAAAAAACACAGCTCACTGCCGTTGCATAAATATTGATTCCAGAGACATTATTTTCATTTTATACATTATTATTGAAGTGAAAAATAGTTGGATTTTGATGTGAAAGGGCTTTTGTATATATGCATCATAACTGATTGACGCGCTTGTCTAGACTAATTGGGATTTAAAAGTTGTTAGAGCTTTAGATTACTCTTTTATCAATCACCTATTGTTTATCTGTAATATATCTATGTTTCTTTACAATGTGTAAACAAATGTAAAATACTTCTGTAATGAGATTAAATAAATCTGTGAAAATGCTGTAATCGGCTTGACATTTGAGGAAAATATTACTATCATGAAAGTGAATAGTTTTTTTTAAACTAGTCCTTAACATATCCAATATGTTAAAATATTGAGAGGATATTTAGAATGAAAAAAAGCAGGTTCTTTTTAGCGTCAACGGCTGTATTGTTATCAGCTTTAGGTGCAAATCCTGTGTTGGCTAGGGATGTTGAGCGCTCTATCTCCACAACGATTGTCACACCGACTGTTGACAGCAATAAAAAGGCTTCTACTGAAACGCCAGAGTCTAAGCAGGGAAATGCAAATACCTCTACGGCTGTGACGCCGGCTGCTCCTGTAACTCCTGACAAGTCCACGTCAGTTGCTTCAGATAAGGATAAGCCAAGCGTGTCAGACAAGGTAGAGGCACCAAAGACAACGCCAATAACACCGATTGCGCCAGAAAAGGACAAGTCGGAACCGTCGGATTCCTCAAGTAAGGTAGAACCGCCGAAGATAGCCCCTATACCATCGGCTACACCAGATAAGGATAAGTCTGGAACATCAGACTCTGAGTCTTCAAAGCCAAATCAAGCGGAGCCAGAAAAGAAATATGGCGATGTAACGGTTGAGTACAAGAGTAAAGATGGTGCTTTGATTGCACCAAAAGAGTTGGATACACCGACTTCTGAAGTGGGAACGGACTACGATACGACCGACCAACGAAGAGAAACCATTATCAGTTCAGAAGGTAAGAAATACCGCCTTGATCTAAAAGCTACTCAGGGGTACGAAAAAGGAAAAGTCCTTGAAGGAAATACCAATATTACTTATTACTATGATCTGGTCACAGAAACGCCAGACTCTAATAAGGTGGTGCCACCGAAGACAGATCCCGCTCCACCAGATAAGGATATACCAAGTACACCGGATTCTTCTAGTAAAGTAGTGCCTTCGCAGGATAAAGCTCAAGTGCCAAGTGTTCCGGCTACCCCCTCATCAGATTCATCGGTTAGCCCAGATACTTCTATAGCAGATACAATCGCACCGACAGATACAATACCAACTGATGAAGCAATAGATGCAAAAGATACGGTCAATCCGTCAATTTTGACTGAAAAGGGTACGGACGAGACAACAATTTCAGATATGGACTTGAAAAGGGATGAAACATTCAGTCTTGACAATGCTTCATCTGTGACTACTAAAAAAGGTGACACGATTGACAATCCAATCAAATCAATCATCTCACCAGCTGATCCGCTTTTGACGGACAAGGGCTTTGAGATTATTGGTAATGATCAAGGAGAAGTCACTATCAAAAACGCAGACGGTTCTAAAACATCTGTACCAGCTGCGCAAGTAGGTGCTAGGGCAAATCCTGATGGAACGGTCACTGTCAAATCAAGTAATGGTAAGTTTACATTGTTGCCAGATACGGGGGAAGCAACCACGATTCTTGCAACGATTGGTTTATTTATCTTGGCTCTATTAGGCTTCAAAAAAGTCAAGCCTTTTGAGAAAGATAATTGGTTAATTGGGTAATTATTAAAAAGGAAAGAGGAATTTTATGTTTCATAATAGCAAAACGAAGGGTCATGGTTCGATCCGGAAAAACAAAGTTTATGGCACCATTGGTATCTTGACGCTTGGAACCATTGCAATTCTTAGCGCTCACCAAGGTGTAGCTGCTGATGAAGTAAAGGCAACGAAGCCAACAACGCCCGCTCCAGTGGCGGAAGCTTCTGATACAAGTCTTGCTGCACAATCAAAAGCAGCAGCAACTGAAGCAGCTAGCAGCTCTACAGCAGCAATAACCACTGCAAAAGCTGAAACAACAGCACCAGCAGGAGCTATTTCAACAGCTGACACTACAACAGCGTCAGCGACTACAACAACTGAAAGTGCAGCTACGCAACCAGCCACAGCACCAGTAGCGAGTACAACGCCAGCAGCAACAACTGCAACGCCTGAAACAACGCCCGCTCCTGCTACAACAGCAAAAGCTGAAGCAACTACTCCTGCGCCAGCAGGAGCAGTATCAACCTCAGACCCAGTAGCTACTCCGGTAGATCGTACGGAAGGTTCAAAAGTAACTGTCGAAAACCAAAAACTAAAAGATGCGATTTCTGAAGCAAATGGTTATAACATTGATGTTAAGCAAAATCAAAATGACAACATTGGAACAGCGAACAACCAAGTAGAGTCAGATGCTAAAAAGGACCTTGCCAACACTCTTGAGGAAACACAAGCAACTCGTATCAAGACGGGGGTAGATGCCTATAAACGCGACCTAAAAAAAGCGCAAGCAAACACCGGCACTCCAGGCTATCTAAGTGAAGTTGTCAGCCAAGGCTTGAAATTTGAACGGGAGCCTAATGCTAAATTGTCTATCACTGGTACCACTGAATTTGGTCAAAAAGATATGAATAATATGTCATATGAGGAGTATGTGAAATCTGGTGGAACGTTTGCAAACAATCCAATCCCAGCATTTACAACGAGACTGTCAGCTGGTGGAAGCCGGTTTGTCATCCCTAAAATTAAAAGCGGACAAACCATTACGGCTACTTATACGGGCCTCCAAAATTCTAAATATAATGGAGTAAGTATTTCAAAGGTTACTTATGAGGTAACGAATTTAAACCCTAAAACAGGTATCGTTGGTTTTGCTGAGAAGGATCCGACGAGAGGGATTTACACTTTTTATGACATAAATGTACCTTCTAGATATAAAGTTGTTGCTCGCTTCTATGATGCTGATGGCAATGTTATAAACTTTAAAAAAGATAACCCTGCAATTTTGGCTCTAACAAGTTTAACCAAAACAGAACCTAAGACTGGAAAATTGGCTGGTCTGAAGCACGAAGAAAGCATAACAGATTATAATTTCCGACCAGTAAAGATTACCGGTTCTTTGGTTGAAAAACAAACCGATGGACGTTTGGCAGCAAATATTGTCACTGACGGCATTAAAGACGACTATGATGATCCAAATTTCTATAAAATGGGGATTGCGGGTGTGGCAGAAAGCGGAGATTCAATTTCCTTTGTGATGCAGCGGACTACACAATGGGATAGAGGTTATTGGTTAGCTATTACAAGCAAATTACCATCTCGCTTTACTCTTGTAAAACCAGATCTTGAATACAATCTGGTTGAATACAATCTTGCAGGGAATGTCTTGCTGGATAACTATATTCAAGGGACTACTACTAAACTAACAAATACTCAAACGGTTAAACCTACGGGAACTCCTGTTGGTGAAGACTACACAACAACACACCAAGACAGAATCACAACAGCGGATGGCAAGATCTATAAATATGTGTCATCAACTAATAATACAACAGGTAAAGTTAAATTAGGTACGACGAACGTAGCAAACTACTATACAGAAGTGAAAGGGAATGTTGTTGTTGACTACCAAGATAAGCAAGGCAACACTCTTTCTCCACGTATTGTGGATACACCAGACACATCAGTAGGAACGGCCTACGATACAACTGACCACAAACCGTCTACGATTACAACAGCCGATGGAGCAAGTTACCGCATTGACCCTACAGCTACACAAGGTAAAGAAAGTGGTAGAGTTGTCGAAGGAACAACCCGCGTTGTCAATGTTTATGATAAGCTTGAAAAACCAGTAGAGAAATATGGTAATGTTGTCGTTGACTACCAAGATAAGCAAGGCAACACCATTGCTCCGCGTATCGTAGATACACCAACTTCACGGGTTGGTACTTACTATGACACAACTGATCACAAACCAACTACCATTACGGCGGATGATGGCACAACTTATCGTATTGATACCAATGCTACACAAGGTCACGAGAGTGGTCAGGTTGTCGAAGGAACAACCCGCGTTGTCTATGTTTATGACAAAGTTGAAAAACCGGTAGAGAAGAAATACGGTGATGTTACCGTTGAGTACAAGAACAAAGACGGCGTGACTATCGCACCGAAAGTGACCGATACACCGCGTTCTGAAGTGGGTACAGACTATGATACCAAGGATCAGCGTAAGGACACTATCACCACAGTAGATGGCAAGAAGTACAAGCTGGATCTGACAGCAACCCAAGGTGCTGAAACTGGTAAGGTGGTAGAAGGCAATACCAATATCGTTTACTACTATGATCTTGTACCAGATATTCCAACACCAGAAAAGAAATATGGTGATGTTACCGTTGAGTACAAGAACAAAGACGGTATGACAATTTCACCTAAGGTGACGGATACGCCACGTTCAGAAGTGGGAACAGACTACGATACAACCGATCAACGGAAAGAAACAATTACGACAGTTGACGGTAAGAAGTACAAACTAGATTTGAAAGCCACTCAAGGTGCAGAAACAGGTAAAGTTGTTGAAGGCAATACCAATATTACCTACTACTATGACCTTGTACCAGACGTACCAACTCCAGATGAATACGGTAACGTTGTCGTTGATTACCAAGACAAGAAAGGTAATACTATTGCACCACGTGTTGTAGATACGCCAGATAGCAAAGTTGGTACGAACTACGATACAACAGATCACAAACCAACTAGAATTACTACAGCTGATGGTAAGGTTTATCGCATTGATACGAAAGCAACTCAAGGTCAAGAAAGCGGTAAGATTGTTAAAGGCACTACTCGTGTTGTCTATGTTTATGACGAAGTACTTGGAGATGTAACCGTTCATTATAAAGATGAAGACGGAAAAGTAATCAAAGAACCTGAAAAAGATACAACTGGTGCTACAATCAATACTGTTTATGACACTCGTGATCACGCTCATAAGACAATTACCACAAAAGATGGTCGTACCTATGAAATTGTTCCTGAAAAGACTCAAGGACTTGAACAAGGTCGAGTCGTTGAAGGCAATACTGATGTTACTTATATATATAAACAAGTATTCGGAGATGTAGTCGTTCACTATGAAGACGAATCTGGCAAGAAGATCAAAGAAGATGTAACGGACACTTCTCATGCTAAAGTTGGTGAAAACTACGACACAACAGACCACAAGACAACAGCAATCAAGTCTGGTGATAAAGTGTACAATCTTGTTCCTGAAAAGACAAAAGGTAATGAAAAAG
>NZ_KV811165.1:0-1713 GCF_001813035.1 Streptococcus sp. HMSC071H03 | reverse complement strand
CACGAGGAATCCCGTCGGAATCTGGGAGGACCATCTCCCAACCCTAAATACTCCCTAGTGACCGATAGTGAACCAGTACCGTGAGGGAAAGGTGAAAAGCACCCCGGGAGGGGAGTGAAAGAGAACCTGAAACCGTGTGCCTACAACAAGTTCGAGCCCGTTAATGGGTGAGAGCGTGCCTTTTGTAGAATGAACCGGCGAGTTATGTTATGATGCGAGGTTAAGTTGAAGAGACGGAGCCGTAGGGAAACCGAGTCTGAAGAGGGCGCCATAGTATCATGATGTAGACCCGAAACCATGTGACCTACCCATGAGCAGGTTGAAGGTGAGGTAAAACTCACTGGAGGACCGCACCAGGGCACGTTGAAAAGTGCTTGGATGACTTGTGGGTAGCGGAGAAATTCCAAACGAACTTGGAGATAGCTGGTTCTCTCCGAAATAGCTTTAGGGCTAGCGTCGACAGAAAGATTCTTGGAGGTAGAGCACTGTTTGGGTGAGGGGTCCATCCCGGATTACCAATCTCAGATAAACTCCGAATGCCAATGAATTATGGTCGGCAGTCAGACTGCGAGTGCTAAGATCCGTAGTCGAAAGGGAAACAGCCCAGACCACCAGCTAAGGTCCCAAAATAATTGTTAAGTGGAAAAGGATGTGGAGTTGCACAGACAACTAGGATGTTAGCTTAGAAGCAGCTATTCATTCAAAGAGTGCGTAATAGCTCACTAGTCGAGTGACCCTGCGCCGAAAATGTACCGGGGCTAAAACAATTTACCGAAGCTGTGGATCCTTTAGGGGATGGTAGGAGAGCGTTCTATGTGTGGTGAAGGTGTACCGTGAGGAGCGCTGGAACGCATAGAAGTGAGAATGCCGGTATGAGTAGCGCAAGACAGGTGAGAATCCTGTCCACCGTAAGACTAAGGTTTCCAGGGGAAGGCTCGTCCGCCCTGGGTTAGTCGGGACCTAAGGAGAGACCGAAAGGTGTATCCGATGGCCAACAGGTAGAGATTCCTGTACTAGAGTATAGAGTGAAGGAGGGACGCAGTAGGCTAACTCAAGCGTGCGAATGGAAGAGCACGTCTAAGCAGTGAGGTGTGATAGGAGTCAAATGCTTCTATCTGTAACATTGAGCTGTGATAGGGAGCGAAGTTTAGTAGCGAAGTGAGTGACGTCACACTGCCAAGAAAAGCTTCTAGCGTTAATTTATACTCTACCCGTACCGCAAACCGACACAGGTAGTCGAGGCGAGTAGCCTCAGGTGATCGAGAGAACTCTCGTTAAGGAACTCGGCAAAATGACCCCGTAACTTCGGGAGAAGGGGTGCTGGCTTAAAGTCAGCCGCAGTGAATAGGCCCAAGCAACTGTTTATCAAAAACACAGCTCTCTGCTAAATCGTAAGATGATGTATAGGGGGTGACGCCTGCCCGGTGCTGGAAGGTTAAGAGGAGTGCTTAGCGGTAACGCGAAGGTATGAATTGAAGCCCCAGTAAACGGCGGCCGTAACTATAACGGTCCTAAGGTAGCGAAATTCCTTGTCGGGTAAGTTCCGACCCGCACGAAAGGCGTAATGATTTGGGCACTGTCTCAACGAGAGACTCGGTGAAATTTTAGTACCTGTGAAGATGCAGGTTACCCGCGACAGGACGGAAAGACCCCATGGAGCTTTACTGCAGTTTGATATTGAGTGTCTGTGCCACATGTACAGGATAGGTAGGA
>NZ_KV811164.1:0-431 GCF_001813035.1 Streptococcus sp. HMSC071H03 | reverse complement strand
CTTCCGTTTGCGACGAATTCGAGCCGTTAAACCAAGGACTTTCATCAAACGTTGAACCTTTTTATGATTAATCACAAATCCGCGATTCCTTAATTCTAAATGGATTCGACGATAGCCATAGTTGCCTGTATGTTCATTATAAATGGCTTGTATTTCATCCTTTAGCTCTTTATCCTTATCTGGTTGATCCAGCTGTTTCAATTGATAATAGTAAGTTGAGCGAGCTAAACATGCTGTTTCAAGAAGTAAATCTAATCGAAATCCTCCTGAAACCATTTCTCTAACTGTCTC
The DNA here is from genome assembly GCF_001813035.1 of Streptococcus sp. HMSC071H03. Taxonomy (NCBI): domain Bacteria; kingdom Bacillati; phylum Bacillota; class Bacilli; order Lactobacillales; family Streptococcaceae; genus Streptococcus; species Streptococcus sp. HMSC071H03. The sequence goes on along the minus strand of NZ_KV811164.1, from coordinate 140 downwards.
TGCCTTTCTCGCTCTAAGGCTTCGTCCCTTTCCTCTAACTCTTTTAACTTTTTTAGGTAGGCCACCTCAGTACGTAACCGTTCATTCTCCTCCTGAAGTCGCTCTAGTTCTGTCATTTCTTCCCAAGTTTTCTTCCGTTT
>NZ_KV811163.1:0-420 GCF_001813035.1 Streptococcus sp. HMSC071H03 | reverse complement strand
AAGTGATTCTCATAGCCATAAAACATTTCGGATTTCAAAATGCCAAAGAAAGATTCCATCATACCATTGTCTGGGCTATTACCCTTGCGCGACATAGATGCTTGAATTCCCTTACTCTCTAGGAAACGATGATAAGAATCGTGTTGGTATTGCCAACCCTGGTCGCTATGGAGAATCGTATTCTCATAGTGTTTCTCTGTGAAGGCCTGTTTTAACATGCTCTTCACTTGTTCCAAGTTCGGTGAAGTAGAAAGATTATAAGCGATGATTTCACTGTTGAAACCATCTAAAACAGGTGATAAATAGAGTTTCTGCGTGCCATTCGGAATAGAAAACTCTGTCACATCCGTATAGCACTTTTCCATTGGCCTCGATGCTTCAAACTGGCGTTGAATGAGATTCTCTGCTTTCTTGCCAATC